>JANPCU010000113.1:0-2072 GCA_031431195.1 Planctomycetota bacterium | reverse complement strand
GGTTTGTGGCGGCGGAGGGGGAGGTGAGCGATGGACTATGGGGCGAAGCCGCCGCAGGAGCGGGGGCAGATGGTGTTATTTTCCTAGCGGCTGGATGAGGTCATCGGCCTTGAGCATCCGGTGCGGATGTGGGATGAGATTTTATCGCGGAACGATTGGTCGGCTTGGGAGGCGGGGTATGACCTCTCGAAGGGTCAGCCGCCGATTCATCCACGGGTATTGGCGAGCGTCATTATGTATGGACTCTTGACGCGGATTCGGTCGAGTCGGGCGTTCGAGGAGGCGTTGTCGGTGCGGCTGGATTTTCGGTGGTTGGCCGAGGGGCGGACGATCGATCACACGACGCTGAGTACGTTTCGAAATAAGTCTTCATTTTAACCTGCGGACGGAGTGGAAAATGAAACACGAATATTCGCGAATTACCGCTAATTATATTCCCCGCCGAATACTGCTTCAGATTAGCGGTATTCAGTGGAGTTTAGTGTTCCAATCTCCTCACTCAACACGAATACTGAATCTACTCAGTACGATGTTGACTCCAGCGTGGTGGGCCGATGTGACTGAAGAACCTGTTTGAGAAACTTGTTCGTACAGATTGGTAGAGTGCAGATACAGTATTTGTGTTCAGTCAAAATCTTGGAACACTAATATTCGATAATAACCACGATACTTCTCGCGCGACGAATGGAGACGTACGACGGACGTCCTCGTCCGTCGCTCTGCGAGGTTTTTCACACGGATGGACGAGGACGTCCGTCCGACGAAATGTCTCAGTGCTCCCCGCGAGAAGTATCATCAGAGCAGGGTTCGCTTTGAATCGGATGAGCGACGATGAGTAGCGATTCATGTTCCAATTCTCCCTTCTGATTCGTGTTTAACAAATTACTCATTTTGTATAACTCGAGTGGCTCGCGAACTCGGGTTGGTGACGTTGGCACAGCTGGCGTTCGATGGCACGCGGAAGGTCGAGGACTTGGCCGCGTTGCGAAAGCAACTCGCCGAGAAGTTCGCGCAGCTGCAGGCCCCAGCGGAAGCTCAGGACGCTGCCGATGACGACGAGGAGCGGCTCGTGGGAGACGCGAATGCCTTGGCCCCTTGGCAGTCGCCGGCCCTCTCTGCTCCCTTTCCCCGACAATCGATGCGGCTTTCGGAACCGTCTCGACTGTGAGGAGGAGGGTGGGGTGAGGGGGCGACGTCTCTCGCTCTGTCCCCCTCACCCCGGCCCTCTCCCCCAGTGATGTTCACTCCCCAGGCCATGTCACCTGTGGGGAGAGGGGGCAGAGAATGCTGACCGTGGGATAGGCTTCCAGCCTGTCATGTCTCAGGAGATGACAGGCTGGAAGCCTATCCCACGGGGCTGACAAGTCTGAGCGCGTGTCGCCGAATAGGGACGGCGGCTTCGCTCCGAATTACACACCGCTGGCGACGGTCGATATGGCCAGCGGATTGATCGTCGCTTGCGAGGTGATCGCGATGACGAACCCTCGCGCGGAGTGGAACGAGACATCCGGCGAGCGTCCGGCGTGAGCCGGATGGTGCTTCGGGTATGCCCCGTAGAACCAGAGGGCCGACGCCGCCCCGCTCGCCAAAACGTCGCAGCCGCCGAGCGAAGTTCTAGCCGACACGATGTCACTCACGGGCATCAACCTGCACGCCCTCCAAGAGCGCGGCGTGACGCTCTTCGCACCGAGCAAGTCACCCGGTCCCGCGACGAATCCGGCGCGCCGCGCGGACCTCTCGCAACCCGTCCCCGCAGAGCTGCACGACCAGCTGGTCTCATCCGACTATTTTGGGGGGCGAGCCTCCATCTCGTGGAACCGAGCTGCCCGTGGGGGTTGGGGAGCGCATTGCCCGTCACGTAGCCCACCACTCCGCAGCCCATCGCACATGGTGGGCCAGCGCTCCCCAGCGAGCCTGTCCCACCCGACATGACAATGCCGCCCCGGTGAGCGCGCGTGCCGACTGCCCGCTGCGCGCGAAGTGCCTGAGCGCCAAGGCCGATCACCGCGAGATCAGCCGCGATCAACACGACGACCTGATCGAGGCGCACTCGCAACGCATGACCACTCCCG
>JANPCU010000112.1:0-23093 GCA_031431195.1 Planctomycetota bacterium | reverse complement strand
CCCCGAAGACCCCACCCTGCAGGGGCGGCACACCCGCTCGCGACGTGTAGAACCCTTTCAGGGTACGTTTCCTCACGGCGTGTTGACCCAGGGTGCGCGACCGGTGGTCGCGACCCAGGGCTGTGATGTGTGAACCCATCGGGGTGCCGAGGTCGGGGCGATGTGGAATGGCTTTCTGGCTGACTGCTGATGGCTTCCCTTTTCGGTTGCGGCAGAGCCGCGCTGCGCTCTCTGCGGTGATCAATCATTCTTCAAAGTGTTGGTGTCAATTCCTCGCAGATGTTTTCGATACACTATCCGACATGACTACCCCCCCCGAGCCAGACCCGAGTCCGCCGAACCCCGCTGCTGAGACGCCAGAGGCGGCGACATTTCCCGAGCCACCCGCGCATGGTCGGCTGCTGGGGATCGACTACGGCGACAAGCGGATGGGGTTCGCCATCTCCACGCCGGAGCAAACGATCTCCAGCCCCCTCGAGAACTACACCCGCCGCACCTCCGCTCTGGATCTGAAACAAATCAAACACTGGTGCGAGGAATACGTCGTCAAAGGCATCGTGATCGGACTGCCGATTCACATGAACGGCCTCGAAAGCCAGAAGTCCGCCCACTGCCGCCGCTTTGCCGTCTGGCTCTACTGCCAACTCGGTCTGCCCACTGCGATGCACGATGAACGCTGCACCACAGCTGTGGTGATCGACCATTTGATTGAGCTGGATCTGTCTCGTCAGCAGCGGAAGAAGAAGCTGGATATGCTGGCAGCGCAGGTCTTGCTGGAGTCGTATTTGAACTCGCGCCAGCCGGTGCGGGGGAGTGAGTCGGACGAGTCACCCGATGCGTAGCGAGGGATGATCATACTTCTCGCGGGGAGCACTGAGACATTTCGTAGGACGGACGTCCTCGTCCGTCCGTGAGGAAAGCCTCGCAGAGCGACGGACGAGGACGTCCGTCGTACGTCTCAATCCGTTCGGAGTGAAGTCTACATCAGCGCACAGCCCCTGTGAAATTCTGGCTGACACAGTGACTCGCATGAGGTTGGTTCATCGCGATAATGCCGCGAACCGCTGGTACGCCTCAGCGGCTCCCTTGGTATCACCGGTGTAATCCCGCACATGCAGCCCGTAGTTCAGGCGGATCGACTTGCCTGGTTCCAGTTGGACAGGGGCGGCGGGCTGGGCTCCGTTGGTGTACGACTTTTCGCCGAAGGGGCTGACGGTGAAGAGGCCGTAGTCGCGGACGTGGTAGCGGGACTTGCGAAATGAACTCGGATGGTCGAACAGCGTAACGGCCAGATTTCGCTTCCCGACTGGACCGGCGTAGTCGACCCAGGTCGAAGTTTTGCCCCAGCAGTTGGCTGTGGACTTCATTCCCTCGGCGTTCTCAATCGGTCCGCCCCCGGAGTTCTCGCGCATGCTGTTGGGTAGCCGGATGCCGAACAGGCCCTCTTTGGTATCGGCGAACGTGACCGGCTGATTGACCGCAACTAGTTCGATGTCGAACGCCATCGTGCGGTCGGCCAGGATGCGGACGCGGGTGGTCTCCTTCAGCAAGGGGGACTCGTCGGTGTCGAGCCAGTGGTTCACCAGCGTCATACCGGCCCACTCGCCTTTCGCCTGGTCGATCGTCACGGAGACATTGCGAATGATCCCCTGCTCGGCCCAGAACTTGATCTCGTTGACTTCGTCGACAGAGATCCAGACCCCCTTGTGATGCGGGTGGTCGTAGTACAGCGGGTGATCCTTGGCGAGTCCGTTGGTCGGGTGGGTCTGAATGACCCGCGTCACCGTGCTGCCCAGCGGGGCCACATCGGCCTCATTGATCCAGCCGTTCTTCTCCGGCACCCACAGCCAAGGCCGCTTCACTTCGCGGACTTCGATCACCTCACCAAGATTCACGAGTCCCGCGGTCGCCTTCTCCAGCACGCGCAGCTGGGCATCCTCGCGACAGACCATCACGCGGCTCCCCGGCAGCCCCGGCTCGCCGCTCGGCTCGGCCACATCCTGGGCGAGCTGTTCGATTCCCCCCGCAGCTGTCACTGGATTGAAGAACGGCTTGGGCCAGTCCTGAGAGGTATGCAGAACGGTAAAGACCTCGCCGTCGATGCGGACGCAGACGGAGTTCGGGGACTGAGTCAGCGTGACCTCCCCGGCCATTACTGTATGGCCCGCCAGCCAGATCGAGACACCAAGGCCAAGCACAAGTGCGGGAATCGAGCGAGCCATCGGTCTTCCTCGGGAAGGTCTAGCGGGAACTCTAGGCAGTGAGACGAGCTTACCGGACGGACGCGGCAAGTCCAACACCGCGCAGGCTCTGCCCACCACTCGATCCGCCTTCGCCAGACGATCTCTGATTCCCCGTTCTCCGCGAGTGTCGCTGGGGGTGGCTGAGATTCAAGACGACTCGCGACAACGCGCTATTGCCGAAGGTGCTGGTCGAAGAACTCAAACATGGCGGCGTGGGCCTTCTCGGCATCGGCCCCTTGGAAGCCGTGGCCAGCGCCTTCGAGTTTCAGCATCTCGACTTCGGCCCCGACTTGTTGATAACGGGCCAGCAGCCACTCGGTCTGCTCGAAGGCCACGTATTTGTCCTCGGTGCCATGAATTAAGAGTGTCGGTGCCGCTTCGGGAGTCACCCAGTTGAGGGGGCTCCCGATTTGGTGCTGCTGCAACTTCGTACTGAGGTCGCCGCCGAACCACAGCGGCAGCACTTCCGCCGCATCCACGCTCTTCCCGTACGACTTCGTAAAGTCGCTCGGACCATAAAAGTTGACCACGCAACTGACCCGGCTGGAGACGCCTATATGCCCGCCGTCCCCTTCGAACTGATCCACGCCGCCGGTCACTCCCAGGAACTGAGCCAGGTGGCCACCTGCCGAGCCACCAACCACGCCCATGCGATCCGGATCGATCTGATACTTCGCCGCATTCGCCCGCAAGAACCGCACAGCGGCCTTCACATCGTGAATTGCGGCGGGGAACTGATACTTGGGGGCCAGACGATACGAGGTCGTCGCCGCCACATACCCGCGCTCGGCCAGCTGCTGGCACAGTCCGTCATACGACTCCCGCTTCCCCGCGCGAAACCCGCCGCCATGAATGCAGAGGATCACTGGCCGGAGCGCGGTGGTGCCCTTCGGCAAGGCGATGTTCATCGCCAGATGCTGGTCGTCGGGATTGGAGTATTCGACACCGACTTCGAATGTCACCCCTGCAGGAGGGTCGACAGCCAAGGCGGTCTGTACGACTCCCAAGAGGAAGGCGAGACAAGCGAGACTGAGTGACAATTTCCACGGACGCATGAGCGGGCTCCTTCGATGGGTCGGAACAGGGAGAGTGGGATAATACCGGTCTCGACCACAGAGCGACATCGCCTCCTGTCGCTCACGTCGCTCCGCGACTGAGACTCCTTCCGCCGATGGCCCCTCGACGGAGAGGAGACTTCCTACGACAAATCAACCCGTCGACGGAATGCGAGTCGCGGAGCGACATCGCCGACGAAGGACTGGTTGCAAACGCGATGACCGGCTGTCATGCTCCCCGCGTCAATTCGGCCCAGTTCGCCCCCACCGTTCATCGCTTCTGGAAGAGCCATGTTGTCCGCACAAGTGCAGTCTGCCGTCAAACTTGATCTTTGGGCGATGGCCGAAGGGGAGAACAACGAGAAGCCGTTGATGATCCGTTTTCGGTCAGAGCTGCGGACGGTGGAAGATGTCAGCGGGTATCCGGAGTTGTTGCTGGTGAACTGGAATTATGAGTCGGACGCGCAGGGAATGCCGTCGGATGCAGCAGTCGAGGCGATCGACGACTTCGAGGATCTGTTATTGGTCGCATTGGAGCCCGATTTCCAGTCGGTACTCGCCTGCGTGATTACGAACGATGGGTCGCGGCAGTGGGTGTTCTACTCCAGCGGTATTGACGAGGCGGCCCATCGGATTAATGCGATGCCCCAGCAGGCCCAGCCGTACCCGATTGAACTGCTGACCGATGATGATGCCGAGTGGGCCTATTTCAAGGACAACATCCTCGGCGAATGCGATGAGTCGGAAGAGCCGACGGAGTGAGTTGACCAATTTCGCTAAGCCCCCTGGTTGCAACCAGGGGGCTTGCATGCAGTCTCAGCGTATCGCCGACACGATCGCGTTGCTTAACTTCGTCAGTGCGAGCCCGCTCTGCTTATCCAGCGGTAACGTCGAGAGCAGCACCGCCGACGCATAGCGATCAGGATCGATCCAGAATAGCGTCCCCGTCGCTCCCCAGTGGCCATAAGTTCGAGGCCCGAGCAGATCGCCAAACGAGGCTGCGTGAGCAGGCCAATTCATGCGCCAGCCCATGCCCCAACCCCGGCAGCGCCGATCCCCCTCGGGCACATCCGGGTAGAACGGCAACTGGTTCGAGGTCGCCGCCTGAATTGTGGCGTGTGAAAACAGCTTCACCAATCCGTTGGAGCCGCCGTCGAGCATCACCTGACCAAAGCGGATCATGTCGCCGGTCGTGGTCAGCATGCCGCCCCAGGGAGCCCCGAGTTCCAGCCAGTAGCGGCTGTTCCAGTTCCAGTCATCGCCGCCTTGTTGTTCGTCGGGAACATCGACCCGCGCCAGACGCTCAGCCTTGCCTCCCGGCGAAAACCACTCGGTCGGGGCAGCGAGGACGGTGTCCTTCATCCGCAGGGGAGCGAAAATCTCCCGCTCCAAAAACACGGGGAGCTTGGTGCGTGTCACCGACTCCATGATGGCCGCCAAGAGCGTGAATCCCATGCTCTGGTACTGCACACCGCGGCCCGGGGGGAAGTCGAGCGACACGCGACAGGCCCCCTCCACGAACTGGGACAGCGGGGCCTTCGTCATTCGCAGGGCGCGATTGTTCGGCAGCTGGTCCGGCAATCCCGACGTGTGGGTCAGCAGATGCCGAATCGTGATCCCCGCCTTGGAGGAGTCGTTCAGCTGGGGCAGGTAGTCAGAGATGGGATCGGAGAGCGCGATCTCTCCGCGCTCCACAAGCAGCATCGTGGCCATGGCCACAATCGGCTTGGTCAGGGAGGCCGACAGGAAGATGGCATCTGGTCGCAGTCGAGGAGCGGTCGGGCTGGGGGCCTGCCGACCGAACTGGTACTCGCCTGGCGTTTTCCCTCGCACGGAGACCTGAAAGGCAAGTCCCGGCAGGAGCGTTTGAGTGATCTTGTGGGCCAGAGCCAGAACGCGATTCCAGCGGTCCGGGATCAGCCCGGCATCATCGGGGGAGGAAATCGCGAGGAACTCATCGGAGGACGTTCTCATGTCGACAGAACAACTTTCAGCCCGAAAGTGAATTGGTCGCCAGTCTTGATGCGGATACAGAATCAGTGTGTTGGGGAGGATTGGATCCGCGAACCTCACTCATCGACGTCGATCTATGTGAGGATCGGCATGGATGGAGAACAACAACTCTGGAACGGAGCGAATACGCGGATCACTCCCCGAGATCGACCTCGAAGATCGGCATGAGTCGATCCAGGTTGGTCACGGCCAACACCTCGCGCACATCGTCCGAGGGATTGTAGAGATGCACCTCGGCCCCCAATTGTCGAATCGAGGCCAACAAGCCCAACAGGCCGCTCGGAATGAACTTCACGCCCGATAGATCGAACGCCAGCACGCGGCAGTGCTCACGGGCGATCAGAGCCACGATCTCCTCTCGGCACGCCGCGAGATTCACCGTATCCAGCAGATCCCGCCCGCCAAAACCCACGACGGTCGTGAGTCCGACGGAGTAGACTTCCATGATCGGAGGTTCGCTCGGGATCATCGATTGTCTCCTCAGGGGGTTCGTGCGAGTGACTTTTGAGCGGAGAACGTTCGCATGCGAACGGATTGAATATACACCCCCGGCCTCCTCTCTCAAGAGGGGGTCACGAGATTTCCACGAATTGGCGAGTATTTCTGGAGGGCAGGGTGTTCTCACGGGGGCATTCGTTACCTCATGGCAGATTCCGACTTGGTTTGCCGTTGAGGCAGTCAAGAATGTCTGCCCGATCGCTCAGTGGCACAGACATTCCTGTCTGTGCCAGCTGCAGACAGATTCTGTATCTGCTCGAATTGGACAGCACCACGCCGTGGCCTTCCGTCAAGCCTCCTGACCCCGCCACCCCCGCCTTCTCAGCCGTGCAGAATGGGACGAAAGGGGACGATTTTTTTCACAGGCCGTGACGCGTCGGGCTGGGTAAAGTCCGTGCCGTGGGGCGAGCGCCGTGCCGCTCACTGTGGCTTCCGTGCCTGTTGTCCGACCTCCTGCTAGAATCATCGTCAGATACACCAGTGGGATTTCAGAGAAGGACTCGGTTCGATGCGTGTGGTGCTGGCGATGAGCGGGGGGGTGGATAGCTCGGCTGCGGCCTGGTTGCTCAAGCAACAGGGGCACGAGGTGATTGGGCTGTTCATGCGCTCCGGCGTCGCCGACGAACCGACGTGCGAGGTCGGCCAACTGCCGATCGTCTCGCTCAAGCCGCATCATCAGGGGTGCTGCAGCGCGGGGGATGCCGCGGATGCCCGCCGCGTGGCCGATGCGCTCGACATCCCGTTTCATGCCCTGAACTTTCAGGATGCATTCAGCAAGATTAAGGACTATTTCGCGGACGAGTACCTTGCCGGACGGACGCCGAATCCTTGCGTGATGTGTAACATCTGGCTGAAGTTTGGGAAGCTCTGGGAGTTCGCTCAAGAGGTCGGGGCCGACTGCATTGCCAGCGGCCACTATGCTCAATTGAAGGATGTGGGCGAGGACCAACCGGGTCTGTTCCGGGGCTTCGACATGGACAAGGACCAGTCGTACGTGCTGTTCGGGATCGAGCGGAAGATCCTCCAGCATGTGGTCTACCCGGTCGGTGGTTACACCAAACCCGCGATCCGCGAGATGTCGCGGCAGGCGGGGATTCAAACGGCGGACAAGCCCGACTCGCAGGAAATCTGCTTCATCCCCGACAACGACTATGCCGGGTTCCTGACGCGCTATCGCGGGGAGCAGGACTTGGCGGGAGAGTTGGTCGACACCAGCGGCAAGGTTCTGGGCCAGCACACCGGGTTCCAACAGTTCACGATCGGCCAGCGGAAGGGACTCGGCATTGCGTTCGGAGAGCCGAGGTTCGTGGTGCGTATCGAACCAGACACGCACCGCGTGGTCATCGGAACCAAGGCCGACCTCGGACGGTCGTCACTCGATGCCGACCGGCTCAACTGGCTCGTCGCCAAACCTCCGACCGAGGTCCGCTGTGCCGCTCAGATCCGTTACCAGCACACGCCGGGGCCGTGTACGGTCACAGTCACCGGTGACGATCAGATTCACGTCGAGTTCGACGAACCCCAGATGGGCGTCGCTCCGGGTCAGGCTCTGGTTATGTACGACGGCGACCGGGTCATCGGCGGCGGCTGGATTCGGTAAGGGCTTCGATTAACTGGGCAGCAGATGGAACGATTAGCGGTCGGTCTCATAGGCAATATCCATGATCTCGGGTGAGTAAAATGTCTTTGGCCGGAGTCCAGCAAGTTCTTTCAAGATGCCGACTGTGACAAGCTTGTCGATATCAGCCGATGCGGTGTTGTAGTGAATGCTCATGTTCTTGCTGATTGATGACGGACGAACGATCGGAGTTCGAAACAGCCGGTCTATTAGCTGATGGCTACGTGGTGTCGGAGAGACGACCCTCTCGTGAAACGAGATTCTGAGCTGCCGGAAGCGTTCGCATCGGCGAATCGCGTCGTTCGATTGAGAGACTGTGGCTCGAAGACAGAATTCCACCCATTGACTCCATGATCCCGTGGTGCTGACCTGAAAC
Source organism: Planctomycetota bacterium (assembly GCA_031431195.1). Lineage (GTDB taxonomy): Bacteria > Planctomycetota > Planctomycetia > Planctomycetales > Planctomycetaceae > TH-plancto1. The sequence goes on along the minus strand of JANPCU010000112.1, from coordinate 15,290 downwards.
ATGTTCGAGAAATACTCGTCCTGAAATCGGTCAAAGTACGCACTCAGATAGAGCCAAGGGCTGTGATGGCCCAGTAACTTGTAAATCATCAACGCCAAAAGAACTCGACCGACACGACCATTTCCGTCCTCAAATGGATGAATCGATTCAAACTGACAGTGGACGATGAAGCATCTCACCAGCGGATCCAATTTGTCGGTTGACTGGATGTACTCCTCCAGGTTGGTCATCAATCGATCCACTTCGGTGCAGGGCGGAGGAATGTATCGCGCGCTGGAACCGATCTGAACTTGCCGTGTCCGAAACTTTCCGGGGGACGCATCCCTGCCGCGTACGCCTGTCATCAAGACTGAATGCATCGATCGGATGACATGATTCCCAATCGGCCTATTGGAAATCATTTGAAGTCCAGCGTTCATCGCATCGTTGTAGTTGAGGACCTCTCTCCACGCCGCCTTCGGCTCACTTGCTTGAGTTGCCTCACTGGGGTCCATTTCAAACAACAGTAACTGTTCTGGCGTGACGAACGTTCCCTCAATCTGAGATGATGTGATCGCCTCTCTGTTTTGGAGTGGTTGCAAAAGCAACTCAGGATCATCAAGGGTCCGGCCAATGCCATTCAGTTCGCCCAGACGTTCACGGGCCTCGATGAGCAAGGGATAAAGCCTGTTGTCAAATTCCCATTTCGGTGGCAAGTCAGACGGGATGAACGCCCAGTCTTTTCGAGTTGGGTGATCCGCACGCTCAATCTCAACTAACTCACCCGTTGGATGTGTAAATTTACTGGCGTCCACGCTCTCTCCAGACGATGAATCCGCGAACAGTCTGTTCTGAAACAACCCATCCGAATTGCACTCCCGACGTGCAGTATTGCAATAACTGGTACTGAATTGCAATTCCGCAATGAGCCATTGCAATAAATCCACCCGGTAGCGGATATGGGTACAGTCCTTCGATCAGGAAGAGCTTGAAGCCATTCCCTCAGGCCAAGTTCAGTGATTTTACCTATTTTCGGCCTGTTTGTGTACGGGATCATTCGCTTGCCATTCGTTTTTTGCCGATGGCTTCGGCCTCGGTGGATGATGAAACCACAGTGCAGTTTCTCAAAACACACAAGTCGGTTCACGGATGCAGCCGTATGGGTTCGACCGCCACTCGACAAGTCCGCTAAAACGGCGAATGCGAGTCGCGGAGCGACATCGCCGACAGGTCTGTCGACCACACCACCGTCACGGCCATGATTGACACTCGCTGAAGGCCCACTTAGGCTCAATCGTCTGGGTGTCACTGTTTCCCGCTGGAGAGTCGGACTATGCCGTTGCGTGTCGAGTTTACTGTGATGTCCGCACTGGTCGCGATGAGCCTCTGCATCAGTGGGCCGGAACGTGTTCTCGGCGAGGACAACCCAGCTGCAACCGTTCCCCGCGCCTACGAGAAGAAGATCGTCGAAGGCTGGACGGTCCAGGTCGAAATGTCGCTCCTCCAAGACAGCCCCGCCGAAACGGAACTCGCGCTCAAGCTCCTTAAGCAGCAGCTGCAAGAGGTCGTCAAAGTCGTCCCGGCCCCGGCAGTCGAGAAGCTGCGCGTGGTCACGCTCTGGTTCTCCCCCCTTTATCCCGGCGTTCGGCCGAGTGCGGAGTACCATCCGGGTCGGCAGTGGCTGGTCGATCAGCAGCGGAACCCCGACATGGTTAAGGGAGTCGAGTTCACCAACATCATGACGTTCGAGAAGGAACTCGACCGGATGCCGAACTTCGCTCTCCATGAGTTGGCCCATGCCTACCACGACCAGGTGTTCGGGTTCGATAATGACGACATCGCGAGCGCCTACGCCCATGCCAAGGACAGCCAGTCGTACGACAATGTCGAACGCTGGAGTGGGACCGGCATCCCGATCCGGCGGGAGAAGGCGTACGCCATGACGAACCCGATGGAGTATTTCGCGGAGACCTCGGAGGCGTTCTTCACTCGCAACGACTTCTACCCGTTCAACCACGAAGAATTGGTCAAGCACGACCCGGACATGGAGAAGCTGTTGACCAAGGTCTGGGGCGTTGTGCAGCCCGAACCCGCCACGTCCGCGCTCACTCCGATTGTGGCTCCTCCGGCAGAGTGGAAGGTGCCCGAGTTCTATACCAAGTCGATCAGCGCGAATGGCTATCCGATCGTCGCCTCTGCCCACGTCAATGACTATGCCCTGCGCGAGGCGGAGTTCCTTATCAACCTGATGCTGGCCAAACGCCCCGATGTCCGCGACGCCATGATCCAGAGCGGGTCGCGGATGTGCATCATCAGTTGGAATGAGTTCACCACCGACCTGCCCGACTTCGCCCAGCTGACGCCCAAGGACTACTGGGACGCCCGGGCTCGCGGGACCGGTGGATCGGAGACCGACCCGTGCTGCTCGTCGGGAGAAGAGAACCTGCTCAAGTACCCCGGCGACCCGTACTCGACCGAAAACATTCTGATCCACGAGTTCGCGCACAACATCCATCTGCGCGGGATGTTGAAAGTCGATCCGACGTTCGATTCGCGAGTGAAGCAGGCGTATGACAATGCCATGGAAGCTGGTCTCTGGAAGGGGAAGTACGCAAGCACCAACCACTACGAATACTTCGCCGAAGGGGTCCAGTCCTGGTTCGACAACAACCGCGCCCCGGACCACGACCACAATCATGTTCGCACGCGCGTGCTCCTTAAGGAGTACGACCCGGCACTTGCGAAGCTGTGCGAAGAGGTGTTTGGCGAGACGGAGTTGGTCTACACAGACCCGACGACGCGGCTGACCGGACACCTGCAAGGGTACGACCCGTCGCAGGCCCCGACGTTTGTGTGGCCGGAGCGGTTGACGAAGGTCAAAGAAGAGATCCGAGCGAAGGCGAAGGCTCGGTCTGCTCCGTAGCAGTATTCGTGTGAATTCTGCCTGCTGCGATTCATGCGATTTGGACACGCCAGAATTCTGACGAATTCTGCTTAGCTCTAGTCGTTTACCCACTCCTTCCTCACTCTGCCTCCCTCGCCTCATGGCCACAGAACTCAACTTCAAGCAAGAACTGACCGCGTGCTTTGGACAGCCGGTCGCCGAGAACCCGACGCAGGTCATGATGGAAGCCGCCTACCGGCACCACGGCCTCGACTGGCGGTATCTGACGATCGAGGTGGCCCCGCACGATCTGCGCGAGGCGGTACAGGGAGCCCGCGTGATGGGGTTTCGGGGGTTCAACTGCACGATCCCGCACAAGGTGGCGGTGATCCAGCACCTCGACGGGCTGGGCGAGTCGGCCTCGTTGATGGGGGCGGTGAACTGCGTGGTGCGGCGGGGCGACAAGCTGATCGGCGAGAACACGGATGGCAAGGGGTTCGTGAAGTCGCTGCGGGAACTCGTCGACCCGACGGGGAAGCATGTCGTGATGTTCGGTGCGGGAGGAGCTGCGCGGGCGATTGGGGTCGAGGTGGCCCTGGCCGGGGCGACGAAGATCACGCTGGTCAATCGCTCCACGCGGCGGGGCGAGGACCTGGCTCAATTGCTGGCCGACCGGGTGCAGGTCGACGTGAACTTTGTGGCTTGGGACCGGACATATCAAGTTCCGGAGAGTGTCGACATTGTGATCAACGCGACCTCGATCGGGCTCTACCCGGACATCGACGCGCGACTCGATCTGGATGTCAGTACGCTGCGGGCCGGGATGGTGGTGGCCGATGTGATTCCGAATCCGCCGAAGACGCACCTCGTGCGGGACGCTCTAGCCCGGAAGTGTCAGGTGATCGACGGGCTGGGAATGCTCGTGAACCAGGGCATTATCGGGGTCGAGTACTGGACGGAAGCGACGACCGGAAAGCAGATCAGTCCGGAGGCGAGCGTGATGCGGGAGTCACTGGAGCAAGTGTTCGGAGCTTAATCCGAGAAAATCGAAGCGTTGTTCGAATAAGCGTTTAGCCGCGACGCGAAGGCTTGGCGCAGCGGAGCGTTGCTCTTTCGAATTTCCTTTGATCCGGCCGACTCCATCTTGCGTTCCCAAAAGATCGGGCGAATCGGGCGGCTACGGGCTGTCGCGTCTCGCCCCGTCACTCCTCACCGCGTAAGATGCGCCATGATGAAGTTCTGAATCCGTTTGTTGGCCGACGTGGCGAGGGCATGCTGCGTCCGGCTGGGAGATTCTGCCATGCCGTACTTCAGCCGGCTGACCGAAATTGTGACCTGCAACCTGACTGCCCTCCTCGACGGGGCTGTGGATCGCGAAGCCACCCTGGAAGAGATCATCGGCGAGATGCAGGAGGGGATCTCCGGCGCCCAGCGCAGCGTCCGCACGGCGGGCAATAAAGTCGCCGAGATTGAATGCCAGCTCTCAGAACAGCTGATCCAGGGCGGGGAGTGTATGAGCCGCGCCCGGCAGGCTCTCGAAAACGACCGCGAAGACCTCGCGCGGCAGGCCCTCTCCCAAAAGAAAGAGGTCGAGAACCTGATCGCGGGCCTCGAGCAACAACTGCACGCGGCGGTCTCGACACGAGATCACTTGAAGACCACGCTGCACGCCCTGGAGGCCCGCTTGGCCGACGCTCAGCGTCGGCGGACCGCACCGGCGGATGCCCCCACACTGGTGTACCGTGAAGAGACGATCTTAATCGCCTCGCATGCCAGCAGTGTCGACGATGAACTCGCCGCCCTCCGCCGGGAAATGCGCGGGGGGTGAGGGGATTTGTGAGCGGCACGGCGCTAGCCGCCGGTTCCCCTCACCGCGTAACGCCTAACTACGATATCCAGTGAGAACAGCGGTACGAAGAACCGGCGGCTAGCGCCGTGCCGCTCACCGAATGTGCCAATACTTGACGTGGATTCAGAATAATCCGTCCCCTCTGCGCATCTCGCAATGTGGCCGTGTATTGTACGGGTGTCTGTCGATCCATCCCTTCGGAGACTGCAACGTGTGTCGATCTTACGTCTCTTGTTTGTTGCTGATCTGTCTGTGCGGACTGTGGTCGGGAGGCATCTCCGCCGAGGCTGCCGAGAAGCCCCATGTGGTGATCTTCTATGCCGATGACCTCGGCTGGGGAGAACTTGGATGCCAGGGAAACACCCAGATCCCGACTCCGCACATCGATTCCATCGCCCAGAACGGCGTACGCTTTACGCAGGGATACGTCGCGGCCACCTATTGCAGCCCCTCGCGCGCCGGGCTGCTGACGGGCAAGTACCCGACCCGATTCGGGCATGAGTTCAACACGATCGCCAGTGGCAAGACAGGCTTGAGCCTGAAAGAGACCACGATCGCCGACCGACTGAAGAGCCAGGGGTACGCCACGGTCTGTATCGGCAAATGGCATCTGGGGGGCAGCCTGGATCATCGTCCGGGCCAGCGCGGCTTCGAGCAGTTCTACGGAACTCTGGCCAATACGCCGTTCTTTCACCCGACCCAGTTCGTCGATTCTCGCGTCTCGCCAGAGGTGCAACCGGTCACCGATGACAAGTTCTACACCACCGATGCTTACGCCGACCGTGCGGTCGACTGGCTCGAAGAGAATAAGTCGAAGCCGATGTTCTTGTACCTGCCCTTCAATGCCCAGCATGCCCCACTAGAGGCTCCGGAAAAATATCTGAGTCGCTTCCCGAACATCACCGACCCCAAACGCAAGCTGTTCGCGGCCATGATGTCGGGGATGGATGATGCGATTGGACGAGTGCTGGGCAAGGTCCGTGACCTCGGCCAGGAGGAGAACACCCTGGTGTTCTTCATCTCCGACAACGGGGGGCCGACCCAGGGGACGACCTCCCAAAATGGTGGCCTGCGGGGCTTCAAGATGACCACCTTCGAAGGCGGCCCGCGCGTCCCGTTCCTCGCCCAGTGGAAGGGAAAGATCCCTGTGGGCACAGTCTATGACCACCCGGTGATCAACCTCGATGTCCTCCCCACCGCGCTGACAGCTGCCGGGGGACCGGTCGATCCGTCGTGGAAGCTGGACGGCGTCGACCTGTTGCCGTACGTCACCGGAACGAACAAGGCCCGCCCGCATGAGACGCTGTTCTGGCGGTTCTCTCCGCAATGGGCCGTGCGCCATGGGGACATGAAACTTGTCGTCTCCAATGGCGGTTCGGGAAAGCCAGAGCTGTATGACCTCGCCGCCGACCGGGCCGAGTCGAAAGACCTCGCTGCGGCACAACCTGAGACGGCGAAGAAGCTGCAGGCACTGTATGACGCCTGGAATGCCGAGCAGATTGAAGCCACCGTCCCGAACAGCAAGCCAAAAGCCAACCCCAACAAGCCGAAGGCCGGGAAGAAGAAAAAGCAGGCTGCGGCGGCTCCGTAGCGGTCAGCCAGGCAGTTGGTGTGTACATGGATTCAGCGGTCGACCAGCGATCATGATTGCCACTCTCGTTCAGGAATCACCTCTTCCTGATCTGTACTACTACAACTGAAATCTGCGCATGCTGCGCAAATTACCGATGGCTTGGAAACCCTCTGTACCCCGCAGGGGTTAACCAACCCAGCCCAGGGTCGCGATGTAGGAACGCACCCTGGGAAATACCGCGTCGGAGCGACCTGCCCTGAAGGGGCAGCACATCCATTCGCCCGCGATCCAGCGTGATTTAGTACCCCTTCAGGGTACGTCCTCGCACGGCCCATCGACCCAGGGTGCGCTCCTGCGTCGCGACCCTGGGCTATGGTGGATCACCCCGTGGGGGTGAAGAGTGATGCCGACCGGCCGGGTCCGTCTGGCTGACTGCTGATGGCTGACCCATCTGGTTGCGGCTACTCCGCGCTGGGGAAATCAGTGTCATCTGTGTCCCAAACAACTCCTTGACGTGCCCGACTCAACAACACCTCGTCGCCCCTACGTCATCGACATCCACTTTCCCAGAATCAATCCGGGAATGACGAGGCAGGCCGTCGCCGCCGCGTAGTTCATGCCGGGGTCGCCCAGCTTGAAATAGATGCATGTGGCGTCGAGCATGATGACCGAGAGCAGCATCATCTTGACTCCCGACTGCACGTACTGCGGTTCGGGCGACTCAATCGCCAAGACGATACGGCGATTGATCGTCAGGGCGATCATCCCTAGAACCAGTAGCACCATGTTCGGATTGCGGACACCGCCGCCACCGGCCAGATCGCCAAACCGGGCTGTCTCGCCGCTGATCCACGTCGCCAGTCCGAGCAAGCCGCAGTTGAGAATCACCGCTCCCAGGATCAGCATGAACCGCTTCGAGGTCACGGCCTCGGTCCTGGCGAAGAAGGTCACGCCGACAATGTAAACCCCCAGACTGACCGCCACCCACCACTGCGGGAACTGCCATGCGGAGGCGAACTGCTCTCCGGCGGTACTGGCCCCGAGGATAACGTTCAGGGACCGGCACCCGCCCATAAAGAGCGGCCCCAGTGGCGTCTTCTTCAGCACGCCGTCATAGAGAAAAATACACGCGGTTAACATCCCCGCAACTGCCAGACTCCTCCACCCCGCAGCTGCGGCGCAGGCCAGCCCGATCACGGTGAGCAGGCAGGCGAATGTGATCGCGGCTTTGAGTGAAACACGCCCCGAGGGGATCGGTCGCTGCGGGCGTTCCTTACCGTCCTGCTCCCGGTCAAAAATGTCGTTCCAGACCATGCCCGACAGGTACAGCCCGGCGGAGGATCCGAGCAGCAAAGCCAGCTGCGATACCGACTCGATACTGGAATGCGTGAGCAGATAGCCCAGCATGATGTCGGCGAGAGCCGTGAACACCGCCGGAATCCGGCACAGCTGACAGTACGCGCGAAGTGTGGACATGAGTGGCGGTTCGGTATTGGAATGCGGACGGATCGAATGCGGACGGCGGGGCACGCGCTCCGCTGCGCAAAGCCTTCGCGTCGCGGCTAAACGGGCGTGGAGTTAACTCGATTGTCTCACGCGCCGTTCCCAGAAGAAGACGACGTTGCCCAACCCGATCAGAAAGATCATGACTAGATGGGCAATGGCCTGCGGCCCCATGCGGCTGCGGGCATCGCCGAAGCGGGGATCGTTTGGGTTGTCCTTCAGGTAGTTGTCGACGACGAGTTGTTCGTACTCGGCAGCTCCCTTGATGCCGACCAGCAGCCCGCTGAGCTGCTCGGGGATGTAGGGGAACAGCAGCGGAGCCTGGACCCCAGTGCAGCCGCCGACCAGAGTGAGTTTGTTCTTGTAGGGGGTAACCGCGTACTGCACCCACTCCTTCGTGCCGGGGTAGGAGCCACTGATGTTCACGATCAGCTTCATATCCTGCACGCTCTTCACGTCCCGGCACATGGGGATCTGGTCGATGTTGATGCCGCGAGCATCAGTGGTGTAGAGCCCGCGCAGGTTGGTGATGATGACCTTGATGACCCCTTCATTGCCCGACTTGAAACCGAGGTTCACGTAATCTTCGCCATAGACCAGATCGGGATAGTCGGGGACGATCACATCGCTGATGGCCTTCTCGATCATCTGCGGACCAAGGGGGAGTAATGTAATGAAGTAGAGTTTGACCTTCTTGGCGGCGCAGTGTTTGGCGAAGGCTCTCGACATCGGGCTGAGTTCCCCTTCCGTGGAGGGGTCGTAGTCCCAGGCCATCAGCACCTTGTCCCCCGGCTGGAGCTTCTCGATCTCGTTGAAGACATCCTGCGAGAACTGGCCCGGAGTCTCCGCGAACTTCAGCCGGAGCAAAGTCGGGACCGCGACCGCCACTGCCATCAGCAGGAAGATCCAGCGGCGATCGAGTGTTTGAAGGAAGTGGAGCATGTGAAAGAACGTTGAGAGTTGAGCGACCGAACAAAATCGTTTAGCCGCGACACGAAGGCTCTGCGCAGCGGAGCGCAGTGCGACTCAATCATCCGACCCCAGATACGACCGATCAATCCCCAGTAGCACTTTGAGACTGGTCGATGCGATCCCGAGGGCGATGCCGATCATGATGGCCCGATTGCCTGCGGTGTTGAAGACGCTCATCACAAAGGCGTAGATCCGGTCCATCCCCAGCTGCGAGTCATCGGGCAACGTGACCTGGACAGACCCCGCGAACATGGTGGCCCGAAAGATGATGATCAACGCGGTGATCAGGAGCAGCGTGGCTTCGAGGTTCTTGGCCCGGAACGCCCGGAAGGCTGCCGATGCCACGTAAAACGCCAGCAGTGCGAACGTCGTTGTCATCAGCGGTTGCAGCACCCACAGATACATCCAGTCAAACGGCGTCCCCGATTCGGCGTAGTCGCCCGACCACGGATACAGGTTCGTGTGAGCCTGCACATACAGATCGCCGACTGTTCGGCGCCAGGCATACTGCGACCGGGCGTCGGCCAGTAACCAGTCTCGCTGCCCACGAGTCAGCGGACCGGCTTTCAGCAGTTCGATGCAGATCGCCTTATTGCGATCCCCCATCGTCGGGAGTTGATCCAGGAACGACTCGACGGCGACCATTCGAGGAGTGGAGAGTCCAGCTGCTGTGAGCAATTTGAGCAGCGAAGAGGCCGTCATCGCGGGGGTCTGTTCGTACGCCATCAAGAGGGCCCGCTGCTCGACGGTCATGGGTTCCAAGACGCCGCTGGCGGGAATCACTCTGGTCAGTTCGAGAGCCCCGGCACGTTGCTCCTCCCACAGCTGGCAGTTGGACTTCAGACCCGACTTCGGTGCCCCCGTGCCTTCCAAGACTTGGATAAACAGCTCCATCTTCCACTGACTATTGCAGTACCGCTCGAAGGCTTGCCGTTGGAATTCCGTGAGCGGTCGGCCTTGCTGCTCGATGTCGGACAGCAGAGCGGCTCGGCCCTGTGGAATCAGTGGTTTCGCTAATGGATAGTGACATGCCCCCCGAGCCAGCTGGTCGCGGAGTTCTGTCGACATCGGACCGGTGATCACCACCCCGAATGACGAGGCCGAGACGACCCCCTGCAACGAGTCGGGGACTCGAAATGACGCCGGAGGCAACGTGGCGGTGGAAGTCAAATGACGGGAGCGGCGAGCCAACTCGGCAATCGCGGGAACTGCCAACGGCTGGTCCACGAACAACGCCTGTAATGCTCGTTCTGCTTCAGTCGACATCACTCCGCGAAACGCCAGTTTGTCATGGTCGGCGAGATGCCGCACCAGGCCTCGTAGCTCGACGGGCGGTTGAGCCATCTCGCTGAGCTTCTCGCACGAGCAACGCCAGGCCAACTTGTCATCCAGCGCATCCAGCGTCCCGGACTGCGATCCATCGACCCAGCCTCGGAATCGTAGTTGACCATCCGCGATTTGCAGCTGTCTTTTGACAGCAGCTGGGATTGGAGTGTCAGCGGCACTCTCTCGCAATTGGCCGCTGGTCGAATACTCGGGCATCCACTCCAGGGGGAAGTGGACCAATGATTCACCGTGGAACTCGGTGCTAGGAGAGGGGTGGCTGCCGATCTTGGACAGTCCGAGGAACAGCATCAGGAGGAATACTCCGAGCGTGACCGCTGAGAAGCCCCAACCTTTTTTGCGGTCGCTGATGGACTTGAGGTGGACCTTGAACAGGTTGCCCCCGCCGAGAATGAACGCGATCGCGGCCAGGATATCAAACCAGACCGACGCGACTTCCCCCCACGACTCAAATGCGGGAATAAAGAACGCCACCACCAGCACAATGCCGCCCAACGCGGTAATCAGCAGTGGGATCGTGCGCTTCATGGAAGAGGGAATTCCGTGATTCGAGGGACAGCAGTCCGGATTGTGGCGTCTGGAGATCGTTGCGACCAGCGAGTGAGTACAGCGCTCACGGCAGAAAGCAGAGGGCGACTCACGTCACACTTGTCCACCCGCAAGTTCTCTCATCACTTTCGGCACAAGCGTTACCTAGGGTGCCATCGTTGTGTTGGCTGGCCGCTTGTATTTCTTACAGACACTTCGGCAATCAATCTTTGCGTCTCTCCGCCCTCGACCTAGGTTCTGGGGGGGCCGGAAAGTCCGGTTCGAACAGATGTTTCCGATGTGCAACAGAGGGTTCGAAAATGCAACGTATCGCTTGTGCGCTGTGGCAGGATGAAGCCGGTTTTGTGATCTCGGCCGAGTTGGCTCTGGTCAGCACCATTGCCACCCTGGGCATGGTGACCGGTCTGGCGGAAGCCTCGAACAACGTCCACCACGAGTTGCACGATGTCGGGGCGGCAGTCGGCAGTCTGGACCAGTCGTTCTCGTATCAGAACGGCAGCGGTCAGGTCGTCTCCTTCAGCGATGCCGATCATCGCTAGGTGAGCAGTTCGTGGAGACTGACCCCCAGACTTCCGAAGTCTCGGAAGACTTCGGAAGTCTGGGGGTCTAGGGCGTGGGCAGGCTGGCGCTAGCCACCGGTTGCACTGTCACCTCAGGGCCAGTCTAAACGGAATCGGCGGCTAGCGCCGGACTGCTCACGGTGTGAAAAAGGCGAATACTCGGGGGGAGACATCACCCCGCGCGAGTCTCTCGTTATACTCGCGAGTCGTGTGGCAGTCCGTGCTTGGGCTAAGCCAGTGACCAGTGAGACGACTCCGACGAGATGATGACACGTATGTCTGCTGAAGCGGAACCTGACGACCAGGGCCCCGAAACTGCCGATCAGTTGCGGGACGATCTGCGCCCCTGGTTCGAGCCGATTACGGAGTTAGTCGAGTCGCATCCGCAGGGCCTCAACTGGGGCCGGTACTTCGGAAACTTGAACCCCGTGGAGCTGGATGTCGGCTGCGGTCGCGGGCTGTTCGCACATTCGGCGAGCCTGCGGAATCCGGGCACGAACTATGTCGGGATCGAACTCGACTACAAAGAAGGCCGGAGGGCCTCGCGGCGGTTGCTGAAGCTGGAATCGCCGAATGCCCGTATCTGGGGCGGCGATGTCAATATCGCCTATCGCAAGCTGATTGCACCCGGATCAGTCAACGCAGTGCATGTTTACTTCCCCGATCCTTGGTGGAAGGCCCGACACCGCAAGCGGCGGGTGTTTAACGATCTGTTTGCCCAGGAGACCTCTGGACTGCTCCGGGTGGGCGGGCTGCTGCACTCCTGGACCGATGTTGAGGAATACTTCGGGGTGATCGAGTCATTGATGGATCACCATCCCGATTTCCAGAAGCTGGTCGCCCCCCTGGAGCGAATTCCGGAACACGACATGGATTACCAGACCAGTTTCGAGCGGAAGAAACGCCAGCTGGGGCTGCCGATTTATCGCGGGTTGTGGCAAAAGGTGCGGTAGCAGCCAGCGAGTCGAGTGCGGCCAGCGGACTGGATGTTGAGATTATCGGTCGCACGAAGGACAATCCGAGTGAGTTCGTCTGGAGTCGTCCCCGTCTAATCTCACTCTTGGGAAGTTGTCGCCCACCGGTGGGAATCAAACTGGAAACCGGTTGGGTGTTTTGACGCCGCTTGGTCTCGCTCGATAATTTGCGAATACGGTGTGACACTCTTATGGCTAGGCTGACTCGGATTATGTCTGGGTAGGACAGGCTGAGTGGAGTGAGTAATTGCATGAGCCTGAAACCTGATCGTCGTCAACAGCAGCGTCAACAGTCGTTGGCGATGGAGTGGGTGTCTCGGGTCTTGGCGATTTGTGTGGTGATGGTGCTGCCCGGTCTGGGTGGGGACTGGCTCGACAAGCGGTACGGAACCAGTTTCTGGACGTTGATTGGGTTTGTGTTCGGCTTTGCCTCGGGATTTACCGCCCTCATTCTGCTGGTGAAGCGTGATGATGGCGACACCCCCCGAAAGACCGGATCCAAAGAGTGAGGATGCCCGTCCGATTGATGAAGTGTCGGCGAGCGAGCAGGCAGGTGTCGAGTCAGCGGCTATCCGAGCCTTGCCTCGTGGCTTTCTCCTTGCTCGGCTGGTCCTGCTGGCTGGGGTGATGGGTTTGGCGGGCCTGATTGCTTGGTGGTGGAATGGGAAGCATCACGGGTCGGCGGGAGCCGAATTCGCGATCTTCTCGATGGTGTCTTGCACCGTTTCGGCGGGGACAGCTCTCTGGGTGGTCGGCATGACCACTGGGGGGCCGCAGGCGTTCACAGGAGTGATGTCCTCGATCTTGTTTCGGACCCTAGGCCCGCTCATCGCGGCAGCTGCCTGGCAGCTTTCACACCCCGGGTGGCCGATAGACAATCTGATTCAAATTCACGTTCCGCTGTTTTTGGTGTCGCTCACGGTTGAAACCATTCTGGTGGTCGATATCGTGAGCAGTTCTTCCACGTTCGTCGCTCCATTGGGGAAAGGCCGCGCTCCGCGGAACACGCATGGCTGACCCGATTCTGCACGTCAAGGATGCTTACTTCTTCGAAGTGCCGAAGTTCCTGTGGCGGCCGACATATAGGTCGACTGAGGACTTGCCTGGCTCGCTGAAGGTCAATTTGCAGAAAGATCACCCTCACGCTTCTCTCAAAGATTACAATGAAGCCTTGGCTGGGAAGATCGTCATTCCTCAGCCGTTCGGGACGCTCAAGAATCTCTACACAGCCGATAGCGGCTTCTGTATCTCCAAGGTGATGATTATCGAGGTGGTGGTCGCGATCTTCCTCTTCTGGGCCTTTCGCAAGTTCGCCAGTGTGATTCGGTCTGACAAAGCCCCCGAGGGTAAGGGCTGGAATGCACTGGAAGGGATGGTCGTCTTTGTTCGTGACGACATCGCTCGCTCAGCAATTGGGCCGGATGGCGATAAGTACGTACCACTGCTCGGGACTGTCTTCTTCTTCGTTCTAATTTCGAATTTGATCGGCATGCTGCCGTGGATCGGGGCTGCCACGGGGGCCTTTTCGCTCACATTGACGCTAGGTGCGTTCATGTTAGTTCACGCGGTCTATGCGGGATCTAAGAGCTTGGGTGTCGTCGGCTTCTGGACCAACATGATCCCGAAGCTCGACTTGCCGATGTGGCTGGCTCCGCTGAAGTATGCGATTTGCATCATGATCTTCGTCATCGAGGTGCTCGGGCTGGTGATTAAACACGCAGTTCTCGGGATTCGCCTGCTCGCGAATATCGTGGCCGGCCACTTGGTGCTCGCGACACTGATGGCCATGATCTCCGCAGCCGCTGCCGCATCGGCACAGAGTTGGGGGACTGTGGCATTTTTTGTCACGGTGGGATCGACGTTGATGAGTGTTCTGGAGCTAGCGGTCTGCTTCTTGCAGGCTTATGTGTTCACCTTCCTGGCGGCATTGTGGTTGGCCTCTGTGATTCACAGTCATAGCGATCATGACCACGAAGAGGAGCATGGTCACGGCCATGCAACCGCTCACTGACCTGTACGATCCGGTCTGCGACCGACTGCTCGGTGTTGAGCAGCGCGTCCCGGTTCAAAAACCACTCGTGTTTCTGTTGGGAGAGATTGATGAAGAGTCGGGTTCGGATTTGCGTGGCGCTTGTCGCCGTTTTCCTCTGTACTGCTCCTGCCATGGCTCAAGATGGCGGTGGCAAATCGCTGATCGAGTTCAGCGGCGCATTCGGTGCTGGTCTTGTGGCGATCGGTGCCGCACTGGGTATCGCCAAGATCGGTGCCGCTTCCGTGGAGAGCATGGCTCGCCAGCCAGAAGTCGCTCAGAAAATCACGGTGGCCATGGTCATCGCTGCTGCCCTGATCGAAGGCTTTACATTCTTCGCGCTCGTCGTGTGCAACAAGTAGTCTGATCTGTCAAATCACCTCTCACCGTGTGCAGGATGAACTCGTGAATCGCTTATCTTGGCTCGCTCGGCACGGTCTCGCTGGTCTGGTTGCTGTCGTGATTGCAGCTGGGGTTTGCCAGGCAGATAGTGCTCCTGGTCACGCTGCAGGTGCAGCGGAGCATCCCCACATCGGTGAGAAGGATGTCAACAAGGATCCGGGCGAGTTCCGGACTGACTTGGCGATCTTTTCCGCGATTGTGTTCGGTCTCCTCGCTGCGGGTCTCTACTACACAGCTTGGCCGAAGATCCTCGGAGCTTTGGCCGACCGTGAAGAAGGAATCCGCAAGGCTATTGCGGATGCGGAGGACGCCAAGGTGCAAGCCACGGCATTCATGAAAGAGCACAAGGGACGCCTCGAAGCGGTCGAGAATACGGTCAAGGAAATCCTGGCCGAAGCTCGACGTGACGCGGAACACACGAAGCTCGACATCACCAAGCAGGCCGAAGTCGAGGCGGAAGCGATTAAGAATCGCGCCATCGCCGAGATTAACCGGGCGAAGGATCAGGCTCTCGACGAGTTGTTCTCGACACTGGCTCATCAGGTCTCGAAAGCCACTGAACAAGTGGTCGGACGGGCCTTGACCGGGGCAGATCAGGAACGCCTCATTCAGGAAGCCGTTGGACAATTCGCCCGTCAAAAGGCGTAAGTCTCGTGGGTTAGGCTTGCAGCC
>JANPCU010000111.1:0-19628 GCA_031431195.1 Planctomycetota bacterium | reverse complement strand
ACGCCACATCGCGCGTAGCCGGGGCCACCCTCAAACCCACCTGCCCCCGCCACCCCGTCGACACTTTTGGAACGTTGTGATGTTATCTTGACTCAGTGCAAATCTAGTGGAGAACGAATACCATTCGACATGAGCTATTTCGCGTTCCACCCGCAATAGACTGCACGCTGATCAATACGACTGTTCGGCGGCATTGGTGATAACGGAATTTCACAAAAGGCTGAACTTCGTGGCTGCATACCTGTTCCTCTGGAATCCAATTCGCGATTCTGATTCTTTCGCCCCCTATTCTCAGGTGCAATCGGACGCAGTAGCTGGAATCCCGTATGAGACTGGGTGGATTTGCCGCTCAAAGAAGCCGCAACCCGGTGATCTGGCATTTATGCTGCGAACTGGTCCATTGAACAACGGCGTATTCGCAAGGGGTACGGTAACGTCTATCGCATTTGACCATGATGATGGGACTCGTGTCGTCGAGCTTCAGTTCGTATCGTTTCTGGCGCTCGGCCGGGAGATTTCACGAAACTCAATTATGGTCAAAGCTCAGTATCAGGACACTTGGTCCCCACAACAATCGGGCACGACTATTCCAATTGTTCTCGCACAGTCGCTCGAGTCGCTCTGGAGCAAAAGCGACTTCTCTCCGGTCAACACCGTCAGCGGAACTCCAACAACACGCGCAGATTCGTACATCTCTCGCATCGTCCGGGACACAGCAATTACACGTGCATTGAAGTCCAAGTACGACTTTAAGTGTCAACTTTGCGACATCGATTTTCCTTACGGCAGCAATCAACGATACATTGAGGTTCACCATCTTCGTCCATTGGGTCTGCCACATGATGGTCCCGATGCGGAATCGAATATGCTTGTTCTATGCCCAAATCATCACGCTCTATTTGATCTTGGTGTTCCTCGTTTCGTGGGCGCTTCAACCCTTGATATCAATGGCACCCGGTACATACTCACCGCGAAGCACACGGTTTCTGAATCTCATATTCAATACTACATGAAGTCCGTATACCAAAGTTGCACCTAACAAGCGGTTGGGTGGCGGGGTCAGGAGGCTTTGCGGATGGCCCCGATCACGCGCGACGAGGAGTACCCAAACTCACAACAACCGACAGAGTGCCCCTGATTGGCTCAATGAAATGTGCCACGTCTTTCCTCGCCGGGGCCATGCGCAAAGCCTTCTGACCCCGCCACCCACGTTGTTTCTCACCAGATATCGGCAGCAGCCACTCGCTTGGCGGCGGCGAGTTCTTCCGTCGGGTGGCATTCGAGGCCGACGAAGTCGCGATACCCGAGGTCGTGGGCTTCTTTGAGGACGCGGTTGTAGTGGATCTCGCCGGTGCCGGGCTCGTGGCGGCCGGGATGGTCGGCGATTTGCAGGTAGCCGATGGTTTTGGTCTCCATCCCCTCGCGCAGGTGGCCGCACAGGTCGCCTTCGGTGATGTGCATGTGGTACAGATCCCAGTTGATCTTCACGTGGGTCGAGTCGACCTCCTGGCAAATCTTGATCGCCGGGGCGCTGCCGTACAGGCAGTGCCCCTGGTGGTCGACGCGGATGTTCATCGGTTCGAGGATCAGAGTCAGGTCGTTGTCCTCGGCGATCGGCTTGACTCGCTTGAGGGCAGTGATGACGTGCTTGTGCATCTCCTCCTGAGTCATCCCGGGGACATCGTTGCCCGCGACGACGCACGCCTTCTTGCACTTCAGGATCTTGGCGGCTTTGACGGCCTCGCGCACGGCGGCCTCGACCGCATCATGATTCTTCGGTTCGTTCATGCCGGGTGTAAAGCCTCAGGCGGTGAACTGAGCAATCTCGATCCCGACCTCCTGACACAGAGCCGCCACAGCTGGGATGTCCTTCCCTTCCAGCGGCCAGAACTCGATCGACGGAAACCCCAGCTTGGCGGTCTCCCGAATCCGGTCCATAAACGGCAACTGGCTCCACCACATCTCGCAGTTGACCGCGAACTTCGTATGTGGCGTCTTCCCGATTGTCTTCAGTTCCGCCTCTTCCGCTGCAGAGAGATGGACTCCTGACGACAGACCGGAGACCGCTGCGAGCCCGGCTGCGAGAGTCGAGGAAGAAGTGAGGAAGCTACGACGATTGAGGGACGACATGGGGAGAACTCCAGCTTAGAAACATTAATTCACGGGAGAATAGAACATGGCAACGAGAATGGCGAGCCGTGAGCCTGAGCCCTTCGAGATTCTGGGGACGCGGGCTATAGTTCTCGGAATCACCGGTCCACCAACTCCCCCTGGCAACTCGATCCGGCTCCAGCGGTACACCCGTAGCAGTGGCGTCCGGTCACGATCGGGCGATGCGCCAGTGAAGTGAGGTCGAACTCCTGAATCGTTCGCGGCACCGACGGCACCACGGGCAGGTCGAGCATCTGGTTAAAGTCGCAGTCGTACAGATTCCCCCGCCAGTCGACAGACAGCGTCGTCCGGCACATGACGGCCTCCACGGCTTGGGGATTGAATGCGGCCAGCAGCTTCTGCATGTACTCCTCGTATCGGCCCGATTGCAGCAGGTCGTCGAGGAACCGACTGATTGGCATATTTGTAATCGTATACAGGCGATTGAACTCGATCCCGAAACGAGTTCGCAGCTGATCGCGGTAGGCCGATTCGAGTTTCGCCTGGGCTGGCGGGAGTGAGGGCCCGACCGGGTTATAGACGAGTGACAAGGTCAAGCCGGAAGCGGGGAGGCCGTAGCCGAGCCAATTGAGCAGTTGCAGAGCTTTGATCGACTTGGCAAAGACCCCGTCCCCGCGCTGGCGGTCGCAGTTCTCCTCCAGGTAGCAGGGGAGCGAGGCCACCACCTCGACTTCCTGAGATGCGAGAAACTCCGGCAGGTGGGTGAACCCTGGTGCTGTCAAGATCGTCAGGTTGCAGCGATCGATGACCTGTCGACCGAGCTGGCGGACCTCGGTCACGAACCACTCAAAGTGCGGGTTCATCTCCGGAGCCCCACCGGTCAGATCGACCGTCTCGATCCCCGTGGACGCGATCACGCGCAGACACGCCTCCAGCGTCTCGCGCTTCATGATCTCTCGCCGCTCTGGCCCCGCGTCGACATGGCAGTGGCTGCATGTTTGATTACAGAGCTTGCCGACATTGATCTGCAACACCCGCACGCCGTCCGCACGCAGCGGCGGTAACTCTCGCTCGGCCAGCGTACTCTCAAACGAGGGCCATGCGGTGGCCTCAGCGGCATTCAAGATGTGCAGCTGGTGAGCCGGATTCGCCAGGGGGCTGCCTTGGCGGAGCAGAGTGGGAGTGGTCATACCTGCCATTGCATGCGAAAAGCCCAAGGGTTGCAACCCTTGGGCTTTCGAGAGACGCGAATTATCGATGCCGTTACGCCGTCTGGCGTCGCCGTTCGAACGACAGGATCTCGGGGGCTTCCTGATGCTGGATCCCTTCGATCAGGGCCTGGAAGACTTGCAGATCGAGGGCGGAAGCGTGTTCATCATGCGGGTGGAACTGAACGCCCACACACCACCAGTTGTCTTCGATCGACTCGTAGGCTTCGACGACGCCGTCCATCGCGGTCGCTGAAACGCGGAGGTTCGGCGCGACCTGATCGACCGCCATGTGGTGGTCGCTGTTCACCCGGATTTCGCCGGGGCCGTAGATCTGATCCATCTTGGTGCCGGGGACGATTTCGATCACATGCCGCAGACACGCTTCCACCGGGTCACGGTGGTTAAGTGGCTTCAGAACGTCCTCTGGCACATGCTGGAACAGCGTGCCGCCCAGAATCGCGTTCATCGTCAGCATACCGGTCCCGATGGCCAGCGTCGGGATCTTCATCTCATAGCACAGCTTGGCCAACCGGCGGTCGAAGTCTTCCCGGCGGACCGGCATCGGGCGGGTCGAGGGGTGCTTGTCGAAACCCAGTCGCACCGGGTCGAGGTCAAGCTTGCAGCCTCCCATGACCACACCATCCAGTACGGACAGGGCCTGCCGCAGATCCTCCTCATCCATCGGCGGCAACAGCACCGGGATTCCTCCCGAAGCGACGACGCTGTCGTAGTAACCGGCATGCACCCAGGAGAAGGGATACGAGTCCTTCTTGGTGGCTGGGCGGAAATCGGTGTTGATGCCGATAAGGGGCTTCTTGGACTTCATGAACACATCCTTGTGGGGAGGATTAGAGACCGGGCAACTGGCCGGACGCAGTGAGCCAATGTGGCGGACACAAGCTGCGGAAGACTCGAAAGTCGAGCATCCTCGTGACCCTCAGAAAGCGCAGCCCGCCAAATGCGTGCGGAGCAACGAGGGAGGAGAGGCCACAGAGTCCGAGAGCGGGACTCGTAAAGCAGTGGCCATTGCAGTTGGAGATGGAAACCAATCCATGGAATCTCCCGAACCCGATCCTTCGGGTCGTGTGTCTGAACAGACTGCGAACAAACCGCAATCCGGTGGCAACTCAGCCTGTCACTTCCAAAGCAACCGGCACAAGCTTCGTCAGATCAGCAGGTTAGTGGCAGTTACTGCCGATGTAAAGAATTGCCCTGATTTAGTGGGAAGGTTGTTGAAAGTTCGACTTTACAATACTGGATATTGTGTTAAGTGAACACCCATGCAGGTTCTGATGATTGTTTAAAAACAATATGGGTCTGCCGTTCACGAGAGACTCAGCGTGCCTCCTCGTGGGGCGGCACCGGTTGGCTCGCTTGGGAGCCTACCAGTGGGCCTTGGCACAAGAGGTACGCGATGATGCGGCTCTCGACAACAGTACCCCCTTGGGCTTCGCCCCCCCGGTAGGCTCAAAGCAGCCAACTGGGGCCACCCGCGCTGATGTTAGGCATCGAGCTGGGTTACCTGTCCGCGTAGGTCCACGATGAAACACGAGACACGAATGTGTTCCCAAGCCTCGTCTTTGGTCGAGTGGTGCTGGGCTTCACAGAACTCATGCACCCGGCAGGCCAACGCTGCCAATTCGTCCGCATGCAGTTCGCGCATCCGCAGCAAGCTGGCCTGGGAGTACTCCTTTTTAATTTTGTCGACAGGGTGCAGCACCTTGTAGGCCCCGCAGTCCAAGTGGTCGAGCAAGAATACGTCCTTGATTGGACGATGAAGTTTGTTGATCGCCGTCGACAAGTGAGCGGTGAACACCGCCCACCAAGTTCCAGATGGATCGGTTGGATTCTCCGGTAAACGGTGGACACCCATCGCTCCGCCAGCCAAGGCGACTTGGTCGTAGCGATTGTGCATGTTCAGTTCGTTCATAAATCGGATCGTTTCGTCCAGAAGTCTCTGATCCATGCAAGAGAGTAGCAGGGCGTTGTTACGCGGCGGGTCATCGGATACGGACACCTGCCGATTCGGCGGCGGTGGGGGGAGAGTCCTCTTTTGCTTCTTGCCTTTTGCCATCTCTGTACTCCAGCATGTCGTAATCGCTAACAGTCTTATTGAGCAGCGTGCAGCCTAGTTCCAGAGGGCAATCGGAAATCGCTCAACACGGGTAAGTTGTCACTATCGCACATAAAACGCCAACTGCAAGACATTTTCTCAGTGAATCTCGACATCGTGGATACCGTGTTAAACTTCACGCGGTACGGATTGGGACGCACGACGGACGTCCTCGTCCGTCGCTCTGCGAGGCTTTCCCCACGGACGGACGAGGACGTCCGTCCTACGAAATGTCTCAGTGCTCCCCGCGAGAAGTATAATCTGTGTGATCTGTGTGATCTGTGTACCCCCTCATGATTCTGCGGCAGAAGATCAACACGGTATGCGGCTGAGAGAGACTGGAACACCTTGGAATGGCTGTCGGATTCGGCGAGGAGTGTCAAAATAACCTCCCGATTTATACAGAAGGTCGTCAAGGCGAGTGGCCAGACTTCCGAAGGAATGCAGTCGCCCGTGTGTGCATCACAAAAGTAGGCAATTCTCAGAAATTCACGACAGGCGAGTGTGCCCCCAAAAATCATCAGAGATTCATCACCGTTCCCGTCCACCTCGAAGGAGAAACCTCCATCCAGCGCCCTGGAAGTGTGAAACGCAGAGGGCGCGGAGGACGCAGAGAACAGGCTCTCCTTCCGAACTCTGCGTCCTCCGCGCCCTCGGCGTTTTCACTTCGCTCGTCCGTCGCGTTCGAGGTGTCCCTGGCGGGACAATGGCGGTACAAAGACCGGAGTATGACGGGAGTTTCCTCTGGTAACACGAGCCTGGGGCAGCCGTGCCTCGGTGGGGTAAGGAGCTGCTCGAAGTCGACGGGTTTCTGCGTCAGATAGCGGCCACACTCCTTCGGACGTCTTTTGGTATGCGAACTCTGGCCGAACGCCTAACGGCAGCAATGAAACTGCGCATGGAACCCTTTGCGGCCTGTGCCAGCTGCTGTTCAATATCCAATCGGGAAGTTGTTTTGGACCAGTTCCTTAGACTACGTCCGTCCCTCGGTCCCGCCCCAGAGCGAACCGGTAACTCGCCACCGCACCGATCACCAGCATGAGCAGCGTGACTGGCTTGAGCTGATGGACATGCGACAGGAAGTAAGACCAGCTGTTGTCCAAGAGGAAGGGGGCGAATTTCCACTCCGTGAATAGCCCCAGAGCCAGTCCCCCGATGGCGCAGACAATCGCCAACGTCTGCGATCGGCTGGTGATGACATAGCCAGCGGCCAGGCCGACAAGCGCTGGCGGAAGCATGATGGCGTAGAAGCCTTGCTTCGCGATCCAGAAAAAAGCGAAGTGTCCGACCACTCCTCCGGCGGCGGCAGCGAGCAGGGCGAGAAAGATGCGGGGCAGGGCAGGGGAGTGGGACATGAGTCTGCTGGAGTAAGGGTGACGAGCAACGGTCTGAGTGTCGGTTGACATCACGAGACACCACCTGCCACGATCCGGCAGGGCAATCAGCCAGATCTGTATACCGCCTGAGTCTCAGTTCGCTGGCGGGCCACCGGAGCCTTCGGGCCCTCCGGTGCGAGGAGGACGAGGGGCGGAGATGTACTCGGCTTGGGAAACCGCCCCATCGCCGTCCTTGTCCATCGCGGGGACGCGATCCTTCATCCGTTCATCGACTTCATCCCCGGTGAGCTTGCCATCGCTGTTCTTATCCATTTGAGCGAACCGCGCGGCGGGATCTCGGCTCGGACCCGGCCCCCCGGCGGGATTCCCTTCTTGACCGCCCACTCCGGGAGGTCCGCCTGGCTGGGCTCCGGGGGACTCGAGCGCTGCCGGAGGAATGATCACCGGCGGAGCATTTTTCGCCCGATTCTTATTCAGTTCGGATTCGAGGAGTGAGATCTCCTCGGCAAACTGGCTCCGGGCATTCATCACCACCTTTTCGCCGACCGTGATGCCAGACATGACTTCGACATGCGACTGGTTCGACTGTCCGATGTCCAGTTCGCGGCGCTCGACCCCCATGTCCGTCAATACATAGGCAAACTGCTTGTCGGCCAGCGCGAGGACGGCCTGCAGGGGAATTTGAAGCACATCCTCCCGGTTGTCGACCATGATCTCGATTTGAGCGGTGAGGCCGGGACGCAACTTGTTGATCAACTCGGGATCATCGATCAGCTTGATCTCTGCCTCGTACTCTTTCAGGTCCATATTCGGAAAGCGACCGGGCAATGGGACCGACGAGACATCCGCGATGACACCCTGAAACACGTGATCCGGAAAAGAGTCGATCTTGATCCGGGCGGGGAGATCTTTGCGGATGTTGCCAATCAGCGATTCGTGAATACGGCAATCGACTTTCATCTGCGACACATCGGGCAGACTGATGATCGCCTGGCGCTCGCGAACGGTGGCTCCCTGCTCAATCGATTCCCCACTACTGCGACTGAAGTTGCTCGACTGCATCGCGTAGACGACTTGACCGGCCATGGGAGCCTTCATCGTGCAGGCTTCGATCTGGGTGTTCAGTCGGTCATATTTCTGGTGTTCGACCGCAGCTGTCAGCTTCATGGCTTCATAATCTTTTGTCGCCTGGGTTTCGGCGGAGCGACATTTGAGCTTAACGCGAGTGACTTCCAGTACGAGTTCGGTCGCGTTGGCCAGCAACTCGGCGATGGTGCGTTTTCGGGTGAACACTTCCAGGACACTCAGTTTTTCTTGGGCGCCCTTGACCTTGAGCTTGGCCTGCAGGACGGCAATGCGATTGGCTTCCATCTCGTTCTGGGTGCGGTAGCCCTTCTTCACCTGCTGCTTGGTGAAGTCGTACGTTTCACTCGCACGGACTAATTCTTCCTTCGCGATTTCTACGCTCCCCTGTAGCTCGTGCTGCTGCTGGAGGAATTCTCCGTTGACAAATGTATTGAGATCCAGATCGGCCAGTTCTAACTTGAGTTTCGCAGCGGCGATATCGCTCTGGCTCTGGGTCTGCGTAATCTCCAAGGATTCCTTGGCCTTGGACTCCGCAGAGTCGGCCTGGGTGAAGGTGATCTCCTGCTGCTTGGCTTTCTCACGCAAGGCGGCGGAATCGAGCTGGCAGACGACGTCTCCCTTTTGCACCATGGTGCCTTGCGGGACAATGCTGATGATCGTCGTGGTCCCTTCGACCTCACTACTGAGCGTGGCATTGCCTTGGCTGTCGAGGTTCCCTTGCACAGCCAGGCTAATCAAGAACGATTTCTGCTCCACAACCTTGGTACTCAACTCCGAGAAGTCATTCTTGGACTTCCCGATCAGTCGCGAAAACAACTGCGTCGGCTTCACGGTCCCCGCCCAGACGGCTCCGGCCAGCCCCAAGGCTCCCAAGACCAGGAGGGTTGTCCAGATCGGGAAGGTTCTTTTCTGTTCCATCGTCGGGTCCGCCATCTGGCAAGGTTTGCCGACCCGGCAACCCTTCCTGAGTTTCCCGATCAGACTTTCCACGATACTGAGGATCATTCCAGATCCCGTCCGGCCCAATCTCCATCATACCCATATCGCGATAAATGCCGAGCCGGTTCTGCTCATATGTGATCCAACTCCCGATTAGCGAATTCTGGGCGGAAATGATCGCATTGAGCGCTTGTGTAAGGTTTGTGCCAGTCCGACCACCTCCTCCGGAACTGGCTCCTGTGGCGGTCGGAGCGGTCGATTCGTCCACGGCCGACTCGTACTGACGAGCTGCCAACCGCAAGGCAATCCGATTTCCTTCCAGAACACGCTTCAGTACGGACAACTGCCGCCAGTTTCTACGGACTTGCTGCTTGGTCAGGTCTTCGAGGGCCATGTAGTCCCGCCGCGCCCGCTGATAATCAATGAGCGTCGCCCGGTAGTTGTTGCGCTCGTTGATCTGGTCAAGCGGTGCCGTAAACCTCAGTCCGGCTCGGAGTTGACTCCGACTTCCGCGAAAGTCGAGTGGCTTATTGCCGCCCGAGGTGCGAATGTCTCCGTCGACGACCACGTCGACATTGGAAAGCAGCTGGTTCGCCGAGATTTCCATCTTTCGGCGGGCGTCGGTCACGACGGCCTTCTGGTTCATCAGGTCGACCCGATTCTCGACCGCACTTTCGATGACCATCTCTAACGGCAGGTCGAACTCCGGAATCGTAATCTGCTCGACTCGTAAGCCGATCTGCACGACCGAGAGACTCCGCGTGATCTGCAGCAGCTTCTGGTGCCCCTTGAGAATTTCTTCACGGGCCAGATCGTGTGGACCAGGCTTGTCAGCATCCAATTCCCCCTCAGCGGTATCAGGCTGCAACTGCGGAGCTGCGTTCGGATCGGTCGCCGGAGCTGAGGCTTGGAATTGGAGGATCGCCTGTGACAGATCGCTGGTCGACTGCTTCAACTGATTGAGCCGACCACGTGCATCCTGCAACAGTCGCAGGTCGCGTTCAACATCGGCTTTCACTCGCTGCCGGTCTTCCTCATCTTCCAGGTCCGCCAGTCGGCCTGCATAGCGGGACTCCAGATTCATCACATCCTGGTCAAGGATCCCAAATCCCACAGTCTCCACTTGATCCAGCAGTTTTCCAAAGGCGGCATTCGTCACCTGCAACTGCTCCGTGGTCGGGTGGTCCTCGTCAATCTCGGCCCAGACGCGGATGAAGCCCGTCACCTCGGTCTCGAGTGTATTGAGATCGGAATCGATGACAATGAACGGCTCGAGCATGCTCTCATCAATGGTGAGTACCAAATCCGGCGGCAGCCCGATACTGGACTTCAGGACATCAAGACCATCCTGCAGCGTGCGCTCCTGCGACCGCAATGAATTCTGTGCATTGACCAGCGTCCCGGCCAGCTGCAACACATCCAGCGGCGTCGGAACGACCGTGATGTTCTGAATGATTTCCCGGATGGCGAGTTGGAATTTGGGGTCATCGCTCATCGCTTCCAGAGCGGCCTGCTCCTCGGGCGTGATCGCGTTGTCTTTCCAGATCAACTGCGCCAGCTCGGCCAGTTCAACCTGTTCCGGCTTAAGTTCCAGCTTGTCCAGCAGCAGCGGTGGGATCACGAGACCGGGGGGCAGGGCGTCCAGTTCGGCGCGGCTGACGTTCCCCTTCTGTCCAGCGTTCGATTGCAGAATGGCAATCTGGTTCTTCAGTCGCTGGATGTTTTGCCGCTGGTTGCGAATCACCTGCGTCTGCTGAATCAGATTGAGGTAACTGCCCGAGGTGTCCGAGACGACATTCGTGAACAGCGACTGGCGAAAGCGGGCGAGTGTGCGAGCCTGATACAGCAGATTGCGTTCGGATTGCGTCAGGTTCTCCATGACCACTTTGCGGCCCGCCCCGGCCAACAGGGGCTGCACCAGCGAATACGACAGCACGGACGCCGAGTTGGACTGGTTCGGCCCCGAGAAGAACCACAGCGTGTTGTTCGCCAGTTCCACGGCGACTTGTCCTCCCGCGGGCAACAGCTTACTGACGCCAAAGCGACCGCCGAGCGTGCTGAAATCGCCGGGGCCATGCGGCACGACGACATTCGAATTCGTCAACGTCGGCTCACCACCACCGATGCCGAGATACCGCACATTGAATTGAAATCGCTCGAACGATACATCGAGCGCCGCGAGATACAGATCTTCGACCTGAGTTTGCAGTTCCCGGCTATGAATCTGCGACAGCTCGACACAATCGGAGAGAGTGAGTTTCTCCAGGGTCGGCAACCGACCGGTGTAGTCCCCGGTGACGGGGTTCATCATCTCTGGGGAGAGGCCATAGCGGTTGAGCCACTGGGGATTCTCGATGCTGAAGCTGTCTCCAAATTTGTGCCAGCTCTTGTAGCCAGCAATCCCATCAGAAGAGAGCATGTACTCATGCGCCGACGGATCATCTGGCGGCAGCGGGGCTTTGTCGGCGTCGTAGGGGTCAAAGAACCGGCTATCCGGATCAGCCCCGACATCCACGCGCGGCAATTGCCAACGTGGGTCGTTCATTCGCTCGCTGATCGCCTCGTACACATCGCGGTCGGCCTGCTGCCGCCAAAAGCTGCGCGAGCAGCCGGGGAGCGTGACCAGCAGGGCACCCAGTACGACCTTCCAGAGTCGCTGTCGGGTTAGGCCACTGCCCCGGGAGAACCGTTTCACTGTTTGTATCGCGGGTAACTGGTTCATGCGGCCTCCCCCCACTTTCGCGCGGTGTCTGACTCGGCAGTCGCCTGGGACTGGGGAGCTTGTGCCAGAATCTCCAGCAGGCGTTCCAGCAACAGACCGAGCTGCTGCTGATCTTTCATGGCCAGCTGATCGATCCACTGCGCAAGATGCTGATCGCGACACGCCGTCACTGAAGCCAGCCGGTCACAGCCGACCTCGGTCAACAGCAGGACGCTACAGCGTCGATCCCGCCGAGAGCGCATCCGCAGCAACAGCCCGTCTCGCCGCATGCGTTCGACAATCGTCGACACGCTCGACTCGGCGGCCCCCAGCTCCGTGGCCAGATCCGTCTGAGAACAGCCTTCCGGTCCGGCAGCCCTGATCGTCTCCAGAACGTCGACCCGAGGTCCGTTCAATGCACTCTGTGTGTAGCTCTGGTCCAGGCAGCGACACAGTCGCTCTCCCGCCAGCAACACCTGCCGCACCAGCTGTGTGGGCCTCCCTGCCATACGATCTCCCCTCCGCGCAGGGAATGGTTCCGTGGCGAATGATTCGCTGAGAAAACAATCCCCCGCAGAACTCTTCGGTTGCGAAAGGTTTCAGCCTGAAATGATTCGCCAGCGGAGCGTCAAGGGCGACCTCACTTACGCCACCGGCACGCCCCCGCAATCGGCAATAAAGGCCGGATCACTCCGTGCCTCACTCTGGCTTCGGGCCCCCCACTCGACCGACTCCAAACTGACCACCGGCGGCGACGGGTTCGTGTCCCGCGAAATCCACTTCCAATAACTTCTCACTCTGCACTGCACGCCCCAGTTCATCGGTGAGTGTCGTCACCGTCTGGCGCGTCTTCACATCGATCACTTCCCCCGTGGATGGCCAAGCCAGCTTGCCATCGATGCTGAATGTCACCCAACCCGGCTCATCGCGAACTTTGATGTCAGCGAGTTTCGTCGGCGG
Organism: Planctomycetota bacterium; assembly: GCA_031431195.1. Classification (GTDB taxonomy): domain Bacteria; phylum Planctomycetota; class Planctomycetia; order Planctomycetales; family Planctomycetaceae; genus TH-plancto1. The sequence goes on along the minus strand of JANPCU010000111.1, from coordinate 7,169 downwards.
CAGGTGGGTCACATCGAAGATGTGCAACCGCTGGTTTGTCGCGTCGCAGACCCAGACCTCTGTCTCGTCCGGGGTCAGGCCGATCCCGTGACTCGGGCAACCGTGACGCTTGACCGGACCTTGTGAGAATCCCGCAACCTCCACCCGGTGCAGCATCTTCCCCGTATTCAAGTCGCCGATCTCAAACCCCAACAGCCGGTTGATGTTCACGAAACAGAGCGTCTGTGAACCGTTGACGGTGAACGGTCGAATCTCGGCGCTGAACGGACCGATGGACCGACTCACCGTATGTGTCGAAGTGTCGGCCATAGTCAACAACGGAGAACCGAGGCCCGCCAGGTAGCAGAATTTCCCATCCGGACCATAGACCGTGTTGTGAGCCTTCGAGTTCGGTGTGATCTTGGTCAAGACATCTCCGGTCGCCCCGTCTACGACATGCCAGTGTTCTTTTTCAAACGAAGGAACATACAGCACCTTCCCGTTCGGGGCGATCGCCATGCGGTCGCAGCCCCCCTCGTAGGACCGCTCCCACAACACCGCATCAGTCCGCAGATCGACACACTGCATCGTGCGGATCGTGGTGACATAGAGCCGCCCCGTTGGGGCACACGCTGCGATCCCCTTCACATTGTCGGGAACGCCCTGGTCATTGAGCCCCCCGGTCGGGATGCGGCGGACGAACTTGTGTCCTTGATCGATATCAAACACCAGTAGTCCGTGCCCTCCGTACTCCAGATAGTTCCGGATACCGGGGACGGCCACATACAACAAGCGACGCGGCGGCTCTGCAGCTGGCGTCGTCGAAACACACAGAACGGATGACAGCACTGCCAAACAAAACAACACACTGCATCGCATCGGCATGGGAAGCTCCATTTTGGGAATCGTGATGAGGTCTGAATGCTGTCGATTCATCCCGCAAGACCTGATTTGTAGCATCGATCACCTCTGCGCTACAGTCGCCCGCAAGTGCTGCGATATTCGCTGGCTTGGCCATGTTCCCCTCGCTTCCCTTTCCATCAGCCATCGCCGATAACAACGAAACACCAGAACGAGCTACCGAGGATGTGCCCCATGCTGTCGATTCCCGCCCAGACGGAAGGTGTTCGCTGGTCCACAGCGACCTGGGGAGTTTGCCTGGTCCTGCTGCTGGCCAGCGCTCTCAATTACATGGACCGCCAAACGCTGGGGAATCTTCAACCTCGCATTGAGAAGGAGTTCAGTCTCAATAACGAGCAGTACGGCAACCTCGAATTGGGGTTCGGACTCGCCTTTGCTGCTGGAGCCATCGTGTTTGGCGTCACAGCGGATTTGGTCAATGTCCGCTGGCTCTACCCGCTGATGATCTTGCTCTGGTCAGGGGCGGGGGCGCTCACGGCTTACTCTCGTGACTACAACGAGTTGCTCGCCTGCCGGGTGCTGCTCGGTTTCTTCGAAGCGGCGCACTGGCCCTGCGCCCTCCGGACCACACAGCGGCTGCTCAGTCCGGCTGACCGCACGTTTGGCAACAGCCTGTTGCAAAGCGGGACATCGATCGGAGCTGTCATTACTCCGGTGGTCATTGGGGTGATGGTCGTGCAATTCCAAAGTAGCTGGCGAATGCCGTTTCTGGTGATCGGCATCGCGGGGATGGCGTGGGTCGGGGCCTGGTTCGCGGTCTCGCACCATGTCAATCTGTCTCCCGGGAATCCTCAGACAACGGGCCAAAACGCCAGCGGCGAGAGCCAGCACGATGCCTTCGTCCAGCGGTTTCTGGTGCGGATCGGGGCCATGCTCGCGATTCTCGTGGCCGGACACCTGCTCCGGGTCTGGCTGCCGACATTACTCGATGGGTGGGACAATGCCCGAGTACGAGGCGACAACACCAGTCCACAGAGTTCAGCGACTGCGGGAACCCATGTCGCCATCAGCATGATCTCGATCCTGGCCGGGATCGTCACTGTCTGGCTCCAAGGAAGAGGAGCAACCGTCACTCGGACATGGTGGATCGCCGTTGTCGGGGGTGTCGCCTGTGCCTCGACCTCCCTGTACCTGCCGTGGATGCCGCCGGAGCCTTTACTGCTCGTGGTGTTACTGGTCATCGCCGCAGGACGAATGGGGAATGATCGGGGCGAAGATGACACGTTCGTTCGCCGTTTTTTTGTCATGATCGGGGTGGTCATCTCGATCAATATCGCGTGGCACTTGTTCCGAGCGTGGCTGCCGAAGTTTCTGGAGCAGGGCCGGGGCTACACCGAGGCCCAGCGGCTGACCTTCACCGCCGTGTTCAACGGAGCCACCGATGTGGGTTGTTTGCTCGCCGGGATCGCGACGGTCTGGTTGCAAAACCGGGGCGAGTCGGTGAGCCGCACCCGGCGAATTGTGTTCACCGGGTGCGCTGCATGCTGTGCGATTTCGTTGCTGATCCCTTGGCTGCCGCAGGGGCCACTGCTGCTCGGAGTCTTGCTGGTGATCGCGGGTGGTTTGCTCGGGCTGTTCCCGTGTTACTACACCTGGAGCCAGGATCTTTCCCGTAGTCACCAAGGCAAAGTGACCGGCCTGCTCGGCACGATCGCTTGGCTCGTCACCGCCCCGATGCACAAGTATTACGGACGCCTGATCGACTGGACGCAAGACTATAACGCCCAGTTGGTCACTGCTGGCCAAAAGCCCTGGATCGGCCCCTTCGACGCGGGCTTGGCTTTGGTGGGTTGCTTGCCGCTGATCGGGGCCGCAATCACCTGGCTCTGGTGGGAGGGCCGACTGAACCAGTCGCCCGTGAATCCTCAGGACTCACTGGTGTGAGCATCCGAAAAGTGGGCACTGCTCTCGAAGCCAGACCCCCAGGACACGAGGCACCACGATTCAGACCACAGCGACTGCTGGCGGGAGTGAAGAATGTGAAACGCGCGACGGCACAGCGCGGCTCTGCCGCAACCGAAGTTGAGGAAAGGGGTGTCGGTCTTCGAGAGGCTGGTGGTGTTCAACGCCATCGCCTTCGAAGGACTGATAGCGTGAAACAGTTTATCACACAGCACGAACAATAGATTCTCGGCGTGCTGAATGGGTGGGATCGACCGCTGCAATATGATTGGTCAGCTGCGGAGACCGAGTGGGCCAGCGATGAGATGTTTCGCGGTCCGGCGGCCTTGCGGTCGCTCTACCCCGGGCTGCTCCAGCAGGCGATGACGACGTTTGGCAGCTCCGAGGTGATGCGGTTCCTGGGCTACAAGACCACAGCCTCGGGAACGATCAATGGCCACTTTCAAGGCGAGGTCGTCAGCGACTTGAAGACCCGCCCCGAAGGCGTGCGGGTCAAACACCGCGTCGGCAGCAATTCGATCAAGATGTACGACAAGCAAGGGTCCGTACTGCGCGTCGAAACGACCATTATACTTCGCGCGGAGAGAAATGAGGCATTTCGTAGGACGGACATCCTTGTCCGTCCATGTAAAAAACTCGGGGAGCGACGGACGAGGACGTCCGTCGTACGCCTCCATCTGGCCCGCGTGAGGTATAACTCCTCGGCTTGATTCCCCAACAGATCCCACGCAACGGAATCTCCGAGGGGAATGACGGCCGACTTTCTTGATACACGCGCACCGGGCGATCGCCCGGCGTGGTGACACTCCACTCCACACCACCGGCCCATGTGCATCTCCGAGCCGGATGTGGGAGTATCGCGATTCACTTCGGCTCAGCGAGCTCGCGATTCCGCCGCATCCATTCCTGCCGGACCGATTCCAGCAACTGATCTTTAGGGGCGAGGTTCACTTGACGAGCCCGCGTCGGAGTGACCAGTGACTCCTCCCAGATTCGTCGTTGGACCTTCCAGGTTTCGCGATCCACACCGGCCTCGGCTGCCAAATCATCCATCGTGGACAACGTCGCCGTGACGGCCTCGCTCGATCGTTGCATGTCAGCGGCCTCAAACCGCGATGGCGTCTCGGCTTGCCAGCGACCGGCCCAGCGACCGGCCCAGCGAACTCGCATCACATCCAGCAGTTGACTGAACTGGTCCCAGCGCCAAGTGGCATCGGGCACGATCTCCGGGTTACGCCGCAGCAGATCGAGCGCAGCTGCGACGGGGAGGACCGACCGATCGTTTCCGGGGGCATAAGTGATGCAGTGCATCCAGTGCTGGTACTCGCGGGTCGGATCAGCGACCTTCATCCGGCCCAGCAGGTGGGCCACCTCGAATGATACGAAATCGGTGACGAGCGGGTCGTAAGGGGCCGCGAATGCCTCCACCCGCTCGATCGCTTCCAGTGTCGGGAACTCTTCACGAGCCGCACGTCCCAGAGCGACCATGTAGGCTTTGCGGTGCTGGTCTTCCGGGATCAGCGCTTGGCGAATTTCGTTGTTCACCTTCTGGATCGAGGTGCGAGGCCGGTCCTTCAGGGCTCCCTTTAGAATGCGGCGGTAACTCCACTGGTCATCGGCAGTCTCGGTCAGGATACGAACTCGTTCCTGCGCGTCTTGAATCCGGCGTGCCAAGGCTTGTTCGGGCTCTTCCTCCAAATGCATGGCCGTCAGGACCAGCTCTGTCCGATTCGCAAACAGTGCTTGTTTCTCTTTCCACTTCGGTCCCCAGCGCAGCGTCTCCGCTCCCAGATTCATGGTGAAGCGCGCGTTCGCGCAGCTATTGGAAGAGCCACTTGACCCCGCGAGCAGTTCGTCGACAGCCTCGACGGGGACGCATGCGAGTTGAGTGAACGCTGACCAGTCCGCTCCCAGAGTCGCACACAGGCGTTGGATTTGTGGCGTCTCCAGTCGCGCGATGAGGCCGGGATTCAAGAGCGGGGCAGGGGAGTTCGTCGCCAGCAGCAGCACCTCGGTCCCGTCAGTGGTGATGACACTGGTCTGCTCAAACGCCGCCCGCAGGCTCCGCAAGGTGTCGATCAGCGGAGTCGATCCGAAATCGACAATGTTCATCCGCTGACAGAACAGACCGCCCTCGTTCAGGTGACCAGCGATCCGAGCGTGGAACTCTCGCGTGAATTGCGGTTGCGATCGCAGGGGGAGGGAGGAGGCCTCGGGACAGACAATCACATCGTAAGTCCGAGGGGCCAGTGAGGTCGCAAACTGCATGGGAGTGGCTGTGATCCACTCCAGTCGACCGTCCTGCAAGCGGGACGGAGTCGTCATGAGAGTGGCCTCGTACTCGATCAACGCCCGGACATCGCGATCCGCTTCGACGCATGTGAGTGACTGCACCGGAAAGCCGAGCAGCGTGTTGATCTCGACCACTCCCGGAGTTCCCAGGCACAGCACATCGTCCGCTTGGGCGTGGACCACCATCGGCACCGCCGTCGCCATAATGGACCAGAAGTTCTGTGGTCCCAACGCCGGATCGAGACTCAGCTGTCCCGCAGGCAGTCCGTTTCGTCGGACGACCAGTTGGTTCGCTCGTTGCCGCCAGAGGGTCATGACGCCGTTCTCGCCCTCGATCGTTTTCAGGCAGCGCGACCGGTCCGCGCGTTCAATGGTGAGCAGGTCATGCCCGCTCCCCGCTGCCGCGAACGCCTCGCCGCTGAACAGCAGCTGGGCCGATCGAGCCGGGTTGAGCCAGCCTTGGCAGCTGAGAGTGATGGCGACGAGGCAGCCACACGCGACCAGCGCCGCAGCGGGGCGATTCACTCCCCGGCGAGCGTTGATCGCCTTCCAATCACTGAGCGGCCAGAGTGCCAGCGAAAGCCCAGTCGCGACGACAGTGACACCCAGCAGTACCGCGACCATCGGCAGGGGAGACGCAGTCGCGAGAACATATCCGGCTCCGATCAACAGGGGGAGGAAACTGCGACGTGAGGTGCTACTCAGCAGCACCCCACCGGCACACCCGATGGGCAGCATGATGCCAAACGGAATCAGCCCCTTGGTCAGCATGATCGTGACGAGTGAACTCAAGTTCGCTGAAGACCAAATCCCCAGACGAATCCAGACAGGGAACCACATGATCACTGCCGCAGCCGCAAGTGCAGTCAACAGCAGAGACCGCCTGAGTCTCGCGCGAGCGTCGATGTTTCGTCCGCCCCATCCGGCGCAGACCACCGCGCCCGTCAGAAACCCCGCCCAACCAAAGAACTTCAGCGGCAGCGACTCCAAGGCAAGCTGCTCTGCCGCGCGATTGGCCGCTTCGAACGTGAGCCCGATGAGCAGCGCGCTGAAGAGCGAAATCAAGCCGCGCCCGTAGCCTGCCCCCCCAGGTCCGGGCGGCACAGACGTTGGCGTCCGTGCGACGATCGTCTCGCCCAACGCAGGATAGGCCAAGGAGGGATTCTCACTCGCGTCCCCGCGCAGAAATAGCGACAGCCCGGCTCCGACCAGCAAGCAGGCCGAGAGTCCCAGCAACACCTGGTCCGCACTGACCCGCGCGAATAGCGTCGTCGGCAGTACGCACCAACTCAACGCCACTCCCAGCCAGAACGAGGGCCGGGGATTGCTCCGCGCACCCGTGGAGTCCACAGACGGGGCAGGGCAGAGCAGGCATCCCAATCCTATCGCGGGCACCAGAGTCAGCACGGCCGGAATCGCCATCGCCGCGAGCGAGGTCCACTCCCCGGCATACCAGCCAAGGGGAATCATCTCGCGCTGAGCAAGAACCGCTTTCCACACCGTCGGCCACAGAGCCAGCCCGCAACTCGCCGCACCGACTCGCCAGAAGTGCGGGACACGGCTCAGCAGTCCCGAAACGCGAGGCGTCCACATGATCGCTAGCGTCAGCGACCAAGCCAGAGCAAACGTGATCCGCGCTGCTGGCACCGGCTCGAATGCCGTCCAGTAGACGGCACAGACAGCGACCCACGCCGTCCCCGCTGCTGCTCCACACGTCAGTGAGAGCGCGTGCGGGTGGAACAAGAATCGCGAGACCCACGTCCGTGTGGCTTGCAGCATGGAATTGACACCTGTGGCGACCGGGGCAGTGCCCCGGTGAGTCCGCAAACGCCCGCCTGGAAACTCCATTTTCCACTGGCTGGCTTCGCTCAGATGGGTTGTATTCCAACCCACTCGCTTCCAGCAAGATCGATCGGCGAATCCTGCCACAACCTGTCTTGCCCGAAAGAATTCGTCTCTGCTATATCCCTCCGCATGGATTTGTCTGATTCGTGGGATATGCTTACAGCCCGTCATCCACGTAATAAAAAAGGCTGGAAGCCAATACCACCACCGCCTTTCTCCGCACACACAAC
>JANPCU010000110.1:0-5514 GCA_031431195.1 Planctomycetota bacterium | reverse complement strand
ATCGTGATAAAATAGGTGTCCACTTCTCTCAAGTGACCCCCATCGGTGATGTGAGTGTCGGGGCTGATGAGAAACTGAAGCACGACATCTCGTATGCACTTGAGGGAAGTGGACACCAAATCGTGAAGAAACAACCGACCCCGAACACGCCCCCGCCCCTCGCCCCGAACCCTCTGGACCGCCCTCCGCCTTATGATCGACTTCAGCCTCGCCTGGCTCGCCTTCCATGGGGAGGACCCGTTGTGTAGAAAGGACGGACAAGGATGTCCGTCCATGAGGAACACATCAGGGAGCGACGGTCGAGGACGTCCGCCAAACCGACAGCACCTCGATGTTCGAAGTGGCGTGGCACACGGTCAGCGAAGTGGACCTGGCGCGGCTTCAGAAACTCCCGCGACCGCAGCTGTCGCAGGTCAAGCGATTGGCGATTGACGAGAACTCTTTGGGTGCGGTCGACGGGTTCGTGACGGTGGGGCGGGGACTAAGTGTCGCATTCCGACTCATCTTCGATAACGATTTATCTTCCGCAGTTCCGAGAGCTCGCAGGCCCCCACTCATGGCTGAATAGCCAACCAACCGATGCTACCCCGCTGCCCGTTTCGCCAATATGTCCTCGATTTCCTGACGCATTTTCTGGCGACGGCAACGAGACAGGTAGTCTGTCCCACATTGGCCATATCCATCGTAGACCTGGAAATCGGCTCCGCATTCCGCCAGACGTTTGACCACCGCCCAGTTCCTGGCGCGGGCCGCTGATGTGACGGGGCTAAACCCGTCATGGTCTTTGTGGTTCACATCGGCCCCTGCCGCCAACAACAACTCGACCAGATCCAGAAATCCGGCTCTCCCGGCGATCTGCAGAGCCGTTTCGTTGAATCGACCGTTGTCAATAAAATCGACAGCTGTGCCCGACTCGAGTAGAGCCTGAACACCGCTCAGGTCGCCGCGTCTTGCCAGTTCATTGATGCTCACAAGCATGATCGAAGGTCCAAGGTGAGGTCGCGATCGATTGGGATCATCAAGCTTGAATGATCCGCTCCGCCACCTCCAAGGCCAGATTCATTCGCCGATTCGCGACGACCGGGAGTTCATTCGGAGTGGTGAGTGCAGTCGGTCAGGTTTCCATCTCTCTTGTCGCCAACAAACCGGATCGACCACGCTATTTGAACTTGCCTGCGATGTGCGTTTGGTCGGGGTGACCCAGACATCGGTTTGAATATCTGGGTGACGCAGGAACAGGAGGGCGGAGATCAAGCTGGATTGTCCCCGCCAGCGCTCCCCTGTCAATCCTCTTGTCGTTTCGCAACGCCGACGCTCTCAGCAGCGTCTGGGCCACCTCGCCAGAACGTGGGCGAATTGGCTTGCGCGCCTGCTCACTGGCGAGGAGCAGCAACGGCTCGCTTGGGGCCGCGTCAGGGATCGTCTCAAAGGTCGATCGGCTTCGACCCTGCCTCCCGACAATGGGAAAACCCTCGGAAATCGTCGCCGTTCGGAACAACGCTCTCGTCTCCGGGAACCACGGTTGCGGGCCGATGGTCTCTGCGTATAATCCAAAGTTGGTTCTTGTGTTGCGACGTTTTCCGGAGGGTGCTTTGGACCCGCCGGTTTGTGAATTGAGGCTCGGATGAAGGCGTTCTTCGAGTGGTTCCGGAATGTCTGGCTCGCTGTCACCACGGTGGCACAGGGCATGTGGATCACATTGCGGACAATGACGAAAACCTACGAACGCAAAGCGTTTGCAGAGATCTATGAGTACCCCGAAACGCCCGTTCCCGTGAAGGCCCGCTACCGCGGCTTCCACCGGTTTGACCTCACGGTGTGTATCGGCTGCGAGAAGTGTGCGGTCGCCTGCCCGGTCGACTGCATCTATATCGAGAAGGAAAAGAGTCCCGTCGGCAAGGGATTCCGCATCAACGGCTTCACCATTGACTATACCAAGTGCATGTTCTGTGCGCTGTGCGTCGAGCCGTGTCCCGTCGACTGCATCTTCATGGGGTCGAACTTCGACCTCAGCTGCTACAGCCGCGACGGTTGCATCGTCGACTATGCCAAGCTGCCACTGGAGATCGCGTGGGGCCAGACTTCTTTAAACCCGACGGCTGTGTCGGAATCGAAGGTGCTGTATGCGCCGGTGTGGGTCAAGGGGGAACCGACTCCCTATGATTTTGAGGCAGCTGAACACTAGGTCGCAGGATTCCTAGGAATTCTGTCATCCAGCGGAAGTCTGGCGACTTCCGCGACGCGAGGAATCCATGACCGCCGAACAGAAACCACAGACCAAGCGATTCACACGGGCTGATGCTCATAAGGCGTTGCCTCTCGTGACCAGCATTCTCCGCGATATCGTGGAGTTACAGACCGACCTCGACGGCCGACGCGAGCGGCTGGGCGAGCTGCGAGTGAGTCGCAAGGGGCCGCGTCAGCGCCCCGAAACCGACCCCTACGAGCAAGAGTTCCGCCAGATGGAGGACGACCTCCTCACGGATGACGGTCGGCTGCGCGGGTACTTCGAGGAGCTGACCAAGCTCGGAATCGAGTTGCGAGATCCGAAGGTCGGGGCTGTCGAGTTCCCGACGGTCGGGCTGGCCAAGTTGGTCTGGCGGCTGGGTGAAGCCGACGTGCAAGAGGTCTACACGACGGGGGCCTGATTCTGGGAGACACTTCCAACGCTCACCCTCTGGCTAACAACTGAACACTGACGACTGAGAACTCCCTTCATGGCCGACCTGAATCTGCACTTGCTGCTAGCCATAGTGGCCGGAATTGGCTTCATTCTGGTGCCGCTGCTCGCCGGACGGCTGGTCCGCCCCGACACGCCAACCGAAGAAAAACTCGCCCCGTACGAGTGCGGTGAACCCGCCATCGGTTCCGCCTATGTGCAGTTCGACCTGCGGTTCTACGTGGTTGCTTTGCTGTTCATCATCTTCGATGTCGAAGTCGCCTTCTTCTTTCCCTGGGGCACGATCTTCGGCGGAGCGACACAACTCGCCGACCCCGCCCTGAGCGAGTCGACCCGCCTGGCGATCAGTGACCGACTACTCGATCTGCCCGCCGGGACCACCACAGCCCAGACATCGCTCTCCGCTGCCGACGCACTCCAGTTGAGTTGGCTGGGTGTCGTTGACATCGCGGTCTTCTTCACTGTGCTTCTGGTCGGCTTTGCCTATGTCTGGACTCGCGGCGACCTCGACTGGGTGCGAGCCATGGTCGCTCAATCCAAAGAGACAGCTGCGAAGAGGCGTGAACGCCCGATCGTCGCTCCCCTGGAACCGCAACTCGCGAAGTAAGAGTCCGTGGGATAGGCTTCCAGCCTGTCTCTTTTGGTGGGAACATGACAGGCTGGAAGACTATCCCACGCAGCCGTCGCTCAACTATCAACCCTCAACCATAAACCTCTCCCGCCATGACCATCCAAGACATTCACCAGCGACTGGTCGACCGGTTCGGAGCCAGCAAGATCACCGGCCTCAACGAGAAGGCGACTGATCCCTGGATCGAGGTCGCCCCCGCTGCGATGGCCGAGGTGGCTGCGTTCCTCAAATCGGACCCGGATCTGGCATTCGATTCGCTCAACAACCTGAGTGCCACTGACTTCCTCGAAACAGATGCCAAGCTGGCGGCCAAGTTTCCCTACCAGCCGCACATCGAAGTCATTTACCACCTCTACAGCTTCCAGCTCAAGCACCGGACCGTTATTAAGACATTGCTCCCCAGCCGCTGGAAGGACAACCAACCCGGCCAACTCCCCGAGGTGCCGACTGTCTCGCACGTCTGGGCCATCGCGGATTGGCACGAACGCGAAGCTTACGACCTGATGGGCATCCAGTTTCTCGGCCACCCGAACCTGCTCCGCATCCTCTGCCCCGACGATTGGGAAGGGTATCCCCTCCGCAAGGACTACGAGTTCCCGCAGGAGTACCACGGCGTTCGCGGGCAGTAAGGAGGCAGTTCTGTTTCGCTACAACGCATTCAACAGAAGTATCGAATGTCAACGTTTGAAGAAAGACAAGATCGATTGGTGCAAAACCTAATTCAGTTCGAACAACTGAATCAGACAATACAAATTCGCATAACTCAGGACGAGTTGCTGCGTCTCCAGCAAGAACAACTTGACGAACAAGTACGACTTGCGGATTTGGCTGAAGAGAATCTCCTCTTGACAAAGCTCCCGAAGGCCCAAAAGTCCGAGCGAGCTCTTCCTGACAAAAATGAACCAGTCTATCGAGGCAAGTCGATTCGCTACTGGATTCGCTTGCTTGCGGACAGCGATTTAGATGTTGCATGGTCCGGAATAAAAGCGTTGGAGAAAATCGGATCCCCGGCAATTCCCTACATTGTCGAAACATCGCTGGCTGGGAACGAGACCGTTCTCGATCATGTGAGTGGAATGTGGGATACGTTTTTTTTCACCAATCCTAGCGCGGCTGCGGTGGCTCTACCTCATTTTGTAAGTGCAATCAAACATACAAATCCATCTCTGAGGTTTTGGGCGGTAAAAGGATTGCTCGGCATCGGGGCACCGGCGGCACCGGCGCTGCCATTGATCGCCAATGCTCTCAACGATCCAGATCGCCTGACGCGAAGCTACGCAGTCCACGCGCTGGGAAGGGTCGGTCGAAATGCAGCTGTTCCGAAACTGACGAGCCTGTTGAGCCACGAGACGCTTCGCACAAATGCGGTACTCGCCCTAGAACACTTGGAATCTGCGGCCAGTGACGCAGTCCCTGCTTTGCTCCAATATTTGAATCATGCCGATGAAGGTTTCAGGAAATCAGTGGAAGATGCCTTAAAAGCGATTGATCCAGAGGCGCTGGCTCGAAGTCAGCAGGTTCCTTTTTGGAGGCAAGTGGGGCGTCTATTCGGTGGTAGCTGACCATCGCTTGACTCAACTTTGACTGCAATCCTCCATTCGCAGAGAATGAACACAAACACTTAAGCCTGACGAAACCAATGACTCCTCCCCTTCCATCTCGACTCGGAAAAACCACTCGAAGAAAGAAGATTGACGGTAATCCGTTGGTCTACACCGTCGAAGACGAAGTGCTGTTCGTAGCGCCGTCGAATCCCGAGAAGGCATTCTGCATGCAGAAACTTCGCTTACCGGATGGTACTCAGGAGTTTCGCATCTGTTACTACATGATTGCTCACAAACCTCGGATGAAGGGGAAGTGGGCCTTCGGTCAGTTTGCACCATTCATGACCTTTGAGGAGTTGACTCTGATGATTGAGACGGTCAAGTCCAAAGGATGGCTTAGCGAGTTACGATAGAAGTGAGACGCGAAGCGACCTCGGGGGAGAGAACTGATGCTTGGCGGGGTGGCCCAGACGCTGCTTTGAGCGTCTGGGTTGTGCAACAACAGAAGTCAGAATGAAGGTGTCAGGAAGTCAGAATAAAGGTGGTCAGAATAAAGGTGTCAGGAAGCTTTGCCAGCCATTTGCTTCGTGATTTGGCCGGAAACGGTTCCTGACAACTTTGTCCCCCCCCCCCCCCCCCGGCACGTTCGGATCGCGGAC
>JANPCU010000109.1:0-24025 GCA_031431195.1 Planctomycetota bacterium | reverse complement strand
GACGGACGAGGACGTCCGTCCTACGCCTCGATCTGCCCGCGTGAAGTAGAACAGCTGGGCCGCAAAGTTGAGGCCACCAGAATCGCCCACAAGCGTCCTCTCCGTTTGCGTTTTGTGAGTGTCTGGCGGCCATCTCTTCCCTCGGAATTCACTCCCGAGTGCATGAATTTCGCCCGTTCTTCGTCGGACCACGGGCACGTCGAAAACGTGCCCCACGGCGAACGGATTCACCACGATCCAGCTCACCGCACTGGGGGGAACACTCCCGCCGGGAGCTCACGAATCCGGATGTGGCGAAACGCGACGGGGTCGTTGTGCCCCAAGAAGCCGACGCGGCCGGTGGTGCGGCGGGCTCCGGGGTGTTCCTTGCCGTCCATCGCCCCATTGCGAAGTGCGTCGTCCAAGTTGCCCTCGACGATGATGGTTCCGTTTAACTGGATGGTGATCTGGCGCCCCACGCAGGTGATCTCCTGGTCATTCCACACCCCGACTTCGCGCAGGTAACCGCGTCTAGCGGGGATCAGGCCGTAGACTGATCCGTGGTACTGGTACGGGGCCAGAGTCTGGTACTTCTGGGCGGTGTTGTCGAGGATCTGGATCTCGATCCCTTCGGTGGCAACATGTCCCACCACCGGAGCCCGAACCCCCACTCCGTTATTGCCGCCGGGAGGGAGCCGAAACTCCAGACGCAAAGTGAAGTCGCCGTAGTCCTTCTCGGTCAGCAGATTTCCCCCCTTGTCCGGCAGGCACTGAATCGCCCCGTCGACGACAGCGTAGCCTTCGGTCGCCCCCGTCCATCCGGTGAGAGTTTTCCCATCAAACAGCGAATGAAACCCCGCCGCTTGCTCCTCTGCCGACAAGTCTCCGGCCTCACTGATGCCCGATGACAGCGCCAGCCCGAGCATGCTGATACAAAGTCGAGTCGACCAGCCGATTCGAAATATGCGAGTCATTGCGATCCCCCCCCTTTTTTTTCTGAAAGTTAGAGACTCGCATATTTACGGAAAGCGTGCCGACCACGTCAATGGTCGAGTCCTGGCCACGGAGTTATCACCCTCACAGCTACCGGTGATTTTGATGAGGGTGGCCCGATGAGACGCGCGAACACAGGGCGACCTCGGTCCTCTCGGTGAATCTGGTTTGGTGAGTCAACCGCCCTCGCCCGATGACCGCGAATCGTGGGATTGCCGAGAATCTATGCCTCAAGCGGCGCCGAGTGAGACGTTTCGGCGAGCGGGGCGGCGTCAGCCCCCTGGTTCTGCGGGGTCTCCTCGAAGTCCCATCCGGCTCACGCCGGACGCTCGCCGGAATGTCTCATGACTCTCCTCGCGGTGTATAATCTGTGCCAATCTGCGAAATCTGTGGACCAAGTCGTTCTGGATCGAGCTTCTCCCATGCAGATTGTTTGTCCACAGATGGCACAGATTTTCACAGATTTCAGAGGGTTGACTGTGACGGATGAGGCACTCGATGAGGTCGGTGGCGGGGAGGGTGCGGAAGCGGGCCTGGCGCGTCACGGCGGGGGCACTGGCGGTTCACCCATGTGGCCTCGTGTGAAACGCCGTTTCACGAGGCCGGAGCCGAAGTGAGGAGGCAGAGACTAATCCACGTGAATGACGATGCAGGTGATGTTGTCGCGAGAGCCACCTTGCTGGGCTGCCTCGACGATTTTTTGCGAGGTCAGCTGTGGGTCTGGGGAGGCGAGCAGGAGGTCGCGGATCACCGCTGTCGAAGCCCCGTCAGTGACGCCATCGGAGCAGAGCATGTACCGGTCGCCCGCTGCGGGGACGATCTGCTTAGGCTCGGAGCCGCCGCTGCCTTCTTTGGTCCCGAGGTACTTATAGAGCACGTTTTTGTAGCGGTGCGTCAGGGCCTCTTCCGGGGAGATCGTGCCAGCGTCGACTAAGGCCTGGGTCAGTGAGTGGTCTTTGGTGATCTGCTCGAGCTTCCCGGCGCGGAGTCGATAGACGCGGCTATCGCCGACTCCGCCGATGAAGAACTGACTTGCGACGTTCACGATGAACGTGACCGTCGTGCCCATATTGTGGTAGCGAGCGTCGAGGCCGCCGAGGGCCATGATCTCGCTGTTGGCATGCGTGACGGCGCGTTCAATGGCGTCCGTCGTCGCCTGGACATCGGACTTCTGGAACTCGACCCACTGCTGGAGCTTCTCGGAAATCAGATCGATCGCGAGCTCGCTGGCCTTCTCACCGGCGCTCTGTCCCCCCATTCCATCCGCGACCAGGAAAAACCGGGCCTGGGGATCGATGTGGCAATTGTCCTCGTTGTTGTCGCGAAAGTTGCCCGTGATGCTCACGTGGCCCCACTTCAGCGAAACCTGACCAGCCATGAGGTTCTGGCTCCTCGGGTGAAACGAACTCGAAGTGACCGAAACCAACTCTCGGCACTCCGTTGATCTTAACACGCTCCGATGCGGATGTGCAGGGGAGTGAATTTACCGCTGGCAGTTGCCTGAGATGCCGATCAATCTGCCAGTGAGACAAGCTGTAACGGGAGGGATTATGCTCGGGGTGACGAATGTGCGGGTCGTGAGTGGGGAGTCGAATCCTCACTCCCGACGCCCCTACCAGTGCATCACAAATCCGCCATCGACGTTGATCGTCTGGCCGGTGATGTTGCGGGCTCGTTCGGAGGTCAGGAAAACGACCATTGCGGCCACATCTTCCGGGGTCTGCCAGCGACCGAGCGGAACCAGGGAGCGGACTTTGATACCTGCCCAATCCTCGTAGCTGAGACGGTTTTCCAGCGGCTGTTGGTCGTGCCACGCCTGCCAAACGGATCGATTGAGTGGGGTCTGGACCATGCCGGGGCAGATCGTATTGACGCGGACATTGTGGGGGGCGAGGTCTTTGGCCATGCACTGAGCGAAGTTGATGTTCGCCGCCTTGGCCGCGCTGTAGGGCGGGTCGGTTTGCGAACCGATCTGTCCGGCGATACTCGACAAGAAGACAAACGCCCCGGTCTGGCGCTCTCGCATCCTCGGGGCGAAGGCATGCGCCACATGCACCATCCCCATGATGTCGACTTGCAGAGTCAGCCCCCAGTCGGCTGGGGCGAGGTTGGTAAAGGGAAAACCGAATTTTCCCGAGCCGATGGCCGCACAGTGGATGACGCCATCCACCGGGCCAAAGTCAGCGACCGCCTGTTCCTCCGCAGCCTGCATCGCCTCAAAGTCGGTGATATCGGCCCGGATGTGGCGGACTCGCTGGGGGTCAATCTCGGAGGTGAGGTCCCGGGCTGCCTCCCCTCGATCCAGAACGGTCACTCGCGAATTCTCTCGCCAGAACTCCCGTGCTGTCGCCAGACCGATCCCACTGGCCCCGCCGGTTATCAGGATGTGTTTGTCACCCAGTTGCAGATCCATCGGGTCCCTTTGGGAATGATCGGCAGGGCAGCTGAAGTCCGCTGGTCGGTTTCGTTCGCTCCCCCTTCCACCCTGAACGTCCTGACTCCTCACCAATGCAAAACGGCTTGCAATCCAAAAGATCACAAGCCGTTCAGTGTTCCCGAGGAGGGACAAAACTACTTCGCTGCTGGTGCTTCTGCACCAGGAGCTGGAGCAGCTGCTGGTGGCTCTGGTGCGCTCATAGGAGCGGCCACAGCAGCCGAAGCCGTGGCACAGCTGCTGCAAGGAGCAGCTGCGGTGGCACAACCGCCGCAAGCTGGAGCTTCGCAGCTGGGGGCACTGTTACAGCTGTTGCAACCGCCGCAAGCTGGTGCTTGGCAGCTAGGAGCGCTGTTACAGCTGTTGCACGATGGTGCTGCACAGCTAGGAGCTGCACAAGAAGGCTGAGCACAGCAGTTAGTGCGACGGGCGCGTGGCTGACGACAACCACGGTGGCTTGCCTGTGCATCACCAACGACCAGAACGACTGCCAACAGGGCAGCAAACGCGAACATCATCTTGCGGACCATATCAAACTCCTCAATCGACCTCGGAATTTCCTGTGAGCTGCGTGGGATGGCTCCGAGACGGCCTGAACTTCCCGACAGCGCTTCTCTGGATCGATGTTTGGGTGTCTACGTAGACATTCCAGAGGAAGCAACACGCTTAAAGTAGCGATTGAGCCGTATCTGTCAAATGAGCGGGCTTTGCCTGATTGGCGATTTAGGTAATTTTCCGGATGCAGAGACTTCTCGGACTGAGGGAGAAATAGCCGGGAATTTGTGCAGAACTGCTTGACTCTTGTGCGAAAACACATATATAAGTGTCCGCCGAAGTTGCCTGGGGAAGGCAACCGGATGGGGAGAAATCCTGATCTGGATGGTGTTGGGGCCATGTCTCTTTCCCGTGGAGCGTCAATGACGTTGCCTTTTGATTGCCTTCATTTCGACTCGATCTCCGAGTACGGACATTACGAGGCGTGTAAGCATAAGTACCTCCTCTCTAAGGCGGCGGGCCGAGATCTGGGAGCCAAGGCGTACCGTGCATGGTTCGTGGAACACTGGGTTCCGTTCTATCACCACCGCTGGATCCAGCATCTCTATGGGATGCAGAAATTTCCCGAGTTCGACCAGCCAGGCCACTTTGGCCGAATTCAGTTTCTGTCAGATGGGCGTATCTTGGCCGGTGGTGTTGAACTGTGTCCCGTCGCGGTGGGCTTTGTGCAGCGGCTGTTCCTGCGCGAGCATCGCCCGTGGGAAATCTTGACATTTACCAACAATCGTCAGGAAATCGGGCAACTCGGGTTCAACTACGAAGAGGTCCGGAAAGTATTGATCGAGTTCGGCATCAACGAGTGCCGTATCAGCTGGGATCGGCTCTTTGCCGTCGACGAATGTCGCTGCAGTAAGGATGATGATCGCCACAACTCGCAAAAATGCCGAATGTCGCAATCGGCTTGACCCGCTGATTTGTTGGCCCGTACGATCGCCCCCATGTCACGAAGCGATCTCTGGCGGAATATGTCTTGAGTTGGAACCCCCGATGGTCGGTCTTGGTCTTATTCGCAGTGGCGTTGGCCTTGCGGATCGGAGCGGTCTTCGCGGTTCAGTATTATTTAGATCATCTCGCTCAACCCCCTCGGCAGTTTGTGATCGAAGGCGATGCCGCTGGGTACTGGGATCTCGCTCATCGCATCGTTCAAGGCGAGCCCTACGAGATCTACACCCCGCCCCGGCAAGTCCTGCGGATGCCCGGGTTTCCTCTCCTACTGGCCATCTCGCGGAAACTGTTTGGGGAGAGTCTGCTCGCCGCCAGACTGGTCTTGGCGACTGTCGGCGCGCTGGGTTGTCTCGGTGTGTATCAGCTGGGGCACAGGCTCGGCGGACATCGAACCGGTCTGATTGCCGGATGGCTGGCCGGAGTCTCACCCATTTTTGTCGGGTTCAGTGCCATCGAGTTAACCGAGACGGTATTTGCGGTGTCGCTGGTCTTCGGGCTGGTTCCACTGTCTCGTGGGGGAATTCAGGCGGCCCCGGCAGCTGATTCAGAGTCCTCCGTTCCGACCGGAGCGGCCACATCTCCGACCCTCATTGCAGCTGCTCTCACGGGAGCGATGGCGGGACTGTGGGGCGGTGTGGGTTGTTACCTGCGGCCCAGTTGGTTGCTCTTTCCGCCGTGCCTGGTGCTGTGGCTGTGGCTGTTGAAGCGAGATCGGGCGCGTGCGGTGATGGCCTTCTGCACCGCCTTGGTGATGGTGGCCAGTCTGGTTCCCTGGGGGATTCGGAACCAGCGGGTGACGGGGCATTTCGTGCTGACCACACTCTGGATGGGACCAAGTCTGTATGACGGGTGGAATCCCGGAAACACCACTGGCGATAGCGACATGGCATTCTTCGATGAGGAGAACCTGCTCTCGCGGATGTCAGAGTACGAGATGGACCGCGAGTACCGCAAACGGGCCTGGGCGTTTGCGTTTGACAACCCCGGTCAAGTCGCGGTCCTCGCCTGGAAGAAGACACTCCGGTACTGGAATCCGTTTCCGAATGCGGACCAGTTCAAGAAGTTTCCCGTTCTCCAGTTCGTGTCGTTCGTCTGGTTTGTCGTGGTGTTCGCACCGGCACTGGTGGGAGCCTGGCAACTGCGGCGCTCGCTCGGCGTGCTGGCCATCACTGCGGGGCCGATCCTCTATTTTGCCGCCTTGCACCTCGTGTTCGTCAGTTCTGTCCGCTATCGACTCCCCGGCGAATACCCGTTGCTGGTACTCTCCGCCCTCGGGATTGAGTCACTGGGACAACGTTGGCAATCCCGCACGATCTCAAGGCAGAGTTCGTGACAAGTCTGGTAAATCCACCCAGCTGCGGGAAATACGAGTCCACTGACCAGGCACAGGAAGTCCCGGTCTGCTGTTCACGCTGACGATATTGACGACTACGGGGGGCATTCTCGGAGTAACGATTCTCGTCCCGTGAAACAGTTCATCCGTGTGGGAGAGTGGTCAACCCGCGTTTCGATTGGATTTCAGTCTTCGTCCTCGTTATTCTTTCCCATTGGCCCCGGCTTTGCTGGTGCTTATTTTGAACCGGTGTCTCAGCTTCATTGACGAGGTCTGAAGAGTAGGCAACAGCTTCATGGGCAGGGAATGCCCGGGGCAGTGGTCGCGCGGGAGCGATTCTGAGATGGATGTGTTGCTTCGGGGATATTCGGTCAACGCCGCGACATGGTTCTACCTGTCGACGCTGTTGATTTTGGCCGTCTTCTACCGCTTCAACCGAATTTGGTCGCTCCGGAATGTCGACTTGGTGTTGCTCCTGCTCGCTGCGCCAGGGTTGATCTTTGTCCGGAATGAGGGCACGCAACAGTTCGGCTACATCTGGCTGTTCTCCCTGTCGGGACTGTATCTCGCCAGATTGCTGGCCGACCCCATTCTGCAGCGTCGTCCCCAGCTCGGGCAAAACCTGAATAATGGCGGGCTGATTTTCCTGTGTGCTGCGGCGTTTGTGTTTCTGTCGACCAAGGCGATTACGGACTCCCTGCCTCGCTCCACCACGATGACGGTGGAACATGCGGAGGCACTGCTCAACCGCACGAGCCTTCCCCATGCTCCCGAGATGCAAGGCGAACCCGCTCCGGGACCAGCTGCGACCCTCTTGGCCGCCCCCGTGGAGTTCGTGTTTGTGGAGGATCTGGCCGCCCGCATCTTGTCGATACTGACACACGGTGCGGTCGTAGCGGGTCTGATTGTCGCAGGCAAGAAACTGTTCGGGGATGTCCAACTGGGGCTGGCCGCCGCCACGCTCTACATGCTGTTACCGGGAACAGCGTACGACGTAGGCAAGTTCAATCATGTCTTGCCCGCCGCACTGATCGTGTGGGCCATCGTCTTTTATCGCCAGCCGGTGGTGGCCGGAATTTTTCTGGGGCTCGCCTGTGGGGCCATGTTCTTTCCAGTCTTTCTGCTGCCGCTGTGGTTCGCGTTCTATGGGCGACGCGGCAGCTTAAAGTTCGGCATCGCCCTCGGTGCAGTGGCCCTCGTTCTGGTGGGCAGCCTGGCACTCACGTCGCTGGATGGCCCCACGTTTGTGAACAAGATCCTGGGCTCGATCGACTTGGAGGTACTCGCCTTCCGCTCGGATGGTCAGATGGAAGGGTTCTGGAAGGAGGCCGAATACCTCTCCGTTTATCGCCTGCCGGTGATCGCCCTCTACTGCATCCAACTGATTGTGCTGACGGTCTTCCCTCGACAAAAGAACGTCGAGCATCTGCTGGCCCATTCTGCGGCCATCATTATCAGCACCCAGTTTTGGTACACCCAGCAGGGCGGCGTGTATGTTCTCTGGTATCTCCCCCTGTTCCTCATGGTGGTTTTCCGCCCCCGGTTGCTGCACTTGCTCCCGCCGGACTCTCAAATTGATGCGAATGCCGCTTCGATTCGAGATCGGAAGTCTCCCGAGGTCACGTCCACCAGCGGCAGTGTTCGATCTCAACTCTATCGATAGCAAGGTCGCCCGACGAAGACGACTTTGGCTGTCCTCCCTGTCGTGTGTGCGTCAGAAAAGTAGGCCGCATTTCCCCAAAGTGTCAGGGAGCTGGACTCTCACGCCGGTGACACGCATGACTGCGGTCAGGGGCGAAGAAGTTTTGACAGGATCAACAGGATGAACAGGATGCCGAGACGCGATGCGCGATGCTGAAGTCATCCTGTCGATCCTGTTGATCCTGTCAAAATTTCCGAGACGTGTGGCCCCACTGACTCCCAACAGCTTGGCATTCTCCATGCCACCGTGACACCGTGGTGATTTTCCGACCACGACCTACTTTTCGGACGCACACGCACCGCTGTCTGATGTCTCAATGCCAGCCCAAGTCACGAAAACAGCCCGAAGCAGTCACTGCTTCGGGCTGTTGAATTGAGTCTTGATCGGCGGGGCACTTTACGCGGCGTCGAACTCCGAGATCCGGTTCTGTGGTGAAAACGGGGACAGGGCGTCCTCGGAGGCATCGAGCCGAAACTGCATGATGTAGGCGTCTTCGCCTGTCTCATCGTAGTGGCTCCGCAGCACGCTGATCGCCCGGAACGCCTGGTTGCGGAAGAACAGCTGGCCTTCCAGATTCCGCTCGCGACATTCGAGCATGATCTCGTTGCGGCGCTGCTGCGAGAGTTTGTCGATCAGACGGAGGACCATCTGCGATCCGATGCCATTGCGACGGACTTCCGGAGCCACGGCGAAGTTCAGAATCTGCAACCGCGACTTGTGCAGCTCATAGATCATGAAGCCGACGATCTTGTGATCGTGTTCGGCCACCATACCGATGCAATTTCGTTGCCGCAGACAGCAGAGGAAGTCCTCATCGGTCCACGGAAATTCGAAGCTGGACGATTCGATGCGGAGAACTTCCTGCATATCGCGGCGGATGAGCCAGCGAATTTGAACGTCCAGATGTTCGCGTTGTTCACGAGTCGTGCTCACGAGGGCCTCCCTGCCGTCTGTGTGCTTTGCAAATCAAAGCTTCGCAATCGAGTTATGTCGTTCTCGGTCAGCCAGTTGCGACTCAGCCGCACCGGCGAAGGGAAAACATAACACAGCGTCCTGTTGCGGGAAAGATCGATCAATCCGGATTTCCCCGAAAGAGGTTCTCTCCGGCGGGATCAGCCGCAGGCGAGGACTCAACCGAGGAGTCATCCGTTGCGCATTCATGGAGTTTATTCAAGTCGGTACGCCTGTCATCGGCAGAGTTCGCTTACAGATATAACGCCTTTTCGATGAGAATGTTTGAAGTGGGGAGTCGAGTGCCAGAACGCCCAGCAACCCGACGCGTCAGCGAGGGCCGAGCGTAGCGAGGATTTCTGCGAAGCAACAACCGCCACTGGAAATGACTTTTTGTTTTTTGCCTCTCAAGAGGATTAATCTCTCGCACAACTTCGAGAGCCTACGCTCTCGCTGACGCGTCGGGTTGGTGGACTACGCCTCACGCCGTCTTGCCCTCGGTCAGCTTCATAAACGCCGTCTCCATGTCCATCGCCTCGGGCTGGAACATGCGGATGCGGCAACCGGCTTGCATCATATCTTCGAGCAACACTTCCGCTCCGGTCTCCGTCGCCCGCATGCGGATCGCCACGCGGTCGGCTTGTTGCTCAACGCTCTCCACACCGGGGAGGGTCCGGAGCTTTTCCAGGAGCATGTTGTCCAGATTCAGCACCTGCACATGAATCACTTGCAACAGTCCGAGTTGGCTGTAGATCTCATCTAGCGACCCTTCGGCGACCAGCTTCCCGGCCTCGACGATCCCGATCCGCGTGCAGAACTGCGCCAGCTCGTGCAGGATGTGACTGGAGATGATGATGGTCTTCCCCATCGCCTTCAGGGCTTTCAGCAGCTCGCGCACTTCAATCCGCGCCCGAGGGTCGAGACCGCTCGCCGGTTCATCGAGCAGCAATAAATCCGGGTCGTGCAGCAGCACACGGGCCAGCCCCAGACGCTGCTTCATCCCGCGTGAGAGTGAATCGACAGCTGCGTCCGCCTTCTGGGTGAGGTCAGTCAGCGTCAGCACATCGCCGATCGTCCGCTCCCGCTCCGCCCGTGGCAGTTGATACGCCGCTGCAAAGAAGTGCAGGTACTCCGCCGCAGTGAGATCCTCATAGGTGCCGAAGTAATCCGGCATGTAGCCGATCATGCGGCGTATCTTCATCGGGTTGTCGGGAACGCTGATGCCGCCGATCTTGACCAAGCCCGAGTTCGGACGAATGAGGGTGGCGAGTACCTTGATCGTGGTCGACTTCCCGGCCCCATTCGGTCCGATGAAGCCGAACACCTCGCCTTGTGGAATCTCGAACGAGATCCCGCGCACGGCCTTGAGCTTGCCGTACGAGACACGCAGATCCTTGATCTGAACAAACGACATCACCCACCTCACTGGGAGTTCGAACCGACGGCTTATCCTGTAGCGTCACACGGCACAGTCCGAGTCACAGCCCCCCGTAGACGATACGCAACTTGCAAGAGTTCTGTGGGATCGATCTGGCAAATTGCGATCTCCGAGATCCTCTCGCGCCTAGGACTGTGCGACAGACAGATGTGTCTTGCTGTCGGTCCCTCACCTCCCGTGGGAGCATGAACTCGAACGACAGTGGTGATTGCGCAGGCCGCTTCTTTTGATCTCAGCAGAGACAGATCTAACACTTAGGACATGGTCCAACACAACTTCCCGATTTGATTCTGAACACAAAGATCGCGAAGGAAGCAAAGAAGCGTTGGACGGAGACCTTGGCGTCCTTCGTGTTGAATTCCTTTGTGGAAATCGGGAAGTGATGGTGTCCCAAGTCCTACGGCTTCATCGGCGCAGCCAGCAATCTCTCCACGACTGGCAACACATCCTTCGCATACGTCGGTTCCACCGGCTCGTTCAGGTCGGGAAACATCGCAACCCGCTTTCCGGTCTGGTCGTAGACATACAGGACCGGCATCGACCCGTGTTCGATCGTCTGGAAGACATCCGCATTCGACGTACTCAGCAGCACATTGCGGACATTGTGAGCCTTGATCTTCACCAGCACTTCGCGGATATCCGGCTCGATCTTGGCGGGCGGGTTGTCGGCATCCCCTTCATAGTCGAGACACACCGAGACGCACACCACATCCTCCGGGTACTTCGCTTGCAAGGCCACCAATCCCGGCAATTCCTTAAGGCATGGCGGGCAATACGTCGCCCACAGGTCAAACACGACAATCTTGCCCGGATGTGCCGAGACGATCGCCTGGGTCTGCTCCCAGCTGAGGATGTCAATCTTCACGTCCTCAGCAGCTGTCGTTGCCACCCGAGTCGTTTCGTCTGCGACCGGAACAAGCACCGGCTCACTCTGGCCTCCCGGCGGTTCCATGTCAGGGGCCGCGACAGGTGCGGGTAACACGGTTTGATTCGGAGTCGGCTCAGCGGGAGTGGGGGCACACCCGATGAACAGGCAGAGCAGCCACGAGAGTGCGGAGATGTTACGCATGCGTCAACCTCAGTGAAACCAAACAGGGGCCAGCCGTTGAGGACTTCCACGACACCAGCACCTCTTGTATCGTCACGAATCATGACAAAACATGCAATCCGCAGGTGGAGCGAGACCAGCGGCAATCGTCTGCTTGTCTGGCGATGGGGCAGACTTGTCTGACCCGTGGGATAGGCTTCCAGCCTGTCAACTCCCGCGAAAAGACAGGCTGGAAGCCTATCCCACGGTCAGCTGCTTCTGTCCGTTCGCCTATGAGTAATCAGTCATCTGGGCGTCAGCCCATTGGCACGTACTGTCGCTCAACAACCCGCTCGTCAACGACAGCCAGCTGAAGTTCGACGCCGATCTCTGAGAGGGAAAAAATGGTGTCCCACTGCGAGAACGCCTCAGCCACAAACCGCGAGAAGTCGGCATCCTGTTTCTCAAGGGCTCCCAGCGGTCGATTTGAGGAGGGAGATGATTTCGAAATAGCTCTTCTGGCCGACTTCGTCTGCTTGAATTTCGCCATCCTGAATGACCATTAGCCGGGGGATGCCCCGGACTTGAAAGTGGTCCGCCAGAAAGGGGCGATCATCGATATCGACCTCGACCACCTGGATGCGGGTGCCGTAAGCGGTTTCGATCTCCTGAATCGCTGGTTTCATCGCTTTGCAAGGCCCGCACCAGCTCGCATGGAAGTCAACCAGCACTGGCACCTTGCTCTGGACGACATTCTCGTAGAACCACTTGTCGTTCGGCATCCCGGCGGGTAGCAGCACTCCGGCGGGGATCGGGTCGGGCGGAACGACCGGAGGCCGGGCTTCCTCGCAACCCGCCAAGCAGAGAACAGTCAGCGCCAGACAGAGTCGAGTGAGCATGGAAAGCCTCGGAGTCGGAGGGCGGGAGATGGGAGTCGTCAGCAGCTGGGGCGATTGTCGATTCCAACTCATGGTTCTCGACACCCGTCTGGCCTACGTCCTGACAGATCCCGTGAGCCAGCTGGCGAGTGTGCCACCGATGAAGATGGGGGTCCAAGCGGCGATTTCCGGTTGGACCAGTGAGGATTGCCCGAGAAAGTCCATTCCCTGTCCAATGCCGAACACCAGCCCTAAAACCAGTGTACAGGTCGCGATGTTGGTCACAAGGTTATCTTTCTCTTTCCGGAGAATGAGTGGGATGACCAGGAACACTCCGATCAGGCAGATTACCGGGCGGGTGAAGCGACCGTGCAGGTGCATCACCTGTGCCCGGGTGGAACTGGCATGGGCGGAAGGATGCTGTATCCGGTGAATCAGATCGCGCGTCGAGAGATACCGAAAGCCCGTATTGCGGTTCTGTA
This sequence comes from Planctomycetota bacterium, assembly GCA_031431195.1. GTDB lineage: Bacteria > Planctomycetota > Planctomycetia > Planctomycetales > Planctomycetaceae > TH-plancto1. The sequence goes on along the minus strand of JANPCU010000109.1, from coordinate 11,308 downwards.
ACTCATCAAACGTCAGTCCGATGGCCAGGAACCAGTCTTGACCGTTCTTCTGGGGGATCACGATCTGGCGTCCCGCCGAGGTGAGTTTTTCAACATCAAATGGCGGCGAGACTTTTTTGAGCAACCAACCCGCTGGGATGCGTCCGCGAGCGGGACGAAAACTGGCCGTTTCCCCGTGCAGTTCCGGTCCATACTCGGAAACGATGTGCGGGGCAGGCAGCACGAACGACGGCTCGATGATCTGACGCTGGGCGGGTAGCAGCTCCTGACCTGAAATGAAAATCCAGGTCTTCGTGTCGTATTGCGGGTCAAAGAGCTGGGCATCCGCAGCTGTGCTTCCGTGAGTGCCCTGCAGATGCTGCGCCACGTTGGGGATGATGAATTCCTGGTTCGCGAGCAGCAACCCGGCCACGCTCATGACCCCAAACACGAGTGGCCACGAGATACGGTAAGTCGGAACTCCCGTCGAGAGCACCGGGTAGAACTCGTTGTGCTTGAGAAGCATCGCCAGCACGACCAACACGGAAAGTACCGACAGCGTCGGCCCCACCAAGTCGAAGATGAGGCTGCTTTGGTAGACGTAATGCATGCCCATGCGAAGCAGCATGAGGGGAGTTCCCTCGTCCTTCTGCTGGAAGGCATCGAGATTCATGAATCCGTCGACAACGGAAAATAGCCCCATCGTGGCGGCGAAGAACACCACGAAGACGTAGACGTAACGCCCGAACAGATACCGATCGAAGGTGGTCCACACGGGGGGAGGGGGTCCGGAGAGTCGGGAGTCGGGAGTCGGGAGTCGGACACACGACACCCGGCTTACTGGCCTTGACGATCTCTCCCAATGGGAGATGATTCACGGGGATTACATGACGAGCGTGCCTCGGGGTCAAGACCAGTCGATCAAGAGCCCTCCCGACAGTGGTCCAGTTGAACAAAGCCCACCGGTTGCCACCGGTGGGCTTTTCTGGCAGATAGCCAGAGGGAGTGGTGCCCGACTCCCGACTCCCGACTCCCGACTCCCGACTCCCGACTCCCGACTCCCGACTCCCTATGGTTTACCTCAGCCGCATCTACACCAAAACCGGCGACACCGGCGAAACCTCCCTCGGGGATGGCAGCCGCGTGCCCAAGACTCACCGGCGCATTTCCGCATACGGCGGGGTCGACGAACTCAACTCGGTCATCGGGTTGGGCCTCGCAGCGGGGATGCCGGAGGAACTGGCGACGCCTCTGCGGCGGATTCAAAACGACCTGTTTGATCTGGGAGCGGATCTCTGCGTGCCGGTCAGTGACACCCCTCCGGAGTATCCCCCCTTACGAGTGACTGAGGCTCAGGTGACTCATCTGGAGCAGCTGATCGATGGCTTCAATGACCGCTTGGAGCCGCTCAACAGCTTTATTCTTCCCGGGGGTAGCTTGGCAGCAGGGCATTTGCACCAAGCCCGGACGGTCTGCCGGCGGGTCGAAGTGGGGGTGATCGAGTTCACGCAGACTGTCGGCGGGGCGCACGCACAGTGCGTGATCTATCTGAACCGGCTCTCGGATCTCCTGTTCGTGATGGCCCGGATTGCCAATGCGGACGGGAGAGCCGATGTCAAGTGGGTGCCCGGAGCGAATCGAGAGTAACCCCGCGCAGCGCTGAAGGAAACGTCTGGGCGAGCGGGGTGGCGTCAGCCCAATGGTTCTGATTTTACCAGCCCGAAGCGTCAGCGAGGGCGAGCGTCAGCGACTTTCTGCTGCGATTCCCTCGCTGACGCATCGGGTGGGTGAGCTGATCCAGCTCCATGGGGAGTCTGCCCAATGAGGCTGCGGCGAATCTCAGAAGTACCATCCGGCTGACGCCGGACGCTCGCCAGAAGGTCTCACGCGGCTCCGCTGGAGATTAGTCCCGAGCCACACCCAGCGAGTCCGCGACTCGATTGATGTAGTTGAACCACGAGGCGATCAGAGTGATCTGGAGGATTCCCTGATCGTCAAAGCCGACATCCCGCAGGGCTTGGATGTCGGCGTGCTGGACCGAGGTCGCATCGCGGGTGATTTTCTCGGCGTGCTGGCACATCAGCTGATCGGCGGGGGAGAGGTGGCTGAGGTCGCTCTTTTCGATCGACGCCACGAGTGCCTCGTCTCCCGTGGCTCGTCGCAAGAACTCGCGGTGGGAGACGCTGCAATACTTGGTGCAGTTGCACTGTGATACGACCGTGGCGATCAGCTCATGCTGCCGCCGAGTGAGCGGCAACTGCGGGTTCATCAGCGCCCCGAATGTCGCGAACGCATGATGCAGCGCGTCAGGGATCAAGCTGTGCGTGGCAACGATCCCGTCGGCTTCGCCGGTCGGCAAACCGGGAACCTCGGCGTTGTACTCCGGGGGATACCAGGCATGCTGGGCCTCCAGCGCCTGCCGGTACTCGGGCCCGGCTGCAGATTTGGGGATGGTTTTGATCCAAGTCATGAGGTGGGGCTTTCGTATCTAGGGCGTTAGCCGACGTTTCTGGGGTCAGGCCAGGGGGACATCCAATCCCGCGTGGGCTAAAGCCCACGCTATGCTATGGGATGGTCGCCTTGACTAAAAATCACGCTCCGAGGCCAACACCCCCGTCACCAGTGCTGTCAGCTTCGGCTCGGCAGCGTTGGCGATGGCGATGATCTCGGCGACGTGGGCGGGTTTGAGGGCGTCCGGCAGGCACATATCGGTGATGACCGACAGGCCGACAGTCCGCAGCCCGCAGTGGACGGCCACGATGACCTCGGGGATGGTCGACATGCCGACGACATCGGCACCGATCTGGCGCAGGAACCGGTACTCGGCCCGTGTCTCCAGGTTTGGCCCAGAGATGGCGACCAGCACCCCCCGGTGACACGCGAAGTTCTCGCGGCGGGCGATCTCAAGAGCGACTTGCCCCAGCTTCCGATCATACGGCTCACACATGTCCGGAAATCTCGGCCCCAACCGGTCGTCGTTGATCCCGATTAGGGGATTCGCCCCCATCAGGTTGATGTGGTCGTCGATCACCATAATGTCCCCGGTCGCGTAGAACGGGTTCATCCCGCCGACCGCGTTGGAGACGATCAACAGCTGGGCTCCGAGGGCTTTGAAGACCCGGATTGGAAGGGTGATCTGCTTGAGCGGATAGCCCTCGTACATGTGGCTGCGGCCCTCCATCACCATGACGGGGAGTCCCTCGAGTATCCCGCAGACCAAGCGTCCCTTGTGGCTGATGGCGGTCGATTTGGGGAAGTGGGGGATGGCCTCGTAGTCGATGCTGGCCTCGACCGCGATCTTCTGGACGAGAGCCCCTAGGCCGGTGCCGAGGACGATTCCCGCATGCGGAGTTTTGGCCCACTGGGTGCGAATGTATCCGCAGGCGTCCTGAATCTTGTCGTAGAGATCGAGCATATCGAGTGTCTGTGAGGTGCGAGGTTCCCAGTCATGACCATACCCGTAAGGATTTGACTCGACAAGCGGGTGGGCTGGCACTGATCGGCAATACTTGCGAGTGCAAGAGGTGGAGAGCGAATCTCGAAGAGAAACTTCAAACACCACCCCACAAGCCATATCTTGTTAATAAGTAATGAGATGCGAACTTCCACCAGTGTCCATTCGCGGCAATAAGGGGTCGTGATCCCTCTTGATCTGACATTTCGTCCTACATACAAGCCGCCCAAGGAGTCTCAGGCTCCCCTCTCCTGCTCCTCAACCCTTGAGTCGCAGGCAGTGACCTCACCGGAATTCTCCGGACCCACCTGGGCTTGGCAGTCCTTCCCGGATTCGCCAATCCGCACAAACCACCCTTTTGCTTCAACCATCACCGTCGGCATGATTGGTCTTCAGTCCGTCACTCACAGTGCCGATATCTGATGTGACCGATTTTATCGGCGCATCCGTCACATTCCCTACAGACATGAAGCACGCACTGAATCGAAGGGTCTCGCAACCCCTCGCCCACAGACGTGCCGTCCGACCACATTGGGGCGAACGATGAGCGCATCGAAGGCTTTCGCATTTTCTCTGGCACTCCTCCTTGGAGCAGGTGGGCAGGCTTCTGCTCAGGCTCCCATCGTCTTTGACGAGGCGGTCGAATCTGGCGCAGACCCCAGCGGGAGCGTCTCCGGGGCCATGCCGATCGGCTCGGCGGGCGGGTACTTCTGGGTCCAGGGAGACTTCGGCGAACGTCCGGGGATCACGGGGAACAACGCGAGCTTTGGCTCGTTTGCCCCCCTCGACTTCCTGGGGCCGAATGATCGGTTCTTCCTCGATGGCCAGATTATGGTCAACGATAATGCCAATGTGGGCGCGAGTGCCGGTCTGGGATACCGACGCCTGGTCGAGCCGATCAACAGCATCCTGGGAGTGAACAGCTACTACACGTATGACGAGAGCCATCAGGGCTTTGGCTATAACCAAGGGGGTGCCGGGGCGGAATGGATGACGGACTACTTCCAGGTGTCCGCGAATCTTTACCTGCCGTTTGACAGCACGCCGAACAATCTCGGCCCCGTCATTCGCACGAATAACTCGGTGTTCCAGGACAACAACCTGGCGTTCATCAATATCCAGAATGCGGAAGCTCAGCAACGCGGGGCAGACATCGAAATCGGCGTACCTATTCCCGGAGCACGCTGGTTGTCCGCTCACGGCGGGGCGTACTATCTGGATGCGAAGAACGCACCAGAAGTGAACGGAGTGCGCGGTCGCATCCAAGCCGACCTCACGAATGTGTTGCTCAACTTGTCCTACGCCAATGATGACACCTACGGCGGCCAAGTGAACTTCGCAGCCACCTACCTGTTCGGGGCTCAGAACGGGAACTACAACCCCCGCGTCAAGTCGCTCTATGACCGATTGAATGACCGCACACGTCGCACTTCGCGGATCTCCACTCAGCACGTGGTCATCAATCCTCGCGAATTGGCGATTAATCCACGGACAGGCCTGCCGTGGACCTTCACGCATTTCGACAACACAGCGGCGGCGGGGGGCAATGGAACGTTTGAACAACGATTCAATGCGCTGGTCGGTAACAGCCCATCGGATGCCCTCTTGTTTTATCGAGGCACAACAACGCGCACAGCTCCACTCACCGGACCGACAGGGATCGTCCTGAACAACAATCAGCTGGTCTTTGGAGAAGGCTCACCAGCACTCATCAATGTCGCCAACCGCCCAGGCGGACCTCTCCAGTTGCCTGGCTTTGGAACGACCGGCACGAATCCGTTCGTGACGGCAGCTGCGGGCAATGTCTTTACGCTGGCGAATAACAACCGCATCAACGGCCTGAATATCATCGCCCCCACCGGCGGCAATGCAATTGTCGGCACTGGGATCAATCACTTCACACTGGAGAGGTTGAATCGCGACATCAATCCGCTGACTCCGGGACCGAATGGAACCACGGGCACCGGCGGGGGCATCCTGCTGACCAATGCGACTGGCAACGGTGTCATTCGCGATGTCGGGTTCAATATCCCAAGTACGAATGGGCCCAGTGGGATTGTCATCAACAACACCAATGTGGCTCCTCTGACCGTGGGGATCAGCGATGTGCGCTTCCTGAATGGGGGCCAATTCGGCATTCGGGTGGCTGGCAGCAACTCAGACATCAATGCGACCATTACCAACGTCAACAACAGCGCCAGTGGGACCGGTCTGCATGTGCAGGCCACCAACACGGCCAATGTGGTCGCCAACGTGACCAACAGCTCGTTTAACGACGCTGTCGTCCCCGTGGGCGATGGAATCGCGGTCGTGGGAACCACGAATGGCAATGTCACGCTGAATGCCACCAATGTGAACGCGACCGGCGCGGGCCGTGATGGCTTGCGATTGGATCTGCGTACCGGCGCGACTGGTGTATTGAACGCCACGAACGTCAACGCCTCGGGTGCGAACCGTGACGGACTGTCACTCAACGTGCAAAGCGGTGCCGTGGGTTCCGCTGTGGTGAACGGCCTCAACGTCTCGGGTGCTACTGACGATGCCATCTTCTCGACGGTGGACGGCGTGGGTTCCAGGTTGAACCTGTCGGCGACAGGGGTGACCGGCACCGGTGCGGGCGACGATGGATTCGATTTCCGGACCTCCAATAGCGCGGTCTTGAATGCCGCTCTCAGCGGCGGAAATCTCTCGGGTGCCACGGAAAACTCGATCCAGGGAACCGTGGCCTCCGGCTCGACGGCCAACTTGACGGTCAACGGCACCAACCTATCGAACGCCGGTGGTGTTGCAGGACTGGGCAATGGCAATGGAATGATCGTGACGACTTCTGGAGCCTCGCGGTTCACCGGGACAGTCACCAACAGCTCACTCGATTCCGCGACAGAAAATGGCGTGCGACTCGACACGTCCGGCGGCTCGCGGAGCACTCTGACTCTGACCAATAGTCCAGCGACCAATGCGGGTCTCAATGGATTGCTGGTCACGACGGCGGGAACCAACTCCCGTGCGGACGTGGTGCTGAATAACCAGTCATTCACTGGTGCAGCTTTGGACGCCATCAATCTGAACGCGACGACGGATTCGTTGATTGTCGTCGGGGGCAATAACGTCTCCGGGTCGCATGCCCGTAACGATGGAATTCAGATTACCGCTGACAATTCCTCCGTGTTCATGAATTTGATCAACACCGGATCCTTCGTAAGCCCCAATGGCCATGGAATCAACCTCTCCGGCACCAATACCGGGATCATCGATCTCAGGGTGGCCGGGACGCCGGGTGCCCCCTCCGTGTTCGACGATGCGATGTTGAGCGGAGTCAATGGGGTCTTCAACAATGCTGCCACGGTGTTGAACCTGACGGACGTCACCTTCCGCAATGCGGGCGTCGATGGTCTGCATCTGGAACTGAACGCCGGTTCGACTCTGACGGGAAATGTGGCCAACAGCAATTTCTCGCGTCCTGGTCCTGCTCCGGCGGGGGATGACGGTCTGGAAATTCTGCTGGATGCGTCGACCGCGACGCTGAACTTCACCGGAACCGCTGTGGACAATGCGGGTGATGACGCCATTCGCATCCGTGCGAATAACGCCTCGACCTATACCACCAAGTTCACCGGTGGCTCGCTGGTCAACGCGGGTGGCGATATGACCGACATCACCTTTATGGGTGGCTCGGTCGTGAACTTCAATCTTGATCCGATCGCGACAGGTGCCAATCAGAACGGTCTGCGGTTTGATGGATCGACCAATTCGATCCTGAACGCGGTTATCAGTGATTCGCCGATGTCCGTGGCCGGTGCCGCTAATATCGTCGGTGAGAACGGCATCCTGGGGACGCTCGATACGAATGCGGTTGCAAATCTCCAGCTGATCAGGAGTCCGATCGCCTTCGCCACGCTCGATGCCATCCGTGTGACAGCCCAGGGGAACAGCACCTTCAATGCCAATATCCTCGACAGCTCGCTGCAAAATGCCGGGCAAGATGGTCTCGATCTGACATTGACGAATGCCACAGCCAACGTGACGTTCGATAACAGCGACATCAACAATGCCCTCGCTGGGGATGCCATCCGAGTGACGGGGACGAATTCACGTTTGAACCTGAACTTGAACAATGGCATCGCCCTCGATAGCGCGGGTCAAGATGCGATGGAGTTCAACGCCAACAACAACTCGGTCTTCACCATTGTCGGGAACCAGGCGGTCACCGCCACGAATGCTCTGGCGGGCGATGGTCTGCGTGTCAACGCGACGGTGGGTTCCACGGTCAATGCGACATTCCGGGCGGGCTTGAGTCTCGACAACGCCAATGACAATGCCATCGATCTGAACGGAACGAACTCGGTCGTTAACCTGGTGGGTCAAGGTCTGACGACGGGAGCCAGTGCCGGTGGGGATGCGATTCGCCTGAATGGCGTCAACTCTAGGGTGTTTGCACAACTCCTCAATGCAGGATCGTTCACCGGTGCGGGTGGAGACGGCATCGAGGTTACGGGCAACAACAGCACCATGGGTGTGGAATTCCTGGGGGCCGTTCCCGGGGCTGCCAATCTGGACGGAGCCGCGGGAAATGGCGTGGTGGCCAACCTCACCAACGGCAGCACGGGTCAGTTCCTGGTCAACAACTTCTCGATTCAGAACTCGGGTCTGAATGGGGTCGATCTCAATCTCGACGCCTCACGCATCGTGGGGTCGAGCTTCACGAATGGCCAGATCGACAACAACGGCCAGTTGGGTGTGGCGGGCTCCGGCGATGGCCTGCAGATTTTCGCCGACAACGGGTCGAACATCGGCACCCGGGCCACGAATGCTTCCGGCCTGACCTTGGACAATGTCACCCTGCAGAACGACAACCCCAACGCCCGGACCCAGCAGAACGGCCTGGATGTCGCTGCCGAGGACGGCAGCTTCGTCGGGGCTCGAATTCTCAATGCCACAATTACGGAGAACCTCACCGATGGCGTTCTCGTCAACATCAATCCCGATGCCTCGCTGAATGACAGCTCGCTGGCTGTGCTGACTTTCGACAATACGAACGTCAACAACAACCAGGGAGACGGCTTCCACGTTCGGGCCACGAACGGCACCGATGACGCCACTCCGCCGCAGCTGAGCGGTGCGATCATCAACTTCAACAATGGAGAGATTAACCGGAACGGCAACTTCATCAATCCGCCCGCCACCGGCGTCATCGGCGATGGCATCGGGGATGGCATCGATGCCGTGGCCAACGGAGACAACACGGTCGCCGGGAACACCCAGATCACGTTCAATCTGTCGGGTTCGGACATCCTGGGCAACGAGGAAATGGCCCTGAACACCGCCATCACGAACGGCGGTGCAGTCAACCTCAACATCGTCGGGGGTTCCATTGATGGTGCTCTCAACATTCCGTGTGCGGACGGACCGCTGGCTCTGGTCAACTTCACGTTGAATGGCACCAACATTTCCTCGGCCTCTTCGCTCATCCTGTGTGCCAAGAACGACGGCATCCTGAACGCCACGATCTCGGGAGTGAACTTCAGTGGCAATCCGGGCCAAGGCATCGTCATCCTGTCGGAGACGGGCGGTGATATCACCGCCAACCTCAGCAACATGACGGTCCAGAACAACGGCGCCAATCCTGTCGCTCCCGCGTCCGATGTGAACCCCCCGATCACCACCGTGACGGGAGCCATTCAAGGGCTGATCGACGGGATCGGCTCTGACGGCAACGGGTCAACGCTGACGCTCAACCTCGACAGCCTGACCGTCACCAACAACCAGCGGGCTGGACTCGATCTGACGGTCTCCAACGGGGCCGATCTGACCACCCGCATCACGAACAGCAACTTCTCGGACAACGGCTTGGCCGGGGCCTTCGATGGGATGTTGATCGATGTTAGCGGAATGGGGTCGACCGCAGTTGTCGACCTCGATACGGTCCAGGTGAACAACGCGACGGACGATGGCTTCGACTTCCGGGCGAGTGCGGGTGCCGAATTCAACCTGACCGGTCGGACGCTCTCTGCTCAAAATGCGGCAGCCGACGCCCTTTCGCTGCTCGTCGATGGCGGCACGGGGACCGTGGATGTGGCGATCTTCAATGCCAACGCAGCCGATGGGAACGCGGTGAATCTCATCGCGGATAACGCGGCCACGCTGACTGTCACTCAACTGAATTCGGTGACTGGGACGAACGCGGGTCTGGAAGGCTTGAATCTCGATGTTCTCAATGGCTCTACGCTCACCGAATTTCTGTCGTCCGGGTTGAACGTCAACGACTCCGGTCGACTCAGCGCGACCGCCAACGGCGTCGACGTGTTGATCGGTTCCAACAGCACAGCTGAACATCTGAACCTCCGGAACATGTCTGCGGACAATGCCCAGGGGAGTGGTCTGCAAGTGATTGCCACCGACCCGACGGCCACATCGAACGGACTGACCGTCCTCAGCAGTAGCTTCCTGAACGCGGGGAACAACGGGGTTGACATCTCGATCGCTAACCAGGCGACCCCGATGAACGTCATCTTCCGGAATGTCGTCGCGAACGATGCGAACAACTATGGGGCCTTGATTAACGTCGCCAATGTCACCGGTGGCCAGAGCGATATCGGCCTTGATAATTTCGATGCGAACAGCGCGGGCAACGATGGGGTGGAGATCAACGTCACCAGCCTGGGAGCGACCGACTCGACTCAGGTGCACATCATCAACGGATCTTCGTTCAACACCGCCACGAACGAAGGGGTGGACATCAATCTCGACGGGGCGGTGGGCTCCTTAGCCGAACTGCAACTCCGTGACCTGACGGCGAACACTGCGGGCGACAACGGAATCAGTATCACGGCTACCAATGGAATCGATGTGATCGGGACCGCCCTGAACAACATATCGGCCACGAACGCGGGGGGCACCGGGTTGCTGGTGACCTCGACCGGGGCGTCCGGGGTGCGGTCGATCTTCTCGGGCACGGTCGATGTCAGCGGAGCCACGGGTGACGGGGTCAGCGTCCAGCTGGATACTCAGTCGCGTTCTACGAATATCCGCTTCAATCAATTGACAGCCGCCAACGCCGGACTGAACGGGGTCGACATCGTTCTGGATGGCGTCCCGAACTTCCTTGGAATACAAAACATTGTGACCTTGTCGAATGTGACAGCCACCGGGGCCCAGAATGGTCATGGGGTCAATCTGGATGTCATCAACATGGCAGCTGGAAATAGAGCGATCCTGCAACTGAACAACGTCAATGTCAGCAACGCCAGCCAGGATGGCCTGAACATGGAACTCGACGGGGCTGTCGGTTCGCGTGTCGTGGTGGGTCTCGACGGCTTGACGGCGACGAACAACATTCGTGACGGCATCGATCTGTCGCTGACCAACGGGGTTAGGGTCGATGTCGATCAGTTCGACAATGTGACCAGCGAATTCAACGGGGAAAACGGTCTGAAGATCGATGTGGCCAGTGGTTCGACACTGACTGCCTTCACCGCCAACGGACTGGCGCTGTCGAACAACGGAACCAGCGGATCTGGGTTTGATGGCTTGGATGTGATGGTGCATGACGTCGGATCATCGGCCGTGTTTAACCTCTCGAACCTGACCGTCAACAACAGCGGCGGACGGGGTCTCGATCTGGATGTGTTCGACAATGGGGCCCTGACCTTTAACGTCACGACAGCCACGATCAACCAGAGTGGTCGCGGTGGGATTGACCTGAATGTGGGTGTCCAGGACGAGTTCGGTTCTCCCGTGGTAGTCGGGCCGCCCGGGACGTTCACCGGGACCTTCCAGGATGTGACCGTCACGCAGAGCGGTCAAGCTCCAGCCCTGCCCAATAGCGATGGAGTCAACATCGATGTGCGTGGAGCCGGAACCGTCGCCAACGTGACC
>JANPCU010000108.1:0-9401 GCA_031431195.1 Planctomycetota bacterium | reverse complement strand
ACCCATCTCCGCGAACTCGCCTACAAGATCCATCTCCCCCGGCCTCCCTGCCCACTCGACATGCGATTCCAGACACCAATTCCAAGCTGCAAATCTCCTGTCAGAGTACATGGTCCGTGGTGGATTATTTCGGAGAGATGTATAAGAAGATTAGATATAGTACGCCTCGATCTTTCCCTCGTGAAGTCTAATATTGGGATTCTCCCAGTCGGGAGGGCCCGACTCCGGGCGGGCCCGGCTCAATTCCATGTCTGAGCGTGGACAAGGCACTCGCACACTAGCGCGGGAACCATCCTTACCAGCAGGGTAACGGGGAGACTATGATCGCATCTCCCTTTGATCCGCAGCACACTTTACGGTCGCAGCCGAATCCGCCCGGGGTTCAACAGCTCATGCGGGTCGAGGGCTTTTCGGATTCCGGACATGATACCCCAGTCGCCTCGCCGGTTACCCAGCACTGCGGCGTTCTCGCGGATTTGCTCCGGACCGCCAGTCAGCGTGGCGTTACCCTGCACCGAGTCCACGAGATGTCGCAGCTTGTCCCAATAGACGAGCAGGGCGTCACGGGTCGAGTGTCGTTCCGGAAGGATGCAGCGGATGATCCCGTTCGCGGCGTGGGCCTGGATAGCCAAGCCTTGCAGGGTCAGCTGGGAGACGATGCCCGCGACCTGTGAGGGGGGCACGCTCAGATTTGCGATGAAGGTGTCTTCGGGAGTGACGGTAAAATCGGTCATGGCCGAGACGACCGCCAGTGAGTCGACGGGGTTCCAAGCCACCTGCTGATGCGGATGCACGGGCCGCATCTCTTCGAGAATTGCCTGGACCTGCCAGCGGACTTCGGCCTCGGAGCCTTCGTAGACAAGGCAGATCCCATGCTGGCCCGAGGGGATGCTCCTCTCCGACAGACTGGCCAGTCGTTCGGCCCCGCGCGGGTTATACAGGTCGATCGCCACCGGTCGTGTACTCGTCGTGACCAATCGCTGCAGGGCCAACTCGACGCTGTCTGAATTGTCGAACGACAGCCAGACCAACTGGGTGTGCTCTGGCATTGGCCTCAGTTTGAGCGTGACTTGCGTGATAATTCCCAGTGTCCCGAGCGACCCAATCAGCAGCTTGCACAGGTCGTATCCCGCGACGTTCTTGACCACTCGCCCCCCTGCGGAAAAGAGTCGTCCCTGTCCATCGATGGCGGTGATCCCGATTAACAGGTCTCGAAACGTTCCCTGCCCGAAGCGGCGTGACCCGCTGGAATTGGTGGCGATCGCCCCACCGATTGTCGCCAGCGCTGCCTGTGGGATATCGACCGCCAGGCGTTGACGTTCCTCGGCCAGTGTCCGCTGTAAATCTCGCACACGCAGACCCGCTTCGACTGTAATCGTCATGTCGCGGGCGGGATAGTCGATCACCTGCTTCAGACCGGTGAGGTCCAGTTCCGTCGCCTGTCGCCTCAACGGGTAGCCACAGCGGAGAGCGGTCTGGCCGCCCCAGGGGGTGACCGCCTGGTGCAGGGCCGCGACCTCGCTCTGCATGAAGCGATGCAACTCGGGGACCGACGACGGGGTGAAACTCAGCATGGGCAATGACTCTGAAACCAAGACAGTCAACAGCTTCAGTCTATTCCGTTCGCACAGAGATGTGAAACGGGTTCACCGAGTAACGTGTGTGCATGAGAAAAGTCGTCATACACCAATTCCGGCTCCCCGTCCGCCGCCGCCGTGGGGGCTGGGTTCCGCTCCGGTTCGCTGCGCTCCACCCGGCCCCCACGGCGGGGCATCGGAATGTGACATTTTCACATGGTCAATCCATGTGACATTTCAATTGGTCGCTGACACTAAAAATGCGGACAGTCGACGGACTCGCTGGCACTGCCTAAGCTGGCGAAATCATGACCAAACAAGAGCCGCTCGCATGACTCCACAACAGTTCGTCGACACTTGGAAGAAGACCTCGCTCTCCGAGCGTTCGGCCTGCCATAGCCATTTTCTCGCACTCTGCGAGCTGCTGAACCAGCCCAGGCCCGTCGGCGCTGACCCCGAGGGAGCGTGGTACACCTTCGAGCGCGGGGTGAGCAAATCTGATGGCGGGCACGGCTGGGCCGATGTCTGGAAGAAGGGCCATTTTGGCTGGGAGTACAAGAAGAAACGCCGCGACCTGAAGGCCGCCTATGACCAGTTGCTCATGTACCGGGAGGATTTGGAGAAGAAATTCACTGACTGATGCTGCATTCTTCGGTGATCGACTTGTGAAGCGGAGTCAACACATGTTTGTCGATCCAGGAGATCACAGGCACGCAGACGGCATCGCCGTAGCCAAAGAGGTTCTGAATCTCATTCTGTACGAGCGGAAAATCTCCAGCCCCTTGCAAGCGAGCATACTCTCGAGGAGACATCCACCGCATTCGCAGACGCCCTTGGTCGATTGCGATCACGATTTGTCTGGCGCTGCCACCTTTGGGTGTTCGAAGGCAACCAGCTACTCCGTCAAAGCGGACTTCTGCACGAGTTTTCCCGAGGCGCTTTCGCCTGAAAATTGTCCCCACAAACTTTCCACGATGCTGCAAAATCTCGTCTACGATTTTGCGATGCCGATCACTCATCATCTCGTGATGTTTTACGACAGCTGGTTCATCCCACCACTTCTGGTCATCATCCAAATCGATCACTTCTTCAAGTTGCTTTTTCCTGACATTCGGAGTTGGAACGTTGAATGCCACCCATCCGGTGGACAGCTGAATCGACTCCATCAGCTTGACGAGCCTCTCGGGGCGAATTGATCGATCAGACCGACTCACAGTTCGCGACCAGTCTCCCGAGAACCAATCCGCGTCCGTTTTTCTCACACCAAACGTTGGATGAAAATCCTCATGGACGCCAATGACGAACACTCGTGGTCGGCTCTGAGGAAGAAAGAATTTGGCATCAAGAATGAACGCATCGACCCAGTAGCCGAGATTGGCCATGCATTTTACGGCAGACTCAAAGTCCTTTCCTTCCTGAGAGGTCAGGAAGCCAGTCACGTTCTCCAGCATCACGACTGCGGGCTTTCGATGCTCCAACTGCTCCAAAATACGTGTAAACCCGAAAAGTGTGGACGAGTGTTCTCCGGCGAAGCCCTTCCAGTGCCCCGCCAATGACAAGTCGGTACACGGGAATGAAGCCGTCGCCAGGAATGGCCGATCCTCGATTCGCTGGACTGCCGAATCCGTGTCCCAAACATCTCCTAAATGAAAGTTGTCGTCGACACCAAACATCGCCTCATAAAGCTGTTGTTTCTTAGGATCAATGTCGTTGGCGTAAACGCAGGACCAGCCGGATTCCATCAACCCAGCACGGACGAGTCCAACTCCCAGCGAAGAACTCACAAAAACTCTTCGCGGAAATAGAATTGCGACATGGGATCATTAGCGGTGCAGGAGCAGTTCCAGTCGAACTTGCCATAGATGGTTGTTCCTGCAAGATCACGAAATGGGATTCAAAAGCCGTGGACTCAACGGCATCACACTCTTCAAATTGGACAAATGGACACTGTAAATGTCAAGGCTCTCTTCGGGCAACGACTACGAGAACTCCGCCGAATGCGTGGCTGGAGCCAGGAGGAATTCGCTCTCCATGCCGGTCTCGACAGAAGTTATCTCGGAAGCGTTGAGCGAGGTGAACGCAACATTAGCTTGGAGAACATCAGTGTGCTGGCGACCGCGCTTGGCGTTCCGGCGGCGGAGCTATTCCTGAACTGGACATAACCACTCCGTGAGAAATGAATGAGCAGTGGTCAGTCGATGACCGCGCACATCGTCTCCAGCATGAGAAAGCACTTCTTGAACACCTCTCCGCTCTCGTCGGTCCTCAAGCAAATTGCTTCCGCCAGAATCGATCTACGGTTGTACCAACCAGATTCCACGAACTGGGAGGCCCGCGCGATCGCGACTGCGAGAGTTGTCGTCCCTTGGCTCGAAGAGTATGCCCGAGACTTGCAAGACTATGTCGCGGGAGTCCTCAACGCCCCGGTCGAGCTGCGTCGACTCTGGCAGGATATACAGCCAATCCAGCAGATTCCCATCGAGACGCGAATCGCCAACGATCAACAACTGGAATGGGACAATGTACTCAGAGACACGGTTTCAGGAGACTTGGTGAGCAAGGTTGTGACCAAATATCTGATGGATCAGAAAACGGGGAGCAGGCCAGAGCTTTGCCGTCTGCGATGCTGCACTCCGCAAACATGCAGTGGATTTATTACCCGCAGGGACAAATGCACCAGCAGAATTTCCGTTTCCTGGTGGAGTCGGCTGATTACCGAGAACCTGGCTGGAAATGCCAAAGTGACCCGGGTCAGGAGACTACAGGCCCGGAATACAGTGATTCTGCAAGTCCTTTTGCAGCAATCGATAACGGCCGCGACCAAAGCCGGAGCGGCGGCGGAATGAGTCCAATAGCCGTCCTGTCGCCCCGACTCGGTGTAACAAGAGGCCGTTTGGCGAGTTCGTCAAACGGCTTTCTCTTTTCTAGAACTAGAGTTACGTCGCCGAGCAGGCGGTTCAAAGATACCGATTCGAGGATCTCGCGTTTTTGGTCCATCTTTGAACCGCGCCAAATTTGGGCGGCGTTTTGAGCGAATTCGAAGACGCCCAGGGCGGTTTGTACGTCCTCGGGGGCCAGGGTTTCGCCCGTGGCCAACGTCGCGGCCAGTGTGGCCGCCTCGTCGCGGAGTTGGATCTGTTTGGCGGCCAGCGCCTGTTCGTCGATCGTGCCCGCGAGGTACGCGTTCAGGAGGCGTTCCTGCATCGCCTCGATCTCGGCGACCCGTTTTTTCTGGGTCTGGCGCTGTTGGCGCTGGACCTCGCCGATGTCCTTGAAGGCGGTCTGGAGCGCGGTGCGGAACCACTCGGCCAGTTCGCCGTCGGGGATGCGGATGGTTTCCAGGTCCGCCACGATGGCGTCTTCGAGGTCGTCGCCACGCCAGCGAACGCTGGGGTGATCGTCAGTCGGGTAGTTGTTGGCGCAGCGGTAGTAGTCGTGTAACCGCACGCCGCCGCCCTTCAGTTTTCGCTTGATGCGCTTGCCGGTGATGAGCGCCCCGCAGTGCTGGCAGGTGAAGAGTCCTCCGGCGAGTGGCATGTTGATTTGCGTCGTCGTCCGGCGAATCTTGCCGTCGAGCAGATCCTGGCACAGCGAGAACGTACGGCGGTCGATCAGCGGGCGATGCTTGCCGCTGTAGACCCGGTCGCCCCAGCGGATGTCTCCGATGTAGACGCGGTTGCGGAGCATGCGGGAGAGCGCCGTGCGATGGAACCGGGGATTGCCCTTCTGGTAGGCGTAGCCTTCCCCGGCCAACTGGTCGGCCAGTGTCTCGAACGTATGACGACCGCTGGCATACAGCTCGAAGGCCCGCACGACCGCCTTCGAGTTCTGCGGATGAGGCTGGATCGGTTCTTCCCTTTCGTCCGAGCAGTTCATGTAGCCATACGACGCCAGCCCGTGCTGCCAACCTTGGCGGCAGCGTTCCTCGATCCCTTTCAGGACTTCGGTGCGGAGGTTGTCGCTGTAGTATTGAGCAACCGCCGCCATCACGTTGAACGACAGCGCCCCCGCTGGTCCCGGACCGAACTGGTTGTCGACGAACGCCAGCGAGACCCCGTGCTGGTCTTCGAGTTCCTGCATGCGGACCGCATCCCGCATGTTGCGGCAGATGCGGTCGAGCTTGTGGCTGAGGATCACCCGCAGATGCTCACGCTTGGCGTTCGCCTTCACCCAGCGGACCATGTCGTTGAATAAGATGCGAGTCGAACCGCGTTTCGCGGACTCCGCCACCTCGAATTCGCGGACCACCGTCCAGCCGTTCTTCGCGGCCCGCTCTCTCGTCGCCCGCAGCTGGGCATCGATCGAGTAGCCTTCCTTCTGCTCGCGCGACGACACGCGAGCCCAGATCACCACGTTCATGGTTCGTCCTTTCTTCCTCGGAGAAGTGCTTCTGAGAACCGTTTGACGTTCATCAGAATCTCGACGGCATCGTCCGCGTTGAGGGGGCATTCGCATAAGAGTTGAGTCATGTGAGGCTTGACGAATCACTGACAAAGTATTGATACTTCCAAAATAGACGGAATACACGATGTCACATTCGTCCGAACACGCGAGCCAACCATGTCAAGATTCCCGTTCTTTGACGACCAGCCCGATTTTCGTATTGAAGAACAGCTTCGATTGAGTCATCGTGATCGACAAAGACGAATACCAGATGTGCGACTAACCAAATCAGAACGCATGTCAGCACATGTGTTTGAGTTAGTAGAATCACTCGTGGCCGGGCAGGCTGTCGTATACGTCGGTGCAGGTGCATCAAAGGCAGCAGGTTTACCGGATTGGAAAAGCTTTCTGCATCAATTGCAAAGAGAATCCGCACGATACAGCCTGGTAGACGCCGAAGCCATATACAAGAAAATCGAGGAGGGAGATTACTTGGTAGCTGCAGAAATGCTTCAGAACACGCTTGGAAACAGGCTACACAACATCACGCATCGCATCTTCGGGACAGCTTCTGTACCGACTGCCATTCATAAGACAATAGCTGCAATTCCGTTCTCTTTGGCGATAACGACCAACTACGATAGCCTCTTGGAGAGCGCGTATCACTTTCCTGCACCTCGCCTTACTTGGCAAAACCCTTATGACGTACTCCAGAATTTACGCAACGGAATCTTCTGCGTGCTTAAGTTGCACGGGGATTACGCAGTGCGGAAATCCGTAATACTCGCAAGGTCTCACTATCGTGATCTCATGCATCTCAATCAAGCATTGTTGCATAGTCTAAGGACGCTACTCGCCACAAGAACATTCTTGTTTGTCGGCGTAAGTTTTTCAGATCCTGACTTGCTCTCTCTCCTAGATGAAGCACGCTGTCTTTATGGAGACTCATTCGGACCACACTATGCGATTATTCCGGAAGAATACTACGTGCCCGCTTACTCGGAAGTGTTAGAACGTTCGTACAATATTCGGACGCTCATCTCGCCAACAGACACTCAAGTTGAAGACAAAACTGATGCAGTAACTTCGGGTGTGGCATCGATGATCGCACATATCGGTGGATTTGCAGCATACTCGGGACGGTTTCGACCGTTTAGGCATGGCCTAGGACAGTTTCTTGAGGAACCAACAAGTCAATCAAAGACGCCTGGAGAGCGATTGCAAATGCAGTGGCTTCTACAAAATCTTGTACTAAGGCTAGGTGTCCAGTACGGTGAGGTATGCATGGTGAAACCTGCCAAATCCGAGCATCGCGTCATTTACAGGTCGATGTCATACAGTGTCCAGGACAAGAATGTCGTACTCTATGAGGGGCCTGAAGCAATAGTAGAGCAGACATCACTGCAAGCCCGACTCTTTCTTCAAAAGAAGATCGACAGCGATTACGCACTCATTAATAACGTCTCGACGGCTAGCGAGGAGTTAGAGTCTCAGGGATTCTATTCCATTTCATATGTTTCAAGGAGTCCAACAGCCTCTACTTCATTGTCTGTCCCTATTCACTCGGACGGAAAGCGAACAGGAGTAGTAACGGTCGAAGCCCCGCAGGGTTACCTGTTTTCGCGGCTTCATTACGAACTCGTTCGAGAGTTCGCTTCTAAGTTCGGAACTGCACGACACGAAGCTTATCGAATCGATGATTCCGCACGACATTTGAGATGGTATGCGGCAGACATTGAAGGATTTCAGAGGAACCTTCGCCGGAGCAGGCTTCTTGACGACTTGAAGCTTAGTTGCCTTCTTTATCAAATTGATCCGTTTAAGGGTGAACTTACAGCACCACTCAGGAATGAAGAAGAGATTCGACGCAACAAGGGGCGAATCGAATGGTCTTACAAATTTGAGGATCGTTCACTTGCTTGCCAAACGTTTCGAGAGAGACGTACTATCCGCGAACCCGATGCTGAGACATGCGGCAGCCGAGAAGACTCATTTATGGCAAGGCGAGGTCGTAAGTTCTTTAGCATTGATGGACCTGTTTTCGCATTTCCGATTCATGTACGTGGATACACAGCTGGCGTTTTCGTGGGTTGGTCCGATGCTGCTGGCGATTTAAGAAACTGCGGTTTGGTGACAGGTCTGGTTCAAAACAAACATGATTCCGATTGGCGCCTTAAGTTCTGGCGCGGCATGGAACGTGCTCGCAGAATTCTGCATCTTCTTGCAAATGAGCCAGGGACGGGTGGTATTCATCGAGAGTATGAAAACCGTGCAAAGCGGTTTTTAGACACTGTGGCTAATGCTATCTCTGATATTGACTATGGCAAATCGTGGGGAATGCGTATATTTACGAAATCTTTCCGTAGAAGGATAATTGACGCACTCTTGAAGTGCCTTGTGGATGCCTCCTGCGGTCTAATGAGGACTAGGCTCTTTGTTGTCCACCAAGACAAGCGGCATGCTTTTGACTGGGCTCTATGTGTTGGATCCCAGTCGCTGAAGGATTGTAATCCCCCTGTTACCAGTCATCGCAAGACTGCTCCGCATGACAATAACGGTTATTTCGGCTTGCGAATAAATGGTCCGGATGATTACATTGCATACACTCTCAATAGGGCTGAGTATGATCCTTACACGCGACTTCAAGACAGGGAGACCCTTGGTGGAGTGGATGATCCGAGTGAAGTGATGCTAGACAAAGTTCCGGGTGGATCATGGCTGGTATCTCCAGTTGGGTTGCAGAAATACTCTCATCGTGACGGGCAACGTACTGGAATGAGAATGTGCGGTTATCTAGCTGGCGACATGTTTAGATGGGATGCCGCTTCTTCCCAAATGATCGATGTTGGTTATCAGGACAAGGCACAGTTTGATGGTCACGAGATGATTTACCAGAGATATTGCATGGATGTAATATCGGACATGCTAGCTCCACTGATGAGCGCCGAGAATATCGATCCGTCTCCTCGGAAGGTGCGTCCTCCATCTTCGGATGTTGCGACGAAGGTACGCAGTAAGGCTAAGTGATTTATCGAGGACTTCGGGTTCGCTCGCGGGTACATGTATGCCATCGACTACTGGCGGGAAGTCTTGGACGGCCTGAATGGGCTGCGGAACGACCGGCAGATGATGGTGGTGCTGATCGCTCATGCGAAGATCGAGCGGTTCGAGAACCCGGAGACGGAAGCGTACGACCGGTACTCACCACGGCTGAATAAGCATGCGTCGGCTCTGGTGCAGGAGTGGTGCGATGAGGTGCTGTTCGCCAGCTACAAGGTCCACACCAAGCAGACGGATGAGGGGTTCGACAACACCCGTACTCGTGGAATCGGCACTGGCGACCGCATCCTGCGGACGACCGAACGTCCGGCTCACATGGCGAAGAACCGCATGAGTCTGCCCGAAGAACTGCCGCTCGACTTCCGGGTTTACGCCCAGTAC
>JANPCU010000107.1:0-35726 GCA_031431195.1 Planctomycetota bacterium | reverse complement strand
CCATGTAAATAAAACTCCGTCCGGAAATTCTGGGGGCTCCTTTCCGACCACCGCCTAAAGCGATTATAACTTAAAAACCCCCCCCCCCCCCACAATTTCGACGGGGGCCAATCCAAATGTGTCATCGCCCCGGCGATACCTGCTTTCAATCGTCTCTGACTGGTGGTCAACATGCGTACGACATCGATTCTCTCCGGAGCAGTGCTCTCCGTCGGCGTGATCTGTTTCGGGGCCGACGAAAAAGTCGTGCCGAAGAAGCCTGCTCCTGCAGGGACTCAGGCTCCTGCTAATCCGGCCCCTGAAGCGGTGAAGCCAGTGGAGGCTCAGCCCAGCGACCAGCCGGTGTCACGCGAACACGCTGCGGCCATTGAGGAGATTCGTCTGAGCGACGAGTCATTCGCGAAAGCCTACGCCAACGGAGATGCCAAAGCCGTCGCCGCCCACTTCACCGCCGATGCCGAGTATGTCGACGAAGGCGGAACTCTCTTTCATGGTCGACAGGCCATCGAGCAGACACTCACCGAATACTTTGCCGAGCACCCCCACTGCACGCTCGAAATGAATATCGACACCGTGCGGTTCATCAGCCCCGGCGTCGCGGTGGAAGATGGCAGTACAACGATCACTCACGCAGAAGACGGAGCGGAATCGGTCGACAGCCGCTACACGACAGTCCATGTGAAAGTGGAAGGCAAATGGCTCGCCGCCAGTGTTCGCGATCAAGCCCCCAAAGAGCGTCGACAACACCGGGCCGAACTTCAGCAACTCGACTGGCTGAACGGAGAGTGGATCGACGAAGGCGACGACTCCATCGTCAGCTTTTCCTGCAAGCCCAGTGATAAAGGAAACTTCCTGCTTCGCCAGTTCAACATACAAATCGCGGGGCGCGAAGCCATGAGCGGCACGCAGCGGATGGGTTGGGATCCACTCACGGGCAAACTCCGCAGCTGGATGTTCGACTCTGAAGGAGCCTATGGGGAGGGTCTTTGGCATCGTGATGGCGACAACTGGGTGCTGAAAACCACCGGCACCACGGCTGATGGAGAGTCCGCATCCAGCACAAGTATCTACACCCTGGTCAACGAGCACACCATGACCTGGCAGTCGATCGACCACGAAATCGCGGGGGTCCAACAACCCGACAGCGAAGTGATCACGATTGTCCGTCGGTCTCCTGCACCCGCTCCCGTCCAGATCATCGCGACAGATCCCAAATAGCGGAGCGTGCGCATCGTCGCGGCCTCAGTCAACTGAGATCCGATTACTCATACCACACACGTCTTTCGAAAGTTCAAACCATGACACGAATCACTTGGAGAACCGCACTCTTCAGCGGTCTCGTCTACTGTGCCAGCTCCGTCGGAGTGTGGGCTCAGACGCCTACTGAAGTGGAGACCATTGATGCCCCGGATGCGCTCATTGCCCAAGGGCGAGGGGATGGCGGTGGCGGTCGCGGAGGTAACTCTGGCGGCGGCGGTGGTGGCCGAGGAGGTAATTCCGGCGGTGGCGGGAGTCGGGAAGGTAACCCTGACGGCGGTCGTGGCAACAGAGGCCCGAATGGGAACCAAGGCGGGAGTGCTCCGCATTCCGGGAACGGGATTCGGTTGCCTTCCGGTGTCGGACCGCGTGTGCCCTCGGATGTCGTACCACGCATTCCCGGCAATCGCTCCCCCTCCTTCACTCGTCCCAATCCGGGGCGTCCACCCGGTGCAGGCACCTCACCCTCTGTACGGATTCGTCCCCCCGTCAATCAAGGAGATCGAATTCCAGGCGGGAATGGACCTCGTGTCACACTTCGACCTGGCACAGTCCTCCCCGGTGTGCGAGGCAATGCCGATGTCGGCATCGGTCAACAACGTCCCGGGAACCGCTCGAACATCAGCAGTCGCCCCTTCACGGGGAACACGGTCAACTTCAACAATCGCCAGTTCCACGTCGGGCACGACTCCTACCAACCTTCCTACTACCGCCACAACAACTACCACGGGTACTGGAACGGGAACCGAGGGAATCACTGGAACAATTCTGGATTCGGGTACGGTGGGGGATATCACTCTGGAAATTACGGCTACGGCTGGGGATTGGGGAATGGATACGGGGATCATCATGGGGGCTATGGTGGCTATCGCTATCGTCCGTTCGGCTGGGGACTGGGCGGCTGGGGGCTCGGATCGGTGTACTACAATAGTGGATATCTGGGCTACTCGAACCCCTACTACGTGAGTTCCGGTCCGGTCTACTACAACTACTCCCAACCAATTCCCGTGTCGTATAACGCGCCAGTCACGGTCGTGGAAAATACTCCGGATTCAGCTGACGAGGTATTTAACAATGCTGTCGCAGCCTTCCGACAGAACGACTACGACGCAGCTCTGGACATCACGAACAAAGGGATCACTCAGCATCCCGATGACGCGGTTCTACATGAATTCCGTTCGCTGGTGCTGTTTGCCAAACGCGACTATCAGCAATCTGCCGGGACCATTCACTCGGTGCTGGCTGTGGGGCCAGGTTGGGATTGGACCACCTTGATTGGTCTATACGCCACGGCTTCGATCTACACGGACCAACTGCGCGAGCTCGAAGCATTCACGAAAGCAAATCCCCAGGATGCCGCTTCACACTTCTTGCTGGCCTACCACTACATGACCTGCGGACACTCGGATGATGCTGTTCGACAGTTGCAGGTCGTCGTGCAGTTGATGCCCAACGATCGTGTCGCAACGGACATCTTGAAGATGATCGCAGCTCCTTTGCCGACTCAATCGGATGGGACACTGGCACCGCCCCCTGCCACGGTCGCTGCCAGACCAGCGGTACAGTCGGTTGTTGCGACGACACTGGTGGGTTCGTGGAAAGCCGCTCGCGCGGATGGCTCGAAGTTTGAGCTGAACCTGACGAGTGCCTCGACTTTCACATGGAGCTTTGCCCCAGAGGGTCAACCCGCTCAAGCCTTCGACGGCACCTATACGGTCGAAGGAAATGTGCTGGCCCTCGAACGCAAAAACGGTGGATCGCTGATTGCCGAAGTCACCCCCGCCGGTGAGACCAAGTTCAACTTCAAGATGCTGGGCGCTCCGGCAGAAGACTTGGGACTCGATTTCCAGAAATAGAACTGGGGCCTGTCGACCCCGAGAGAAATGGAGTTTGTCATGTCCAGTTTTGGACTCATGTCACTGATCTGTGCGATTGCCATCGGGACCGTGGCATACGGCGTCGATGCGTCGCCGGACTGGACCTGGCAGAAAGTCATGTTCTTGCTCTGTCTGTTGGGGACGGTCGCCTCTCTGATCGGAAACACATTGAGTCGACCCTCCCTGATGTGGGAGATCATCGACGACATGCGGACCAAGCGACTTCAACACCTGCATGAGCTTCACACTCACCACCTCCAAGGAGAACATCATGGTTGATATCACACACAGCCGTCGCGAAGAGCAGACGGTCACTCGGGAAGATCTTGTCGCTCTCTTAAATGAGGATCTGGCCGGTGAGTACCAGGCAGTTATCTCCTACGTGATCTATTCCCAGGTCATTCGCGGTGCCCAGTATATGGCCATCGCCGCTGAGCTCGAAGTGCATGCCGCTGAGGAACTCTCTCACGCCCTGACGATTGCCAAACAGATTGACTACCTGGGAGGGATGCCGCTGGCTGTGCCGAAGCCGGTGAAGACTTCTCCACTGGCCGAGGAAATGCTGCGATTCGACCTAGAGAGCGAGAACATCACCATCGCTCGCTACCGCCAACGGGTGCGGCAATGCGAAGCCTTGGGCGAGTACGCACTCGCTGAACAGATTCGCGAAATCCTGGTCGACGAACAGCATCACCAAATCGCTCTGGCGTCAGCTCTGGGAGTCGATGTTCCAAACGTCGCCCCACTCGAAGAAGCCCTCACACAGCAGTCCCAGTCAATGTCGAAGTAGTCGGTGCCGAAAGACTTCGCGTTGAAGTCACCTACCCGACTTCCCCCTCCCCCTCTCCCTCTCGTGAAAGGCATTAAACATGAAACGTCTGATTGCCGCCGCCATTGTTCTCAGTGTGTCATCCTTCGGTCTGATGGGATGCAATGAGACGAAGTCGTCCTCCAAGCATGAAGTACAGATCGACACACCCAGCGGCACGACGACAATCACTACCGAAAAGGAAGTCAAGGAAACCCCTGACAAGCCATCGACCAGGACACCATGAATGGGTCTCTTGAGAGGGACGCTGGTGGCGTACATCTCAAGAGCCCAAGCCGTCGTTTCGGACGGAACGGAATTCCAACCGCGTCCAATCCCCCTGACGCAGTGCGTCAAAACCCCAGGAGCAACCAATGTTGACCAAAGAACGAGCCACGAAGTATCTGCTGTTTGGAGTGCTGTGCGGAATGGCACCTGGCTGCAATGAAAGCAGTCCCCCAGTGACGGGTGCCAATCCGCCTTCGACGACCGTCACTTCGAATCGGCCAGAGACCCCGGACGAGCGAAGGGAGAGTTCCACTCCAGTCGATCCGACGAACACCGGGGTGAATACACGCGATCGCGACACGACGGAGAAGACCCCACTCGATCAGAACGAGAACAAGACCGACATCAACATCACTGCGGAAATCCGTAAGCAGGTCGTTGATACCGAAATGTCCGTGGATGCCCAGAACGTCAAGATCATCACTCAAGACGGCACGGTGACTCTGCGGGGACCAGTGGCCACGGAACAAGAGAAGCAGCGGATCGAAGACATGGCTAAGAGCGTGGCTGGAGCCGACAAAGTCGACAACCAGCTGGAAGTCACCAACAAGTAGGAGATCTCACGTGGACCCCATCACACTTACCATTCTGCCCTTGGCAGCCATCAAATACTCACTGGCATATCTACTGTTGGGTGGAGGCTTCTTCGGGGCCGTCGTCGTCTTCTTTCTCGCGAAGAGGATGGGCAGGTAGCGGCCTGAAATGCCGTCCGGCATTCCAGAGGACTCAGACCGAATCTGTTGACACAACCACTTCACTCTCAGGAGGACCATCATGTCCACATCTGTTTTCTGCACAGCGACCTCGTCTCAAACCGATACCATCATGCGAAATCTGGAGGCTGCTGGGTTTACTCCCAACGACATCTCCGTCCTGATGGCCGACAAGCGCGGCACACGTGACTTCGCACTCGAGCACAACACCAAGACCCCGGAAGGTGCCATGACTGGTGCTGGGTCCGGTCTCGTCGTGGGCGGAGCTCTGGGTTGGCTGGCTGGCATCGGCGCACTCGCCATCCCCGGTCTCGGACCATTCATCGCCGCTGGGCCGATTCTCGCTGCTCTCAGTGGCGCGGCGATCGGTGGCACACTCGGTGGAGTCACCGGCGCTCTCGTGGGCATGGGGATGCCCGAATTCGAGGCCAAGCAGTTCGAAGGCAAGGTCAAAGCGGGCAGTTACTTGATCTCGATTCACTCCGATAATAGTGCCGAGACCGAACGAGCCAAGAAGATCTGCACAGCTGCTGGAGTGACGGATGTCACGTGTGCCAGTGAGCAGTCCGTCCCGACGACTAGTCCCCAGCGCGTCTCCAAGAATTAAGTCGCTTCAGCCTCAAACGTAGAATTCAATCAACGTGCCGATGTCCGGTCGGTCGACTGATTCTGCCAAATCCTTTCACCCAGGAGAAACCTATGGCGATCGCCACGCTCCACGACTTGTACGTGGAAGAACTGAAGGATCTGTACAACGCAGAGCATCAGATCCTGAAAGCGCTGCCGAAGATGGCGAAGGCGGCTTCTCATGAGGAGTTGGCTCAAGCCTTCAAGGATCACTTGGCGGAAACCAAAACCCAAGTGGAGCGACTGAAAAAGATCTTCAAGGCGCTCGGCGTCTCCCCGAAAGGGAAGAAATGCAAAGCGATGGAAGGTCTGCTCGAAGAGGGCCAGGATGTCATGGCCGAGGATGCCGAGCCAGCTGTCCTCGACGCAGCGCTCATTGCGTCGGCTCAACGTGTCGAGCACTACGAGATGGCCGGATACGGTTGTGTCCGGACATTCGCAAGGCTGCTCGGCTACGACGAAGCCGCCGACCTGTTGCAAGAAACTCTCGATGAGGAAGGCACGGCCGATAAGCATCTGACTGAACTGGCCGAATCAGTCATCAATGCGCAAGCGGTGTCTCCAGCGACTAGCGATGATTAGTCGGCCACACGCATGTTCAGAACCAACGGGAGTCTCATGTTCCTGATTGACCAGTCACCAGTTCTCTCCACTGGAGGTCGTGACACGGACCGCACACGGTGCGGCCACACGCGAGACACTTTCGTGATGTCAGTCGGTCGTGAGACTCTCGTTGGCTTTCCTCCATGGTGCCGTCCGGCATCATGACTCACGTGGAGCCGAACGCACGCACATCGCGTACGTCGTCCATATCAACTTGACCCACATTTCAGGAGTTCAGACATGTCGAATTCAAACATGACATCCAGCGCGAGCCGGATCGATGCGATGGCTGATAAGGCGAAAGAAGCCGCCAGCCGCGTGGAAGACAACATCAACGAAGCAGCCTCCGCCCTCGGCGATAAAGCCGGTCGCATGGCGTCCGCCATTGGCGACAAGGCGAGCGAGGCGAGCTGTGCCGTCGGATCGATGGCCAGCCAGGCGGCCTGCGATGTCGGACAGAAAGCGAACGATCTGACAGCTAGTGCGGGAGCGGGCCTCAAAGGACTCGGCGACAAGCTCAGTCAGAACGCTCCACGCAACGGCATGGTCGGCAACGCCTCTCAATCGGTGGCGAAAGCGGTGCATGACGGGGGACAGTACATGGAAGATGCCAAGTTCAGCGGCATGGTCGAAGACGTGGCCCAGTTGATCCGGCGGAACCCGATTCCCGCCGTCTTCCTCGCCATCGGTCTGGGCTGGGTCGTGGCGCGTAAGATGAGGAGCTAACCCATGTCTACGGCACTCGACACTCCCCCCGAGCCACTCGACACCATGTTCGAGCAATTCGAGCCTGATCCGGTGCAGGCTGAGCCATCACCGGTCCAGACCACAGCTGCGCTTGTCAGTGGCATCCTGGGCGACCTCCGGAACTTGGTGGAGCAGCAGTTTCGGTTGACGAGGATGCAGATCGAGGCGGAACTGCGGCAGCGATTCGTGGCTGTCGCAGTCTTTGGTGCAGGAGCTGTGGTGCTGTTTGTCTCGACGATCTTCGTCTGCTTCAGCCTGGCTCATCTGCTGCACTGGATCGCTTCACCCGTGGGGAATGATCCTGCGACGTATCCGTTGTGGACCTGTCACGCGGCAGTGGCTGCGGTCCTTGGCATCGCGGGGGGAGTTCTGGTGTGGGGCGGTCTGTCGAAGTTTCGGTCTATTGTTCCGTTTCAGAACCCAATTAGCAGTCTCACACAGGAGCCTCTCCCATGATTGACACGCCCGAACTCCTTCAAGAACAGATGAAAGAGACTAAGTCCCAACTCTCCGACAAGCTGGAGACATTGGATCAACAACTTCATTTGTCTCAGGCCGTCCAAACGACCACTTCGGCGGTGAACGCGTCTGTGGAAGCCGTCCAGGCGACTGCCGCCACGGTGACCAGTGCCATGCAGTCCGTGAGCGATGCCTTCGATATCCGCCGCCAGATGTCGCAACATCCGTTGATGGTTTTGGGTGGTGCAGTCGCCCTGGGCTATGTCGCTCATCAGCTGCTGAGCCAGTCCCAGATGAAGCCCGCTCCGCTCTTCGATCCTGGATCCACACTGGACGAGTTCCCGACCGTGAACGGTCATTCTGTCAACTCCCAACAACCCTCAGTCAATGTGGCGGCTACCGCAGCTGCGACGCGCGCTTACAACGAGACACTCATGCTGAGTTCTCCGTTGCTCCAGCTGAAAAGCTTAGCGCTCAATACACTCATCGGGATCGCTCGGGAGTCGGCGACGATGGCTGTGCAGTTGATCGCGGGATATCTGACCGCGAATCTGGATCGCACTCGAGATCACGCGCCTAATCTGTCAGGCATCGACCCTGTGCAGAATGAGTAGTTCTCATTAATGTGTGACAA
Source organism: Planctomycetota bacterium (assembly GCA_031431195.1). GTDB lineage: Bacteria > Planctomycetota > Planctomycetia > Planctomycetales > Planctomycetaceae > TH-plancto1. The sequence goes on along the minus strand of JANPCU010000107.1, from coordinate 27,713 downwards.
TGTCGGTTATTGATAGTGTCCGGCCGTTGCATTTTCGGTTTCGCTCATTACAATGAGCGAAGTTAAGTCGTGTCGATTCACATCACACCTCCTTAACACTTCGGAAGACTAACCAAATCGCACGTGGGTTTCGACCTGCGGGTGAGATGATGAGTAGGCCGACGCAGTGAAATCCCTCGGGGTTTCGTTGCGTCGGCCTTTTTTTTTGCCTGTATCGTGCGGGCAAAGCTCACGTCGAAAAAGTGACAGAATTATTCAGGAGAACTGCCATGAATTGGGATCAAGTCAAAGGCAACTGGAAGCAGCTGGCCGGTAAGGCGAAAGCCAAGTGGGGCAAGCTGACCGATGACGAACTGACCACCGCTGCTGGCAAGCGTGAAGAGATGCTCGGCATCCTGCAAGAGCGGTACGGCTACGAGAAGGAACGGGCTGAGAAAGAGTTGGACGAGTTCGCCTCGGCCCTCAAGCCGTAACCATTTGCAAGATAGCGTCGACATCCCGAGGCTTCGCAACAGGAATGACATCATGAGTATTGGAAGCGTCCTCAGCTGGATCGTCTGCGGATTGGTGGTGGGAATGTCCGCGCGGTTTCTAGTACCGGGGCCGCAGAGTATGGGGTGGGTGATGACGACGGTGCTGGGCATCGTCGGTGCCATGGTCGGGGGGTTTCTGTACTCCTTGATCCGAGGCGAATCTGTCCAACCCTTTTCGCTGTCTAGCCAGAACTGGTACGGATGGATCGTCGCGATTCTCGGCGCGATCCTGCTGTTGTGGTTGTTCCCAGAATTTTCGCCGAGGCGGTGACCGTCATTCCACCCGCGAGTGGAAGCGGTCCCCAGTCGCCAGCGGACATCGTGTGTCTGTCCGCTGAGACTCGATACGTGCCGAGCAGCGCGCGTCAGTTCGGACCTGATGAACCTCAGACCTGCCCCTCGGGTCGAGGATCGCAGTGGCATCCCGCCACTGCGGGACGTTCCACAATCACTCTTTACGAAAGACGATGACCATGATTTTCCGGATGATTCAACTCAATGCGATCGCCCTCGCCCTGCTCTTGGTGACGGGGCAAGCGTTCGCCGCCGACGACAACAAGGAAGCGAAAGAAGCCTCTCACAAGGGTAAAGTCGTCAGCATCACAGACACCGCGCTGGTGATGACGAGCAAGGGATCCGAGCACTCCCATGCGTTGACCGCCGACACCAAGTTGACCCTGGATGGGGAAACCTGCAAGGCAGCCGATATCAAGGCCGGTGCCAAGATTCGCGTGACCACTCACCAGCACGGTGAAAAGGAAGCTGTGACCTACGTCGAGGCCATCGACAAGAATCGTTTATTCCCCAACACCCACGACGGCCAGGTCGTGAGCATCACTGGCGACAAACTGGTGATGACGGGTGCCGATGGCAAGGAGCATTCGCACAAGATCTCGGACCACACGAAAGTGTGCTGTGACACGAAGGAATGCAAGGCTAGCGATCTGAAAGCCGGCATGAAGATCCGCGTGACGACGAAGCGTGGTGACAAGGGCGTCGTGACCGAAATCGAAGCGCTCGACAAGAACCCGGATTACGATCAGCTCGATGCGCCCAAGCAGACGACACAGAAGAATTAGTTTTCACGAGGTCGGCGGCCCCGGAATGGCTCGCCGGATGCTGGTCGTTGACCAGTATCCGGTTCTCGGAATCTGGCTGATCCTCTGTGGTCAGCCCCTCTCACTCAGAGTTCTCCCGATCCTCCCTTGAACTGGAAATCGATCATGCCTGACAAAGCAGTCGCTGTGGCGGTCTTTCATTCCCACGAACAGGCTGTGGCGGTCGTTCGCGAACTGCATGACATTGGCTTTGATATGCAGAGTCTGTCGATCGTTGGCAAGGGCTTCTACGCTGGCGATCAGCCGACCGGCGAGAACAACATGGGGCCTCGCATGCAGGCTTGGGGGAGACTCGGAGAGTTTTGGGGGACGATCTGGGGGTTGGTCGCGGGATCGTCCTTCTTTCGGTTTCCGGAACTGGGCTCTGTCCTCGTCGCTGGCCCGTTGGTACTCCGCATCGTGGCGGCACTCGATCGGTCTGCTCCCCCTCCCTCCGTCAACGCTTTAGGGACTGCCTTGGTCGGAATCGGAATCCCACTCGATCGCATCGTGCATTACCAGTTCTTGGTCAAAGTCGACAAAGTCCTTCTGATCGTCCATGGCGCCCGTGATGAACTGGAACTGTCCAAGATTCACCTCGGAAATGTCCATCTGGATGTTCATTCCGATCCAGTTCCACTCGTCGCGTAAGCCTCGGTGGCGATCACCAAACACGCTCACAAGTCCAACCAATCACTCGAACTCCTGAGACCCCACTTCACGAAAGACCACAGCCATGTCACTTGGAACCATACTTCTGATCCTCTTGATTCTGATGCTTCTCGGAGCCGTTCCCAGCTGGCCTCACAGCCGGAATTGGGGTTACGGCCCCAGCGGTGGCTTGGGTCTGGTGCTGCTGATTCTCCTCATCCTGGTGTTGACGGGGCGGCTATAGAGTGGCTGCGTCTCCGCCAATCCAGGTCACATTCATTTCCCGAGGAGACTTCCCATGAGTGCCATCAATGAATCCGTGAGTCCCCCACCGAAGCTGACCCCGTTTGGTAAGGTCATCGGCATCGTCTCGACCCGCGAGCAGCTCCGGGCCGTGTCCGACGTGTTGGTACAGCTCGGCGTCCCCGAGGTCGAAGTCCTCAATGGGGCCCTGGGCGTTGAGACACTGGAAGAGGACAAAGAGGCCGTCTCGAACTACTTCTTTGGGGACATGGAAGCGGTGATGGTGCAGCGATACCTCACAGCGGTGAAGAGCGGGCAGATTGTATTCGCCTCCAAAATCGAGTCTGAGTCTGTCGAGCAAGCGGCTGCATCTATTAAGGGCGTTGGTGCGACGGACATCGTTCACTTTGGCGATTGGGTCATCACGAACTACTGAGACAGACACGATTCGAGTGGAAACGCCGAATGTAAGCGATGGTTGGTCAGCGGATGATCGATGAGGTCGTGAGCGTCACGACCGGTTCACCCGCTCATGTTGCCGAAGGAGAATCTCAAATGTTGTGGACCGTTTTTGTCGTGTTGCTGGTGCTGTGGGCTTTGGGAATGGTCACTTCTTATACCTTGGGTGGCTTCATTCACATCCTACTGCTCATTGCGATCGCCACTGTGCTGATTCGCGTGATTCAGGGACGACCGCCGGTTTAATCGGCTGGCCTGCAAGTGACGGGGCAGGCAACACGCAGACCCGTCTTGAATCCCACAACCTGATCTCGAAAGGCCACGATTATGGCGACCAATGCTGGCGTCTGGATTGATCATCGCAAAGCGGTCCTCGTCCGAATCACTGAGAGTGGTGAGGAGATTCGAGAGATTCCCTCCCAGGTCGACAAACCGTATCAGCCACCGACTGGCCAGGCCTCGAAACAGCCGGGGCGTCCCAGCGGCTATGTCCCGGAGGATGTTCACGATCGCAAGATCATGAGCCAGCTCAACGTCTTCTACGACGAGGTGCTGACCAGCCTACGCGGAGCGGATTCGATCCTGATTCTAGGCCCCGGAGAGGCCAAAGGAGAGTTTCACAAGCGACTGAAGAACAAGAAGTTCCCCTGCCACACCATCGAGGTGGAGACAGCCGACCAGCTGACCGATCCTCAGATTGCCGCTCATGTTCGTCAACACTTTTCCTAGCATTGGAGATGTTCATGCACCACACATCACCCGCAGAGAACAAGCACCTCTCGACTCTCATCGAAGGCATCAAGGTGGCCATGCTGACCACCATTGGCCCCGATGGCTCACTGCGTAGTCGACCGATGGCGACGCTGCCCGTGGAGTTTGATGGCACGCTCTGGTTCTTCACGAACGTTGACACGCCCAAAGTCGACGAAGTCCAGACCGAGGAGCACGTCAATGTCAGCTACGACGATAGCGAGGACCATCGCTACGTTTCGATCTCCGGTCGCGCCACGTTGATTCAGGATCGCCCAAAACTTGAAGAACTGTGGAGCCCGAGTCTGCTGACGTGGTTTCCTCTGGGACTGGAGGATCCTCAGTTGGCCCTCTTGCAGATCGTGGCAGAATCGTGGGAGTTCTGGGACTGCCAGGTCGCGACGATGGTGCCGCGGGAGTGTGACAAGCCAGCCCTGTTGCCTGCCGAGGAAATCCTCTCGCACGAAGAGTTGCGAACCGCGGATGTCACCGACACCTGGGTTAGTCAGGATGTCGGGACGAGGAAGACCCGAAACGTCATTCCTGATCCCTCCATGGGTCATGAACCACTCCATCCGACAACGTGAAGTGGACATGTCGACACGTGACCCGAACCGCTGGCTCCATGAGAGAGACGATGGCTACAAACATTCGCAGGCCACGATCCGGCGATCGTGGGCCAACCCCTCGGAAGTTCTGGATTCACTTCGGCATTTTTGTCGTTGTGAATGCGGGTTTGATCACGCTGAACCTGGTTCGGTCACCCGACAAGAACTGGTTTCAGTGGGTGTTGCTCGGATGGGGAGCGGGCCTGGTACTCAATGCCTATCGCGTGTTCGGGTGTCGCTGGACGAAAGAGTGCAATACGAACGAAGCCAGCGAGCCTGTTCCCCGAGATGCGATGAAGTGAAATGAAGTCACTCGCATCCTGAAGATTCATCGCAATCTGTCGCAACGACTGAGGAACAGTGAGGACAGCAATGCACGACGTCAGCAACCTCGGATTGATGTGAGATCAGCCTCGCGGGTGGGAAAGAGTGATCTCGGCACCAATGCCCGCCGGATCGATGCCTTTCTGTCACGGATGGTTTCGGCGTTGGAATGACTTTGATAAGGGAGATCGCATCCGATGACACGTGTTCAACCAGTCCCGTTGTGGCAACGCGCCGTCATCCTGTTGGCTGGGACGGTCATCGGACTGGTGATTGTCCTGGCGTTGATCTGGGCTCGACCGGTGCTCATCCCGATTGCCATGGCTGTCCTGTTGACATTCCTGCTGAATCCCCTGGTCAGGGCCTTGCAGCGGCGCGGTCTGGGGCGACTCGGTTCGGTCATACTGGCTGTACTGGCAGCTGGCTTCGTTCTGGTGTCACTGGGCATGATGGTGACCAATGAGGTCGCCAGTGTGCTGGCCAAGCTTCCTCAGCACACCACAATCATCAAGGCCAAGGTGCAGTCGTTGCGTCGGTTGAACTCCGGCAAATTAGCCAGCCAATTTTCCACCATGGTCGATGAGATCAGCCGAGAGTTTCAAGAGTCACCGACCGGAAAGTCTTTAGTTCTGAAAAAACCGCCGAGCCTCGTCCCGGAACCGAATGCCTCTCCCGAGAGAGTCGCCTCATCGAGCATGACGTCGTTCCCCTGGATGTCACTCACCGGATATCTGGGGTCGGCCTTGGAGGTCATGGGGACGCTAGCCTTCTCGATGATCTTGCTCGTGTTCTTTCTTCTCGGGCGAGAGGATTTGCGTGACCGGATCGTGTTACTGGCTGGTAAGGCTCGGCTCGCGCTCACCAGCAAGGCACTCGAAGAGGTGACGGAGCGAATTACTCGATACATCGTGATGGTCGCACTCTTGAATGGGGGATATGGCATCGTCATGACAGCGGGACTGTATTTGCTTCACGTGCCGAACGCTTTTCTTTGGGGATTTCTAGCCGCTGGGCTGCGATTCATTCCGTACGTGGGACCGTGGGTTGGTGCGATCTTTCCCATCTTCATGAGCTTGGCGACATCCGACGGATGGTCCTATCCGCTGGGGGTGTTCGGCTACATCGTCGTCCTGGAACTCATCAGTAACAACGTGATCGAACCCTTGGCGTTCGGGCAGAGCACCGGTGTCTCTCCGACGGCGCTGATTATCTCCGCAGCCTTTTGGATGTATCTCTGGGGGCCAATTGGTCTGGTTCTATCGGCACCCATTGCGGTCTGTCTGGTGGTGTTGGGAAAGAATATCTCGCAACTGGGTTTTTTGAATCTCCTGTTGGGTGACGGTCCGGCCTTGCGCGCTCACGTTGGACTCTATCAGAGGCTCATGCTCGGAGATCAGCTCGAAGCCTCGGCACTCATCCAACAACGGATCAAGACATCGCGCGTCGAGGATGTTTACGATGAACTGCTGATCCCGCCACTCAATTACACACGGCGGGATGTGATCCGCGAATACCTATCCTATGACGACCAGCGAATGATCATCGAGGGGCTGCGGAAGATTCTCCTGGTGGTTGATGAATCTGTGCACAGCTTCTCCGGCGAAACACGGTCCGTACAAGGTCCGAATGAACTGACACCCGCACAAGCAATACTCGGAACATCGGCTGGGCTGCAGTTGCCCACCGTGCTGGGTTGTCCGGCGAGAGACGAGACTGACGAAGTGGGCCTGGAGATGGTTCGACAGCTACTGGACCCGACTCGCTGTATTCTGGAGATTTCATCCGTCGATTCGCTGGTCTCCGAATTGGCGGTTCGTATTGCAGTCGATCCGCCGGTGGCCATCTGCATCGCCTCTTTACCTCCGGGTGGAATGGCGCATGCACGCTATCTCTGTAAGCGTCTTCGTGAAGCCTCACCGGACGCGCAAATCATTGTCGGACGCTGGGGACCACACGATGTCAGCAAAATGGACCGTGAACGGCTCATGGCCGCTGGCGCGAACTCCGTGACCACAACGCTCCTGGAAACTCGAAAGCTGATAGAATCACGGTTGCTCGTGTCCATCGGTGAGCCTTCGTACTCAATCACCTCCTGACAAGGTGCAGTGATGTGATTCAATTCGTTCCTCAAGGAGATGGTAGATTTGAAGTGGACTGGTGGACTCTTTCGTGTACGGCTGGAACGATGGCAATCGCGGATTGGCGTTGATGGGTTGTTTCGTGAATTCGGCGATGACTTGCCGCTGCGTTCTGATCTGTTCAGTGGGGCACAGCTGGAACAGCATGCCGAGAGTCTGGCCGGATGGCATCAGATTGATCCGTCTGTCGGGCCAGACTTGTTGCTGGCGCGTCTGGCAGCGAATGAGAAGGTACTGCTGAAGGCGTACCAGTTCGTGACCGAAGCGGTAGAGCGCAAGGAACGCATTCCTCCGGCGAGCGAATGGCTGCTCGACAACTATTATTTGATCGAAGAGCAGATTCGCACAGCGCGGCGGCATCTCCCCAAGCAATACAGCCGCAGTTTGCCCCGGCTGCTCAACGGTCCTTCAGCGGGATATCCGCTGGTGTACGACATGGCACTCGAGTTGATTTCGCATGTCGATGGGCGGATCGATGCGGAGCGACTGCGAACGTTCGTGGCCGCCTACCAACGCAGACGGCCGCTCACTTTGGGAGAGCTGTGGGCCGTTCCCATTATGTTCCGGCAGGCACTGATCGAGAACCTGCGCCGAGTGGCGGCACGGATTGCCAAGGGCACGCTCGCGCGCACCACGGCCGCCGTGTGGGCGGAGCGGCTGATCGAATGTGCGGAGAAATCTCCTCCCGAGATCATCCTGCTGGTGGCCGATCTGGCCCGGCTCAACCCGCCACTCTCGTCGGCCTTTGTGGCGGAGATGACTCGCCGATTGCAGGGACACGGCACCACGTTTTCTGTGCTGATGACCTGGATCGAGCATCAGCTGGCGGCCCACGGGCGAACGATCGAGCAGCTCGTTCAAGAGGAAAGTCAGCAACAGGCCGTCGATCAGGTTTCGATCAGTAATAGCATTGGTGGCTTGCGCGAGCTGGAAGCAATCGACTGGCGAGAGTTTGTCGAATCGCTCAGTGTGGTGGAGCAGATTCTGAGTGAAGATCCCGCCGGGGTGTACCGGCAGATGGACTTTCAGACGCGCGATCAGTACCGGCGGGTCGTGGAGGATGTGGCGAAGCACAGCCGGTTCAGCGAGCCTGATGTCGCCCGTCGGGCTGTCGATCTGGCCTCAAAGACGGCCACACTCCAGGGTGTCACTCATCGCACTGCGCATGTGGGCTACTTCCTGATTGACAATGGACTGCCGGAGTTCGAACTCGCTGCCGGTCGACGCTGGTCATTCACCAACGGTCTGGCTCGCAGGGCGAAAGGCCAGTCTCTGCCCCTGTATCTCGGCGCGATCTTTGTGTTCGCCATGTCGTTCACGGCATTCGTCCTCATTCAGACCGGTTTACTCGGCAGAGAGCGATGGGTGGCAGGACTATTGCTGTTGGCGGGGGCCACTCAGCTGGGAATGAGCCTCGTGAACTGGTTTTCGACCCTCATCGTGACGCCGCTGCGGATGCCGCGTCTCGATTTCATGAAGGGAATTCCGGTCGAGTGTTCCACGCTGGTCGTGGTCCCGACGATGCTGGTGAGTCCTGATGGCATTGGTCGTCTGCTGGAAGCTCTCGAAGTCCGCTACCTCGCCAATCGTGACGACCACCTGCGTTTTTGCTTGCTGACCGATTTTCGTGATGCCTCCGCAGCTGAGCTCGCGGACGACACCGCGCTGTTGCAGGCTGCACAGTCCGGGATTGAGGCACTCAACGACAAGTACCGTGTCGGAGAGGACGACCTGTTCTTCCTGCTGCATCGCCCTCGTCTCTGGAATCCGCAGGAGCGGACCTGGATGGGGTACGAGCGAAAGCGTGGCAAGCTCGGCGATCTGAATGCTCTGTGTCGAGGCGGTTCACTGGCTGCGTTTTCACTGGTCGTGGGTCGTGACCCCCTCTCCCTGACACGGATGAAGTATGTCATCACGCTCGATACAGACACGATCCTGCCTCGTGATGCCGCCCGAAAACTGGTCGGTACGATGGCCCACATCTTGAACCGGGCAAGAGTCGATGAAGCCCGGAAAGTGGTCGCGGAAGGTTACGGCATCTTACAGCCGGGAGTGGCCATCTCACTGGAGGACCACCCACAGTCTTGGTACGCGCAGCTGAATTCCGGGGAGGCGGGCATTGATCCCTATACCCGCGAAATCTCCGATGTCTATCAGGATTTATTCCACGAGGGTTCGTTTATCGGCAAGGGGATTTACGACATCGATGCCTTTGTGGCCACGATGGAGCAGCGGTTTCCCGACAACCAGATTCTCAGTCACGACCTGCTGGAAGGGTGCTACGCCCGCTCGGGATTGGTGAGTGATGTCCACGTCTATGAGAGCTATCCGTCGCAGTACAGCACGGACGTGAGCCGTCGGCATCGTTGGATCCGTGGGGATTGGCAGATCGCTGGGTGGCTCTGTCGATCGGTTCCTGGACCAGATAGGAAACGGGGCCGCAATCCATTGAGTTGGCTGTCGCGGTGGAAGATCCTGGACAATCTCCGTCGCAGCTTGGTCTCCCCGGCGCTGGTCGCGCTGCTACTACTGGGATGGCTGCTCTGGGTGCCAGCATGGGTCTGGACTGTGGTTGTACTCAGTATCGTGTTGATCCCGGCGTGTTGTCTGTCGGTCGTGTCCGCGATGCGCGGGACGGGAGACTTCACCAGACTCCAACACTTGCAGCAGACAATGCGGTCCGCCGGAGTTGGGCTCGCTCAAGCGGGGCTGATCCTCGCGTTCCTCCCTTACGAGGCATACATCAGCCTCGATGCCTGCCTGCGAACCGTGGGGCGAATGCTCTTCACCCGTCGGCGAATGCTGGAGTGGAAGACGGCCAGCGACGCCGAACGAGATGGAAACCACAGCTTACTGGGCAGCTACCACGCGATGGCGATGGCATCCGTGGTGGCACTCTCCACCACTGTCTCGCTCGCCATCGTACAGCCGGGATCATTGGCCGCGGCTGCTCCGTTGCTCCTGGCGTGGTTGATGTCACCGTGGATCGCCTGGCGGATCAGCCAACCGGGAAAGCCGAATGAACAACCACTGACAGCTGCACAGGTCGCCTACCTGCATCAGGTGGCCCGCCAGACGTGGCGATTTTTTGAGAAGCATGTCGGCCTGGAGGATCACTGGTTACCCCCGGACAATTACCAAGAGTACCCCGTGGGCACGGTCGCGCACCGGACCTCGCCGACCAACATCGGTATCTCTCTGTTGTCGAATCTGGCGGCTTGCGATTTCGGATATCTCTCCGTCGGTCGACTTCTGGAGCGGACTGCCCAGACATTTCAAACGATGGGGCAGTTGGAACGCTACCACGGGCACTTTTTGAACTGGTACGACACACTGACGCTGCAGCCGCTCTACCCGAAGTATGTCTCCACGGTCGATAGCGGCAATCTCGCCGGGCATGTGTTGACGCTTCGCTCGGGGTTGATCGAGCTGCTGGATCAGCCGATTCTGTCACCCGGAGTGTGGGGACTCCTGGATGTGGCTCGTCAGGCATGGAAGACCAGTTGTCTGTCATTGCCACCCGAGGACTCGGGGCATCCCATACAGTGCCCACTGCTGGAACTGTTAGAACGCAGGCATCGTCACGAGGCCGTCTCGGGGAGTTTGCGTCTATCGGGTGAGCTGCTTCAGAAGTTGGCCTCGACAGCTGCGGAGATGCAACGCGATCCCCGGTCGAAATGGGCGAAGGCCATGGTCGTTCAATTGGTCGATCTGGAGCAGCAGTGCCGCGAGCATGCGTCGGATTTGCTAAAGATCGCTCCGTGGCTGGGGGGCTCCTCGGCCCCGTTTGACCTCGGCCATCGTGGGACGCCGGAACAAACGGGCGTGCGACAGGAGTTGTTGTCGCTGGTTCGCCAACTGGATTCGAGTCCGACTTTGCGTTCGCTCGTCAGCTTTACGGAACAACTCCTGCCGGTGGTGGATGAACTGCTCCGCATGATTGCAGTTCCGCTGACCGCAGAGGATCGAGCGGAAAGAGAGTGGGTCTCCACATTGCGGACGCATCTTGCCGCCAGCCAACAGATCGCCACCGAACGAGTGCAAACCATTCATTCACTGGTAAACGACAGCGGCGAATTCGCGGACATCGAATATGACTTTCTGTATGACCCTGCGCGGCGATTGATGGCGATTGGCTTTGATGTCAGCGAGCGTCGCCGCGATGCCGGATTCTACGACTTGCTGGCCTCGGAAGCCCGCCTGGGCAGCTTTGTCGCCATTGCCCAGGGACGGGTGAAGCAGGATCACTGGTTCGCACTCGGTCGGCTGCTCACGACATCTCGCCGGCAACAGATGCTCCTCTCGTGGAGCGGGTCGATGTTCGAGTACCTGATGCCGCTCCTGGTGATGCCGACCCATCCGCACACACTGCTGGACCAGACATATCGAGCGGTCATTGAACGCCAACGTCAATATGGACACCTCCGGGGAATTCCGTGGGGCATCTCGGAGTCGGGATACAACCTGACGGACGCCCATCAGAACTACCAGTACCGCGCGTTTGGTGTGCCTGGGTTGGGGTTCAAACGCGGTCTCGCGGATGATCTGGTCATCGCCCCCTATGCCACGGTGATGTCGCTGATGGTCGCCCCGCAGGCAGCGTGCAGCAACATGCAGGCGATGGACACATTGGGGTTTGCGGGAGAGTACGGCTTTTACGAGGCCATCGACTACACCCGCTCGCGTCTGACACGCGACCACACCTGTGAAATCGTGAAGTCCTATATGGCCCATCACCAGGGGATGAGTCTCCTGGCACTGGCCTATCAGTTGCTCAACCGGCCGATGCAGCGCCGCTTCCTGGCCGACCCCCAGTTCCAGGCGACGGCACTGCTGCTGCAGGAACGCATTCCCCGCGTGGCGTCCTACTATCCACACGCCTCGGAAGCCTCCGACACACGCGAACCATCCGAGGACCTGCAAACCCAGATGCGAGTCTTCACGACTCCCCACACTCCGATTCCTGAAGTGCATCTGCTCTCCAATGGCCGCTATCACGTCATGGTCACCAACGGTGGCGGCGGTTACAGCCAGTGGAAGGGCCTGGCGGTGACCCGCTGGCGGGAAGATGCGACGTGCGATGACACCGGCCAGTTCTGCTATCTCCGGGATGTCACGTCCGGTGAGGTCTGGTCGACATCGCACCATCCGACGCGCGTCGCCAGCCCGAAGTATCAGGCGATCTTCTCCCAAGCACGAGCCGAGTTTCGGAGAGGAGATCATGGCATCAAGCTCCACACTGAGATCGCGGTGTCCCCCGAAGATGACATCGAGATTCGGCGTGTGACGCTGGTCAATCGCTCCAGCCTGACGCGGACCATCGAACTCACGAGCTATGCGGAGGTGGTCCTCGCGAGCCCAGCCGCCGACGCATCGCACCCGGCCTTTTCCAATCTCTTTGTTCAAACAGAATTACTGCCGCAGCGACAGGCGATCCTCGGCACGCGACGCCCTCGCTCACACCAAGAGCAGCCGCCCTGGATGCTGCACCTGCTGGTGGTTCGCGGTGCGACGGCGGGCGAGACTTCCTTCGAAACCGATCGTTCGAAATTCATCGGTCGGCGGCGCACGACGGCGAACCCCAGCGCGATGCAGCGATCGGGGCGGCTCTCAAACACCGCCGGACCGGTCCTTGATCCGATCGTCGCGATTCGGCAGCGACTGACCTTGTCGCCCGATGAGTCGATCTCCGTGGACATCATTACCGGAATGGCCGACACGCGCGACGCGGCCCTCCAGTTGATTGAGCGCTATCACGACCGCCACCTCGCGGATCGAGTCCTCGATATGGCGTGGACTCACGGGCAGGTGTTGCTGCGGCAGTTGAATGCCACCGAAGGGGATGCCCAGATTTACGGCCGACTGGCCAGCTCGATCCTCTTCATGAACGCCGCCCAACGCGCGGCAGCGGCCGTCCTGGCGAAGAATCAGCGCGGGCAATCCGGGTTGTGGGGACATGGGATCTCGGGCGATCTGCCGATTGTGCTATTGCGAATCGGACGCCTGGACCGCATCGAATTGGCGCAACAACTGGTTCAGGCGCATGCGTATTGGCGGCTGAAAGGACTCGCTGTCGATCTCGTGATCTGGAACGATTGCGATGCGGGCTATCGCCAGGAGCTACAAGACTTGATCATCGGGCTCTGCTCAGCGGGGACCAATGCCCCGACGCTCGACCGACCCGGCGGCCTGTTCATTCGCCGAGCCGAACAGCTCAGCGACGAGGACCGCACCCTACTGCAAACCGTCGCACGAGTCATCATCCTCGACTCCGAAGGAACGCTGGAAGAACAGCTGGAACGTCGCAGCCGGACCGAGATCAAGATCCCGGAGTTGGTCCCGGTTCGTGGAAATCGTGTCGCAGTGACGGTCTCCAAGCCGCTGTTGCCGCCGGTGAATCTCGCGTTTTACAACGGCCACGGTGGCTTCACTCCGGATGGACGCGAGTACGTCATCTGGATGGCTCCGGGGCTGGTCTGTCCGGCACCGTGGGTCAACGTGCTGGCGAACGCGCAGTTCGGCACTGTCATCTCCGAAAGTGGGGGCGCTTACACGTGGGGCGAGAATGCTCACGAGTTTCGATTGACGCCCTGGCACAACGATCCGATCACCGACCGCACGGGCGAGGCGTTCTATTTCCGGGATGAGGAGAGCGGACAAGTCTGGTCGCCGCTGCCCCAGCCCGTTCCGTCGTCGACGCCGTATGTCTGTCGACATGGATTTGGCTACTCCGTATTCGAGCACGCCGAACAGGGCATCACGAGCGAGGTGTGGGTCTACGTGTCGGTGGACCAGCCGGTGAAGTTCGTCCGGATCAAACTGCGCAATACCTCGGGCCGCACGCGCCGCATCTCCGTCACGGGGTATGTCGAGTGGGTGTTGGGCGAGATGCGATCCAAGGGGCTGATGCACGTCGTCACCGAGGTCGATCCGCAGTGCGGAGCCGTACTCGCCCGGAACCCCTACAGCCTGGAGTTCGCCAGCCGGATTCCGTTCTTCAGTGTGTCCGAGAAGTCGAGGACGGTGACAGGCGACCGGACGGAGTTCGTCGGACGCAACGGCAGTCTCGCGCAGCCAGCGGCCCTCACTCGACAAAGACTCTCGAACCGGACCGGAGCGGGACTCGATCCGTGCGCGGCAATCCAGACGACGTTTGATTTGGCCGATGGTCGCGAGCGCGAGGTGGTGTTCACTCTCGGCATGGGTCGCGACATCGGGCATGTTCGGCAACTGGTGGAGAGTACCCGCCCGTTGGATGCGGCTCGCCAGAGCCTCGAAGAGGTCTGGCAGTTCTGGAAGCACACCCTCGGGGCCGTCCATGTGGAGACGCCCGACCCGGCAGTCAACATGCTGGCCAACGGGTGGTTGCTATACCAGACCCTGGCGTGCCGGTTCTGGGCGCGCAGTGGTTACTACCAGTCGGGCGGGGCGTTTGGATTTCGTGACCAGCTGCAAGATGTCTCGGCACTGCTGCATTCGAAGCCGGAACTCATTCGTCAACAGCTGCTGCTGTGTGCGGCCCATCAGTTCGTCGAGGGCGACGTGCAGCACTGGTGGCATCCGCCGGTGGGTCGCGGCGTGCGAACGCACTTCAGTGATGACTTCCTGTGGCTGCCGTTTGTCGCGTGCCGTTACGTCAGTGGGACGGGTGACACGGGGGTGCTGGATGAGTCGGTCAAGTTCCTGGAAGGTCGCCCCGTCAAGCCGGAGGAAGAGTCGTACTACGACCTCCCCACCACCTCCGAGGAATCGGCCACGCTGTATGAGCACTGCGTGCGGGCCATCACCAATGGACTGCGGTTCGGCCCGCATGGGTTGCCACTGATCGGCGGTGGGGACTGGAACGATGGGATGAACCTGGTTGGGGAACTGGGCCAGGGGGAAAGCGTCTGGCTGGCGTTCTTCCTGTATGGGATTCTGGAGAAGTTCTCGGGGATCGCCCGCGCTCGGGGGGATATCGCCTTCGCAGATCGCTGTGAGGCCGAGGCCGCCCAGTTGGCAGCCAACATCGAGCAACACGCCTGGGACGGGCAGTGGTATCGCCGAGCCTACTTCGACAACGGGGAGCCACTCGGTTCTGCCACGAATGAAGAGTGCCAGATCGACTCCCTGCCGCAAAGCTGGTCGGTGATCTCCGGTGCTGGCGACCCCGACCGCTCGCAGCTGGCCATGCAGGCCGTCGATCAACGACTGGTGCGGCGCAGCGACGCCCTCATTCAGCTGTTCGATCCGCCGTTCGACAAGTCGCACCTCGACCCCGGCTACATCAAGGGGTACGTCCCCGGCGTTCGCGAGAACGGGGGCCAGTACACCCACGCCGCCATCTGGACTGTGATGGCCTTCGCCAAGCTCGGCGACCATGAGAAGGCGTGGGAGTTGTTCCAACTCATCAACCCGATCAATCATGGCTCGACACCCGCGAAAATCTTGACGTACAAGGTCGAACCGTACGTCGTCGCTGCCGATGTCTACGGAGTCGCTCCCCACATCGGACGCGGCGGGTGGACCTGGTACACCGGGTCGGCCAGCTGGATGTATCAGTTGATTGTCGAGTCCCTGCTGGGCGTTCATCTGGAGATCGATCACCTACGGTTCGCGCCGTGTCTGCCCGCCGAGTGGAAGTCGTTCGTGATGCACTACCGGTATCGCGAAACGGTGTATCACATCACGGTGGAGCAACCGCAGCCGTCATCGACTGTGAAACGTGTCACGGTGGATGGCGTCGAACTTCCGGGCTTGGTGATCCCCCTGGTGGATGATCGAATGGAGCATCAAGTGACGGTGGTGCTGTCATGAGAGTCATTTCAGGTGAGCCGAGCGGCGTCAGCCCCCGGACACGTGCGGCGTGTGCGACGGAATCCGGGGGCTGACGCCGCCCGGCTCACCATCTCTCCACCGACCTATCATCTGCCCCCGTTCTTGTCAG
Organism: Planctomycetota bacterium; assembly: GCA_031431195.1. GTDB lineage: Bacteria > Planctomycetota > Planctomycetia > Planctomycetales > Planctomycetaceae > TH-plancto1. The sequence continues at coordinate 11,984 of JANPCU010000107.1, read as the reverse complement.
ACTCCAGTTCCCACACACACAATAACAAATTACGGAATCGGACTGAGCTGATGTCCAATCACATTCCCCCCTTGCCCTCGGCCTTCCACGAGCAGCCGGAGTGGCTGCGCGTGACGCTCTCCTGTATCGGGGACGGGGTCATCACCACCGATAACCGGGGGCATGTCACCTTTCTGAATCCGGTGGCAGAGGCCCTCACTGGATGGTCACTGGCAGATGCAGCCGGACTCAAGCTGGAGAGCGTGTTCCACATCGTCAACGAGACCACACGCAGCATCGTCGAGAACCCGGTCCACAGAGCGCTGCGGGAAGGCGTTGTTGTCGGGCTGGCCAATCACACGCTGCTGATTGCGAAAGATGGGACGGAGCGCCCCATCGACGACAGTGCGGCTCCCATCCGCAGTGACTCGGGCGATGTCGCCGGGGTTGTGCTGATCTTTCGCGATGTGACCGAGCGCAAGCGAGACGAGCAGCTGGCCCACGACGCTCTCGCGTACGCGGACAATATCATTGCCACGATGCGTGAACCGTTCCTGGTACTCGATCACACTCTCAGGGTCGTGACCGCTAACGAGTCGTTCTACGAGAACTTCCATGTGGCTCAGTCGGAAACGCAGGGCCAGTTCGTGTACGACCTCGGCAATCGCCAGTGGGACATTCCTGCCTTGCGGACGCTCTTGGAAGAAGTCTTGCCGGAGAATCATGTCTTCCAAGACTTCGAGGTGGAGCATGACTTTCCCAACCTCGGGCGGAAGACGATGTTGCTGAATGCCCGCCGCATTCGTCGACCGGGCAATCATTCCGAATTGATTCTGTTAGCGATTGAGGACGTGACCGAGCGCCGGCTCGCCGAGCAGCTGGCGCGAGACACACTCGCCTATGCCGACAACATCATTGACACCTTGCGGGTGCCGTTTTTAGTTCTCGACCAGAATTTGCGGATTGTGTCCTCCAATGGGTCTTTCTACCGCAACTTCGAGGTCACTCAAGCCGAGACGTTGGGCCAGTACGTGTACGACCTCGGCAATCGCCAGTGGGATATTCCTCAGCTGCGAACGCTGCTGGAAGAGGTGTTGCCTCAGAATCAAATCTTCCTCGATTTCGAGGTCGTGCATGATTTTCCCACCTTGGGGCGGAAGACGATGCTGTTGAATGCCCGCCGCATTCGCCGGCCAGGCAATCATTCCGAGTTGATCCTGCTGGCGATTGAGGACGTGACGGAGCGCAAACTCGCCGAGGCAGAGTTGAGTGAGCACGAACAACGCTTTCGAGTGATGATTGACGCCTTACCCGCAGCAATCTACATGACCGACGCCGCCGGTGTACTGACCCACTTCAACCCAGCCTGCGTGCCACTCTCGGGGCGCACTCCGGTCCTCCACGAAGACCGGTGGTGCGTCTGCTGGAAGCTCTTCCTTGCCGATGGCACGCCGGTGCCACATGAAGACTGTTCGATGGCGATGGCGCTGAAGGGCGACTGCGTCATCCAAGGATTGGAGGCCATTGCGGAACGCCCGGATGGAACTCGCGTCTGGTGCGTGGCCTATCCCTCGGTGATTCGTGATCTCCAAGGTCAGATCATCGGCGGCATGAACATGCTGATCGACATCACGGATCGCAAGCAAGCCGAAGTGACGCTGAAGCTGCAAAACGAACGGCTGCGACTCCTCGGCGAGGCGGCGGAAACCCTGCTGTTCGCGGATGACCCGGAAGCGATGCTGCATAGCTTGATTGAGGAGATTAGCTCGCATCTGGGTGTGGACAGCTACCGCAACCACTTGGTGGACGAAAGTGGTGTATTTTTGAGACTCGCTTCCTACGGGGGAATCTCCGAGGAGATTGCCCTGAAGCTTCAGCGGTTGAGGTTTGGTGAGTCAATTGGCGGGACGTCGGCTTTACTTCGCCAGTCGATCGTGGTCAGCGACATGCAGCAGTCGAATGAGCCGATCTATGCACTCGCCAAGTCGTCCGGCTGCCGAGCGTTTGCCTGTTATCCGCTCCTGACGGACGATCAATTGTTGGGGACGCTTTCGTTTGGCAGTCAGACGAAAGATGAGTTCTACCCTGAGGAACTGATCTTTCTACAAACGATTGCGCATTATGTGGCCGTGGCCTACTCGCAATTGCGGGCCAGGAACCTGATGCAATCGAGCGAAGAACGACAGAAGCTGATTCTGGATACGATGCCCCAGATGGTCACGACCGCGCTGCCCAATGGAGACGTGAACTACTTCAACCCGCAATGGTTTGAGTACACCGGTCTGACGTTCAAGCAAATCAAAGACTGGGGCTGGAAGCAGTTTATCCACCCGGATGATCTGGAAGAGACCGTGCGAATCTGGACGCACTGTCTCCAGACGGGAGAGATGTATCATCGGGAACATCGCTTCCGTCGGGCGGACGGGGTGTACCACTGGTTTGAGGGACGCTTGATGCCGATTCGGGATGCCCAGGGAATCATTGTGCTGTGGATCGGCAGCAATACCGATATCGACGAAATGAAGCAGGCCGAAGCCTCGATTCACGATTCCGAGGTCCGTTATCGACGCCTGTTTGAAGCGGCCCATGACGGCATCCTGATTCTCGATTCTGCCAATCGGAAAATCACTCACGTCAACCCGTTCCTCACCACTCTGTTGGATTACCCAGTTGAACATTTTGTCGGCAAAGAACTCTGGCAAATCGGCATCCTAGGCGACAAGCAGGCCAGTCAGGCGGCCATGCAGCAACTGGACGAGCAGGGCTCGCTCCGTTATGAAAATCTGCCATTGCAGGACCGGCAGGGCCACGATCATCCGGTCGAGATGGTGGCCAACGTGTATGCCGAAGGGCCGCTTCAGGTGATCCAGTGCAACGTTCGAGATATCTCGGATCGAGTCCGCCTCGAAGAACTGCTGCGGACCCAGTCGGTCGAGATGTCCGACCTCCATCGCCGCAAGGATGAGTTCCTGGCCATGCTCAGTCACGAACTGCGCAGCCCGCTGGCTCCCATCGCCAACGCCGTCCAATTGCTCGGCCTGCAATCTGAGACAGAGACTCTGATTCACAAGAAGGCCCGCGACATCATTCAGCGCCAATTGGGTCAGCTGCAACATCTGGTCGATGACCTGCTGGAAGTGTCGCGCATCACCACGGGTCGTGTCCAGCTGCGCAGAGAACGTGTGACCGTGAACAGAATTGTGCAAGGGGCCGTGGAGACGACCCGCCCGCTGATCGAGCAGCAAGGGCACACACTGACGGTCACGATCCTGCCTCCGCCGATTTGGCTGGATGCCGACCCGGCCCGGTTAGAACAGGTCGTGGTGAACTTGCTGACGAATGCCGCCAAGTACACGGAAGCGGGCGGTCAGATCCATTTGACGGCCCAGATCGAGGGGCCGGAGTGCGTGTTGCGCGTGCGGGATAATGGAGTGGGGATCAGCCCGACGCTGTTGCCCCGGATCTTCGATCTGTTCACACAGGCGGATCGCTCGCTGGCTCGGTCTGATGGTGGGTTGGGGATCGGACTGGCTCTGGTGCAACGGCTGACGGAACTGCACGGCGGCACGGTCGAGGTCCAGAGCGTGCTGGGACATGGCAGCGAATTCATCGTGCGGTTGCCGCTCTACAATGAGGCGCCGCGAGCGGCGGCTGGCAGCGTGGACGGCGGGGTCGACAGTCCTCATGCTCCACTCCCGCCCCCACTGCGAGTCCTGGTGGTGGATGACAACGTGGATACGGTGCTCAGCTTCTCGATGCTGCTCCAGGCATTGGGGCATGAGGTGCGAACTGCTTATGATGGGGTAAGTGCAGTGCAAGCGGCGCTGGACTATCGCCCGGAAGTCATGTTGCTCGACATTGGGTTGCCGGGACTGAGCGGGTATGAGGTCGCGAAACGCGTCCGCGAGCAACCGCAGCTGCGCGATGTGGTGCTGGTGGCGCTCACGGGCTATGGCCAGGATTCGGACCGGGCGACCTCGTTGCAAGCGGGCTTCAATCACCACATGGTGAAGCCCGCAAGCTTTGAGCAGATCAAGAAGATTCTGGCGAGTGTGCCGCGGTTGCCGCGTTGAGGCCCCGTAGGGTGGGACCAGCCGCTTTGGGCGCAGGCCCACCATCGCCCACCAGACCCCATCGCACATGGTGGGCCAGCGCTCCAAAGCGAGCTGGTCCCACCCTACACCACTCCTTCGAGAAACCACACGATAACCATGAAAACCAACCCGAAGACTGAGACAACAAAGTCACTCCGTGTTCTGATCGTCGATGACAACCGCGACGGAGCGGATGCGTTGGGACTGTTGGTCGAAGCCCTTGGTCATCAGGTGCATGTGACCTACGGCGGGAGGCAGGCTCTGGATGTGGCGATGGCGTTTCGACCCGACTTGATGCTCGTGGATCTCTTGATGCCCGGCATGGGCGGGTGCGAGTTCACCAAGCACATCCGCCAGATCCCCAGCTTCACAAAGACGAAGATCGTGGCTGTCACCGGCCAGAAGGACAACGAGGACAAGGCCCTCGCCATGCGGGCTGGGTTCAATGACTTCCTCGTCAAACCCGCCTCACTGGCCGAGATTCAAGCGGTGCTGGACAGTGTCGAACCAGCCGTCACTCCGGTCGGGCAAGCACCAAAGCCAATCCTTGCGCGAGCCAGTTCGGACGCCGAGCCACGCTTGCCGATGGGGGAAGCCCGCCGCATCCGCAATGACCGGACTTCTAAGGTCTTGACCCAAGCTGAGAGCGAAGCGGCCATCTGTGACGGGATCATTCGCTTCCAGGAGGAGTACCTCGGCTGGCGGTCCGAGCAGGTCTACGTCCACTTCATTAAAGACCTGTTGGTGGTCCGCATTCGCGGCGTGCTAACTCTGGCGGAGCGGCAACTCAGCAAGTCGTCCACTCCCGAAAAGGGCCGCGACCTGGTCAAACAAACCCGCAAACAACTCCTCGAACTGGCCCGTCCGATGCTGGAGTCCCTGGTCCACGAAGCCGTCGGCGTCAAGGTCATCAGCATGCACCACGACATCAGCACGGTCACCGGCGAAGAGATGGTCATCTTCACCGTCGCCGCAATCCCACGCTTCCAGTGAGACCAGAGTATTGGCAAGACATTCGAGATTCCTCGTGTCTCGGCGTTGCAGAAGCCATCCGATGAGGGCCACGCTGCTGCCCAGCTGGCTGAAGACAGTGGATATCGTTCGTGAGATCGAAAGTTATTCTTCACGCGGGCCAGATTGAGACGTACGACGGACGTCCTCGTCCGTCACTCCCCGAGGTGTTCCACAGGGACGGACAAGGATGTCCGTCTACGAAATGTCTCATGTCTCCCCGCGCGAAGTATAGACGAGTGAGCCGATCCAGCGACCTGCCGGACATTGGAGCAGCAGTTCTCACCGCAACACCCTGCACTGTTAGGCCCGAGTCTACACACGGGTGTCATACCCCTGGCAGGCTCGCTGTCTATGATTCAGTAACTTTTATACTGCTCACCGCGCCTCGCCGTGGAGCCCGTAGTCGTCGATCTTCTTATGCAGCGTGTTGCGGTTGATCCCCAGCTTGCTGGCGGCTTTGGTCTGGGTGCCTTGAAAGGACCGCAAGACTTGCAGGATCAACTCTTTCTCGACGAGTCCCATCACCAGTTCGTGAGCCTGACCGTCCTCTTTGACACGAGATAAGCCGAGGTTGACCAGTTCGGTACAGAGAGCCTCGATGCTGTCCCGCTGCGCTCGACCCAGGCGGACAGGAGCCTCACCTCGCAGGTGCGCCGGCAGCAGATCAGGAGTCAGCGCGGGCGTCGGGGCCAGCACCGTGGCCCGTTCGATGTAGTTTTCCAACTCGCGGACATTACCGGGCCAGATGTAATTCTTCAGACAGCTCATCGCCTCCGCTGTGACTTGCAGAGGAGGTCGGCGCATGTCGGGGGCGAACCGCGATGCAAAATGCTCGGCGAGAGCGGGGATGTCCTCGGTCCGATCCCGTAGCGGAGGCAGATAAATCGGCAACACGTTCAGCCGGTAATACAAGTCCTCTCGGAACTGCCCACGATCCACCATCTCGTTCAGGTCGCGATTCGTCGCCGCCACGATCCGGCAGTCGACCGAGATCGTTTTCGTGTCGCCGACCCTCTCAAACTCATGCTCTTGCAGCACCCGCAACAACTTCACCTGCAACGTGTAGCTGATGGAGTTGATCTCATCGAGAAAGATCGTTCCGCCGTGGGCCGCCTCGAACCGCCCGGTGCGATTTTCATGAGCACTGGTGAAGGCCCCCTTCACATGCCCGAACAGTTCACTCTCGAGCAAGCTCTCGCTCAACGCCCCGCAGTTCACACGGATAAACGGCCCCGTGGCCCGGCGGCTCAACTGGTGAATCCCCTTGGCCACCAGTTCCTTGCCGGTCCCAGTTTCGCCGAGCAACAGCACGGTGGCTGTACTCGCCGCGACCTTGCGGGTCATGCGATACACCTCGCGCATGGCGGACCCGCGGCCAATCATGCCCTCATACAGGGGGGAATCGTCTTCAACAGTGTTCACGGCAGTATCCGGTCAGTTTTCCGGCGAGCTGCGCGAATTATAGGCATTCCCGTGATAAGGACAAACGAAAACGAATAGCAAATCCAGATTCACTCTTATTTGAGAGTGTGAAATTCAGCCGGAGCCGCGCCCAGGGCTAGCAAGTGCTTACGGAAGTGGCAGGGGGAGAGATGTCCTGACTGGCGGCTTCTCAGATGACATCGCCACACACCAAGGCAACAGATCATGAACGCGGAAACCGTGTTGATCCCCGTGGGCGTAGACCTTGATCGACGACTGCCCCACGCCATGGAAAGCCAGGCCGAAAGCCCACAGCTGGGAGGATTGACGTGTTCGACAAAAGTCTCTGTAGCGTGGGCTTTAGCCCACGCGAAAGCGAAATACTTAGGGAAACGTGGGCTAAGCCCACGTGACTTCGAGTTCTGTCGAAAACGTCAGGATTAACTCAACCGCGACAAAAATCCGTCGATGAATCGGACGTACCCGCCGGGACTCGCGATGTTCGCACCGTGAGCTTCGATGGAATAGAGCAGTGTGCGGGCGATCCCAATGAAATCCGCAGCGGGCACGGCGTCACCTTCTTCGGCCAGTTTTCGCCATGCCATGCGAACACGACAGAAGACCGACTCAGCAGCTCGGTCCGAGGAATAGGGGACGACCACTTCATCATCCGCGAAACCGGATGGGCCACCGTCTCGCAAATGGCGGATCAGACACACCAATGCCGTCCGCACGTCTGCATTCGTCAACTGCCGCTTCGAGTCCAGGTACACGGCACGGATGGCCGATTCCGTCGTCATCACGACCGGAACCCAATAATCGGACCGATATCGATCTCCATCGTAGGGCTTGAAGATCTCCATTTCGCGAGATCGCTTGTCCTTCTCCTTCAATTGAGCCCTGCGCTTTTGATCGCGACTGAGATTCTTGGCCATGAGAGACTCCGTTCATCGTGAGAGTACACTGAACTCTTGAAACCGCAGCCAGAAACTATCAAGCGGCATGAAACTGGTCAACCAAACCGAAGGGTGACCAGTGGGGATCTGAAAGCTGTGCTGCTGATGCCTGCCCTCAACCCAGCCTCATGGAGATTTCGATGATCCAGACACGATCGCCTTGCGTTCACTTAATGAGGTGCATGTATGGACTGCTACGAGGCCACAAGCGAATTCGTGGATGCGTCTGAGGGACAAGCTGCGACAAAGGGCAAGCTTGTCGCTTGGCTCGTGATCCTCGACATCCTTCTCGGTTGGTGCTGCTGGACCGAGTTGAAGTATCGAGGAGCGATGGAGTTACCCGCCAAGTTTGTCGTGGTGGGAGGCGTGGTCCAAGCCGACAGACATGGAAGTCACGAACTCCACTGTCTGCGATACACCTTTCGCGACCCACGAACGGGACTGCTGCGGCAGAACACCGTTCACATCCCGCCATCCATGGTTCCCCATGGGCAGGAAGTGATGATTCAATACATCCCCGGTGAATACCTGAGATCTCGGCTGGTCATCCAGGCCAAGCCAGCTGTGGTGACCGTCTTTTACACAATTAATGCTGTACTCGTCCTGATCGGTGTCGGAGGCCTGGTCTGGCTATCGCGAGAGGCTCAGGGCAAGCTGCCTCGCGGAGTCCGCTCAACACCCCCGATGCGCCGCCGGATCGAGATCACATGATGCCGGTCGTTGCCTCGATCAGTGCGAATTGCCGTTCAGGATTTAGGACTTCTTCTCCGCCGCCTTCACTGGCTTCGGAGCTTCACGCGGGGTCAGCATCGCATCGAGAGCTGTCTTCTCGATCTGACACGGTGCGCCCGTGGTCGGGATCTCCATCCCTGCTGACCACAGCACGCCGTTCACCATCAACTGCCGCATGCCGGGCAGTTCCCAGGCCGAGTGCGCGTCCAGCCCCGTGAACCCGAATGATCGTCCGCCGCACGGGCGATCATACCCCCACGCGACGATGTGCCCCTCGATCCCGGCGCGACCTTCTTCGTACTCTTGGCTCGACCAGACCAGCGGCACGATCCCCTGCCCCGGCTTCACGAATTGGATCCCGTTCAGCCAGCCGTCCTTGATCTTCCACGGCGTGACCCCATACGAAATCGGATGCTGGGGGAAGTCGACATGATGGCTATCCCAATGACCGCGCCCCGACTTGTTCTTGAGGTACACCCCGCCCAGCCAGTTTTGCACCTGCACCGCATGCTCGTTGGGAACATCGACCGCCTGATGCATCAGCACCAGTCCGACCTTGGCATCGATCAGCGACTGCAGCTTGGCGATCCGCTCAGGCGAACTTAGAAACGCCTGTTTGCCGCGGCCATCGGTATAAAAGACGACCGAACTGGCCCCCTCAAGCACGCTCTCGTCCGTGGGCCATCCGTCATTGACTCGTACCGTCTCCACACCCGCTGTCTGCCGCAGCAATACGTCGAGACACTGACACCCCGCCAGGTAGTCATGATGCCCGACCACATCGACCTTCGCGGTCTCTCCCGCGACCAGCACGATCTTGCGTGTTGATGGAGAGTCAGCGGCCTGAGATGGGAGCGCCCAAGCTCCCACGATCAAGAAGACCAAGGCGAGGGGGAGTCGGTTTGGTGACATGTTGAGCGATTTCGTGAAGGGAGTCCGGTGAAACATGTGAATAGCTCTGGTCGAATAAGGGGCAGGCGAAACCTCACCGGATGAAACCGATGTGCATGACAATCGGTATTTCTGGATCGCATCTTCTTTGTCCCGGGAGGGACATTCGAGAATAGCCCACCGCTTCAACGGTGGGTAGTGAATCCAAACAGGTTCCGCAGTCCCGTCAGGGACGGAAGAAGATTCCGGAAGTTGTCTTCGGCAACCGCAATCACCAGCCCATCCTCGGCCCTGATCGTAATTATCTTTCGTCCCTGACGGGACGGTGTCATACATTTACGACCGTGGTCCCACCGTTGAAGCGGTGGGCTATTGTCGCGCCGTCCCTACCGGGACGAAGAGGCTCGCGGAACTGGATACTTCGGGGCGGCTCGACTCAATCGAGCATCCAGTCCTCATACGCCATCCCATGCTTATCCAGAATCGTTTTCAACTCCTCCTTGAACGACTTCATGAGGTGGTGGTCGGCCTGATGCTCCATGTATGCCACTGTGGCGTCAACGCCCGACACACTCAAGCTGAACGCCCCGTATCCCTCTTGCCATTCGAACGTTGCCAGCTTGGGAAACGTCTCGTGAATCCACTTCGAGGAATTCCCTTTGAGCAGCTGCACCGCCTTGGCCACAGCCATCGTGGACGGTAATGACACCAGCATGTGGACATGATCCGCCACGCCGCCGACCTTCAACGCCCGCATCTTGTTTTCGCGAGCAATCCCGCCCAAATACGGCCACAACCTCTCTTGAACATCCGGTGTGAGAAACGGACGGCGATCCTTCGTGCTGAATACGACATGCATGAGGCAGCTCACGAATGAGTGCATGGGGATCTCCGGATTGAAATGGGAATGTGTCGAAGCGAAAGCACAATCCGTGAGTGTGTCATTGAATCGTCAGGGCTGGAATTGACACGACCACACAGCCAGCGCCCAAGTCTCCCTGTCCCGCCAGGGACACCCGACAATAGCCCACCGATTTATCGGTGGGAAGCGAGTCCCAACAAGCCCCGCAGTCCCGTCAGGGACGAAAGACGTTTCGAGGGACTCCACATGTCGCAACGACTATCACGATCCCAACCACGAATCGAGCTGCGAACTTCTGTCGTCCTTACCGGGACTGTTTTACACACCAGCGACCGTTGCCCCACCGCTGAAGCGGTGGGCTATTTTCACACCGTCCCTGCCGGGACGAAGAGAGCTTCCCTGTCCCGCCAGCGACACCCGACGATCGCCCACCGATTTAACGGAGGGACGTGAATAGCAACCAGCCCCGCAGACACGCCAGGGACGAAAGAGCGTCCGATGGTCTCCGCGTGCCAGAACCACGAGTACGAGAAAATAAACCTCTCTGGCGAACCTCTGTCGTCCCTGACGGGACTGGGGTGCGTCCTGATCTTCGTCTCCCACCGCTGAAGCGGTGGGCTATTGTCGCGCCGTCCCTACCGGGACGAAGACAACCCGCTAATCCCTCAACCGATACAACTGCTCCCCGGCCTTCCACACGAGCAGCACCCCTTCATCTTCCCGTCCGGCGTAGTCGTCGAGGTTGATTGTCTCTGGGTCGAGGTAGCCGAGGTTGATGGACTCGCAGACTTCTTTCGGCACCTTCGAGGCGAGGGTCACCTTCACGCGGCACTGCTCGACGCCGTTCTCGTACGTGCCGCTGCCTCGCACGTGCGTTGAGTGCGCCAGGACGCCCCAGGGGTGATCTTTGAACTTGTCCCACTGCTTCACAAAGTAGTCGCGGCAGTGGTAGCCGACCTCCATGATGTGCTCGCCATGCGTCAGCGAAATCTCGTCGAGGTGTGGAGCATAGATAATCAACTCCCCGCCATCAGCGACAACGGGCTCCAACTTGTACATGCACTTCCCAGCGGTCCACAGCTCGTCATACATCTTCGGGGCACAGGACAGCACCGTCTTAAACGGCTTGTCCATCCGCTTGATATGGACGGTCCCGGAGAGCTCAGCTGCGTCGCTCCAAGCTTGTTCGGGGGTGTTATAGAACAGCCCGTGCAGGCGAGCGGTCCCATCGCTGGTCACGACGAAGGTGAGAGCCCGCTTCTCCTGCTGGATCATGCTGGCGGCCATGTTGACCACATCGCGAACCGGAGTACTCTTGACGCCAATGATGCCGACATTGGTGATCAGCGCCCCGAGCCAGTGGAAGAAGTTCAACAGGTCTGGCCCCGAGATGCCGGGAAAGAAGTACTTGTTTCCGCCCGAGAAGCCGACGACCTCATGCGGGAAGACCGGGCCCAGGACCATCAGCTGGTCGTAGTCGTTGACCAGCTTGTTGATCTGCACCGGGACGACTTTGGAGAGGACTCCATTCGATGCCTTGGCTGTGTCGGCTTCCGAGAGTGTGCCCAGAGTCACGAGGGCCTCGGGGTTGTCCCACTCGTGGTTAAAGAACTGTGTCTGAAAGAACAGCCGTTGTCGCTCGATATCCTTGATCCCCAGCAGCTGGCTGATCTGCACTTCGGACATTGGCTTGTGTGTCCCCAACGCGATCAGGACATCGAGCGCCGCCACGTGCGGTTTTAGATGCTGAAATAACGCATCCCACAACAGAGGCAGCGGAGCAGTGCGTGTCGCATCCGGAACGATCAGCAGCAGCCGCTTACCCGCGACATCGGCGATCGGGACGTTCTGGGTGATCCACTGGCGGACTTCGTCGTCGGTCAGGATGGGAGCATTCATCAGTTCTGTATTTCTCTGTAAGAGTGATAGGCGGCAGCCCGTTGGCAATGGATTCGGAGGATCGAATGACGACGGGGTGGCCGAGATCGAGGGAGTGGTGGTCTCCGAGTGTCGCCTTTTTCTCCGAAAAAGAAG
>JANPCU010000106.1:0-9513 GCA_031431195.1 Planctomycetota bacterium | reverse complement strand
CCCAAACCCCATGACCACCGCGCTCCCACTCCTGTTCCTCACCGCACTGCTCGCCGCCGACCCCGCGCCCGAGGGCGACACCGTCTGCGGACCCCGCTGCGTGCAAGCGATTCTCCGCAGCTATGGCTACGAAGCGGATCTGATCGATCTCGTGCGGGAGTTGCATACCGACGGAGTGGAGCAGGGCACCACCCTCGGGCAGATGCGCGACGCCCTGCGGTCGCGCGGTCTACATGCCGAGGTGGTCCACCTGCCCGAGGGAGCCACACTCACCTGGCCCGAACCCGCGATCTTGCATCTGAAGCCACTGCCAGCGAGCGTCCGGCGTGAGCCGGATGGTCCCGCTCCCCGAGTCCCCCTCGGCCACTTCCTCATCCACCTCGGCGACACCAACGACACCAGCACCATCCACGACCCCCTGACCGGCACCCTGCACGGCCCCACCCAAGAACTGCGGCAACAGATGTCGGGCGACCTGCTGCTCGTCTCCCCACACCCGATCCCTCCCACCACCGAATTCGCCGTCGCCGCCACCTCCCACTGGCGAACCCCTGTCCTCGTCCTCTGTTCCCTGTGTGCCATCGGAGCCCTTGTGGCCCTGTGGCATTCCCCTCAGTCCCCGTTCCGGAGCCGAAAGCCATGTCTCGAATCAGTTTGATGGTTTTGGTCGTCTTGAGCCTCGTCGTGTCTCAGCTGGTATCGACAAATACAGCAACCACTGTAGTAGATGCTCGTGAGAACGCAGCCGAGGAAGCTCGCGGTGGTGCCGCAAATTGCGCCATGGATATGATGGCTGGGTATTGCTTTACTGATGGCGTCGAAGCACCATGCACGCAAATTCCGTGTGACAAGACTTTCGTTCCGACATTTTTTGGATACGGATATTATACCTATAATTGTTCACAGACTGGCAGGCTTCGGCTTAGATGGATGTGGTGGAACTGTGTCACTTGGGATTCACCACCCTTTTTGCCATTTCCATCCACGACTTGCGGTCCATTGACTCAAGATTGGTGTTACAGTGTAGAGCCATGTTACACTGACTGCCTCGATGTCAATGGTATTCAGAACTGTGTGAAACAGTTCCCAATTCCAAATAATCCTATTTTTAATGGAGCATTTGACGAGAGCCGCGGTGATCAAGTCGAATGTTCCATTAACTATTTTGCATCGGCGAACAACCTTCAATCAACAATCGCTTTTGCATTGCCATCTTTTACGAGATATCGTTGATCCAAGTCGCACAACAGTCTGTCGGCAGACGATTTCTATGTGCATGGAGAATGATGATGATCCGAATAATATTGTGTTTTGTGATGTCGGTCATTCTGTTCGCCATGCCAATATCGGCTGACGAGACAGAACGACTTCAAGCTCAGCGTCGTTTTTTACTCACCGGCATGCGGGCGGAGCGGGAGAAGTTGCGCTCGGGGCAGGTAGTCATTACGGGCGAACACTGGAATACGACTCCTGCTCTCGGGAAGCAGCGACTGGCAGTGCGGTTTGAAGTCTACTTCGACCTCGATTCCCGACGTTACCGTTATACGCAACGAGACTACGTTCAATATCAAACCGCTGGAATGGAGCCTCAGACGAAAGCGTCGCTCTGGGGAAATCCTGACTTACCGAAGGGGACGACAGCGGACGGTATTGAGTGGGTCGCCGCTCTCGTTGGGGGAACGATCGTACATACTCCGGAATACGATCTACACAATCCCGGTGGGCACCCTCATGTCACTCGACTGGCCTCGGGGGCAGCCACGGGTACGGCGGTCCGCGAATGGGACTTCTCCACATTTGGTTTGGTCGACTGGCTGGTATTCGAGAGTCGACAGGGATTTGAGCAGATTCTCGACGCCTTCGAGACCCGATTGAGATGCCATTCTGTCGAGACGAACTCGTCGGGGTTGACATGCCTGACGCTTCAATCAGATTGGACTCAAAGCGAGATTTGGATTGACGAAAAACAAGGGATGACACCAATTCGATTGTCTCGTCGAGATCGGAAGGATTCTTTGAAGGAGACATCCCATAGCGAGATCGGTTGGGAAGCAATGCACGGTGCGATGGTTCCCGTCACGTTTCGGATCAGTACAGTACATCGGGAGGAGTATACCGAGGGTTACGATTTGACGCTGGAGTGGAGTCATGTCAATGAGCCGCTTGATCCCAAAGTCTTTACCCCCGCCGGGATCACGGAGAGCGCGGGCGCGATGATCGCTGACATGCGGCTGGGACAGGTGGTGGTCGAACGAGTCCACCCATTGCCTGTTTCCCCAGCCACTCCCAAACCAGTTGCTGCCAATGCTCGGTCGCAATGGGGATGGATTATTCTGGTAAACCTTGTGATCGTCGGAGGCGGGTTCGCGTGGTGGTACTCTCGCCGTAGGTCGCAGTCGACGTGACGTTGACCACGAGAGGGGTTGCTCGCTGCGATCGGCTTTCGCTCACCCAGACTTCCCGTTGACCATTTTCTCTGAACCGGCGAAGATTGCCGTACGAGAGCAAGACTCGCGCGACCAGACAGGGATTGTCTGGCCGCTAACCCGCACAGACCAGGGAGGGGCGTGAGATGGCGAACCATCGAGATCGACGAGCGGGAATCGCTCTGGGTCTGTTCGCCCTCTGGCTGGGGATGATGCCGCAACCGAATCGGGCAGCGGGGGAGGACGAGCTGTCCTTTGACCCACCTGTAGCGGAGTCGTCGCTGTCGCGTCCCAGTCCCTTCTACGAGGGGGATGAACCCGTCGTGGCTCCGCGAGACAGGCACGCTCAACGCCTTCCGGCGCGGGTGAGCGAGACTCCCTTAACAACGCCGACCACTCACGAAATCGGCACACAGCCAGAGGCAACACGCACCGGCAAGACTCCCCTCCCCGCTGCCGATTTTGAGGACGGGACCGAGTCCGCAGCCTCGGTTCGAGGCCGCTCGGGATTCGGTTCAAGTGTCGCCTGGACTCTAGGAATCCTCGCCGCTGGTTGGCTCGCGCGGCAGTTCCTGGTCTCGCGCGGTCCGCTCGCGATGGGGGCTCCAGCGGCCATCGAGTTGCTCGCGCGACAATCGATCGGACCACAACAGCAGTTGACCTTGGTTCGATTGGGACGACGAATTCTGCTGGTCGGCACGTCGCCGACTGGCATGTCGACATTGGCGACCGTGGACGATCCGGTTGAAGTGCAGTCGATTGTGGCCGAGCTGCGCCCTTCGACTTCGAAGATGGGGCCGACGTTACTTGACCTGTTCCGCGGCCAGCGCGCCGCACCGAGTCGCGACGACTCCGCCCCGGTCTCAGTCTCCCTTTCGACCACCAGTCGAGCTGTCAGCAGCGAGCGACGGTCCACGCCCACTGTGAATCGTGAGGTGGCCGATGTCTGACTGGACAGCTTGGCTCCCCGCCAGTTGGCTCGGGCAGAACGGACTCGGCCCCTCGGTGCAGGTGATGCTGGCGATCAGCATCATTGGATTGGTGCCGTCGATCTTCTTGCTCTCGACCAGCTGGATCCGGTTCGTGGTAGTCCTCGGTCTGCTGCGGCAAGCGATCGGCGGGGCGCAGATCCTGCCCAATCAAGTCATCACCGGGCTGAGTCTGATGCTGACGATCGCGATCATGGCCCCCGTGTGGGAGGCCGCTTACCACGAGGGAATTGAGCCTTACCAGAACGCCAAGTTCGAGACCGAGGCCGATCAGCGAAAGGCGCTGAGCGTGGCCGCCCAACGCACTATCGCTCCTCTCCGCCGCTTCATGGTCGCTCAGATTCAAGCTGCCGGAAACGAGAATACCGTCGCCCTCTTTCTGAGAGCCCGCGAACGAGCCACGACAGCGGACAGCCCCCGCTATTACGAAGACCTGCCGCTGAGTGTGCTGCTCCCCGCGTTCGTGCTGAGCGAGCTGAAGGTCGCGTTCCTGATCGGATTGCAGGTGATTCTCCCGTTCCTGGTGATCGATCTGGTGGTCTCGTCCCTGCTCACCGGATTGGGGCTGGCGTCGCTGCCGCCGTTGTGGGTCTCGCTGCCACTCAAGCTGTTGGTCTTCGTGTCGATCGATGGTTGGTTTTTGACCGTGCAGATGCTTCTCCAGAGTGTGAGTACCGCCTGATGTCGGCTGAGTTCGGATTGGAATCGATGCTGGCCGGGCTGTGGGAGACTCTCACGGTCGCAGGCCCCGTGTTGGCTTGCCTCCTCGCAGCTGCCTTCGCCATTAACCTCTTGCAAGCCACGACCCAGCTACAAGACCCCTCGCTAGCGATCATCCCGCGTTTGCTTGTCGGCGGGGTGGCGTTACTGTACCTGCTACCGTGGATGGTGGATCGGCTGGGTGAGTTCACGAGGGAGACGATCCAACGTGTGGTGGCCGGCGTCGGATAGGCTTCCCGCGTGTCATCGGTCGGTGGAAATGCTCCGCTGCGCAAAGCCTTTGCGTCGCAGCTAAACGGGGTGTTTTGCGCCTCGGCAACGAACGCCCCTACGACTTCTTTCCCATGCCTACCCTCCTCCTCGAACTGCTATCCCTCGACATCCGTGAACTCATCGCAGCGGGTCTGGCGGCAGTGCGTATCGGGGGAGCGGTCTTGGTGCTGCCGGTGCTGGCCACTGTTCCTTGGCGAGACCGGATAGCCATCGCGATTGTGCTGGGGGTCGCGCTCGGGGGGGCACATGCTGGCTCGGTCACCACCTGGTCTGTCGCCGCAGTGATCAGCGAACTCGTGACCGGCATCACCCTGGGCATTGGCCTGCGAGTCACGCTCTCCGCCCTCCAGACCGCAGGGACCTGGATCGACGAACAGACCTCCACCGGACTCACCGCTGAGCCAATCCTTCCCGATGCGGACGACAACAGCTCGGGGAGTGCGCAGGCCCTGACATGGATCGGAGCGTGGCTGATTCTGACATCGCCCCCGTGGGGAGCGGACCTGGCGGTGATGCAGCGGGCCGTGGAATCACTGACGGTGATCCCGCTGGGAACGGTCGTCTTACCGTCTCAACTCCCGGAGTGGTCGATCGGGCTGCTTCGGGGCTGGAGCGAACTGGCCATCGGGGTCGCGTTGCCGGTGTGCCTGGTCGCGGGACTTCTGCAAGCGGGTCTGGCCCTGCTGGGTCGCGGACTCGGTGTCGGCGTGGGCCAGGCGATGTCTCCGATCCGGGCGGCCCTGACGATGGTATTACTCCTCATCGTCCTGCCGTGGCAAGCCGAGCGGATCAATGAACATCTGACAGGAACTGAGCCCTCCCCCCTGGCCATCCGCCCGGAGCCTCGCCCATGAGTGACTCCAGTCCACCCGCCCCGATTAGCAAGCACCGGCTCAGCGAAGCTCGCCGACTGGGAGTCACCCCGCGCAGTCCTGAACTCACCGCCGGGGTCATGTTATTGACAGCTGCCTGGGTCGGGCAGGCGTGCCTGCCGTCACTGGGTTTGGCACTGCGGGAGTTGGTCACGGGAGGGTTTCAAGGGGCCGGTTCGCTTCAGACTCCGGGGCCAGTGGAACTCAGCCCGGCTGGCCTGCGGGTCGCTCAGGAAGTCGTCCGTATCTGGGGAGCCTGCTGGGCAGCCGCGCTGCTGACCGACCTGGCCCAAGTCGGATTCGTGTGGAGTCCTGTCACGCTCCTGCCGCACGAAGAGCGAATTTCTCCCGCCTCGGGTCTGGCCCGCATGCTGAGCTGGCAGTCATTCGAACGGTCGAGCCTGTTGTCGATCAAGCTGGTTTGTGGAGTGTTCGCAGTGTCACTGGTGGGAGAGTTCGCCCTCCGCTCGGCGCTCTGGGCCAGTGAGTCGTCGATGCACCTCGCGCGGGGAGTGACTTGGACTTCAAGGCTATTGGCCTGTGCCGGAACACTCTGCCTGCTCTCTGGCATCCTCGACGCCTGGCTCCGCCAGACTCGCTGGCGACAGGCTCTGGAACAAACCGAAGACGAACGTCGCCGACGCGAGTAAGTCAATAAAGCCAGCTAGGACATAGTGGTCCGTCCACGCTCAGATTTGGGGTTCCACCCCGTCGGGAGGGCGAAGCCAGTGCTGTGAACAGGATGCGATCTTTGTGGGGCACGTTTTTTACGTGCCCGTCCTCAGCTGAGCGACAGCCGAAAAAGCGAATGACTGCTTGCGGGAGCTGTTGCTGACAGCTGGGCCGCAGAGTTGAGGCCACCAGAATCGCCCACAAGCGTCCTCTCCGTTTGCGTTTTTTGAGTGTCTGGCGGCCATCTCTTCCGTCGGAATTCACTCCCGAGTGCATGGGTTTCGCCTGTCCTTCGTCGGACCACGGGCACGTCGAAAACGTGCCCCACGGCGAACGGATTCACCACGATCAGGTTCACCGCTCGGGGGCGAGGCTCCGGCCTCAACCCCAAATCTGAGCGTGGACAGGGCAGTCGCTTGATCAGTTCCGGCGACCTCTACCGCAGGTGTCGAAACAGGTCGCGAGCCAGGAGTCAGGGAGGCGAGATCGTGGCCCCCTCGGCAGTGATTACGTACTTTATCTTTGCCGGATGGCAGATCGCGGATAGGAACTCGTCAGCACTGGCTCCCTGTAAATCGATCTTGAGTTTCACTTTAAGGTCCACCCCGGCATCGAGCAGAGCCTGCTCATTCCAGTGAATTGCAGTTCCCTGTTGCTTAAATCCATTCAGCACATCGATCAGCGAGGCATTCTCCACCTTGAAGGTGAACTTCCGCGTTCGCCAATCGCTGGCGGGCTGCCTCGGTCGGGGAGAGGGCTGGGCTTTCCCCTTGAGCCACAGTTCGAAGGTTTCCAGTTCCTCCACTCGCCCGGAGACACGCCACGACTTGCCTTCGGGCGCTGTGGCCAGGTCCGGAAACTGCACCCGTGCCGCCTCGCGTTTCGCATCGGCAACGGGGATGAGCCGCGACACTGTTACGGGGAGTTTCAGTGGGACTAGGGCAGCCTGCCCCCCAGCTTCCCACTGCAATCGTAAATCATATTGTGAGGCGAAAACCGTCAATGCCTCGCCCGGCGAAAGCCCCACGAGGTCGCCGCTATCCCACAGATCGTAGGGGATTAAATCGGCCCCGGTGAGACTCACCTTGGCTCGCTGAGCCAACTCAATGACCAGTAACTTCGGCTCAGCCAGTTCGTTCCAATTCACATCCAGTGGTCGTCCGAGAGATTGCACGAGCTTGGCCGCTCCCGCCTTCGCCAGCAATTCCGTCCGCTGAATCTCGGCCAGTGTCCGTAACCACTGAATCGAATCTTCGGGACCGACGATCACCGTGTCCCCCACGACGACGCAATCGGCCTGTATTGTCCCCAGAAGTTCGGGAAGAAACTCGGACAGCGGGACGGCTTTCTCCGCAGTCCACGTCACCACTTGATCAGGATCAAGTCGACGGTCGACGGTCCAGGCGATCTTCGCCGTGGAGCAGAGTCGTTGCATCGCCTGACGGAGCGGCTCTTGGTCCAGTCGCGCCCGCACGGGGCTGTTCCATGCCTGGCGAAATTCACCACCGCGAACAAACCCCGAACGGTCATCCGCCGCTGGAACCTGACTGACACTGAGGCCAAGCCATGCCACGCCGAGCCAAAGTAAGCCAATCCAGCGAGCCATACTGCCTCTCCTGACAGACGATTCTCTGCTCAATCGACAGCGGCTAGCACTCTCGTCTGAGCCGCGGCATCCTCAGCCCGCATCTCATCCATCAGCGGCCACAGGACATCGACATCATCCTTAAAGATATCGCCGATCAACAAATCTGTCACGAAACCTTTCAGCTGGGGATGCCTTTTGACAAAGCGACCGAAGCTGAATCCGTCATAGAACTCGCACACCAGGCGGCGCATGCGATCCATCCCCGCCACGTATTCTGCCTCCCAGCGACCAAGTTGCGCTGCAGACGTGTCCCCTTTGTCGAGACCATCGGAGACAGCATCAGCGGCCATCTGCCCCGAAGTCAACGCGAGCAGTATTCCGGACGAGTACAACGGGTCGAGGAACCCGAATGCATCACCAACGAGTACCCAGCCGTTCCCTGCCGCCCGCTTGGAACGGTACGAATACTCCTTCTCCGCCCGGAAGATATCGCAGCGCGTCGCCCCTTCGAGCCGAGGTTGCAGGCCGGGGCACTTCGCCACTTCCTCAAAGTATACCTTCTCGAAATCTTTCGACTCTCGCCCCTGGAAGAGGTATTCAAGAGGTGCCACCACGCCGACCGACACAATGTCATCGTGCAGCGGGATGTACCAGAACCACCCCTGCTTGCCCTGCACCTGCATGACGATCGTGGCCCCTTCATCTTGCCCCGTCCCTCGCCGGGCTCCCTTCCAATAGGTCCACACAGCGGCCTTCTTCAGGACGGGATCCCACTCCCGCAGACCGAGCTTGCTGATGACCATCGATTGCTGACCACTGGCGTCGACGATGACTTGGGCTCGGATCTCGACCGGGTGGCTCTCGCCCTCGCGCTGCACACGCACGCCGACCGCACGATCACCCTCAAACAGGACGTCGAGAACGCGAGCTCCTTCGTGGACCTCCACACCCTGTTCGCGGGCATTGTCCAGCATCAGCTGGTCGAACTCGCTACGGCGCACCTGCGAGGTTTGCGAGGACTCATGCGGCTTGTGATCGCAGAAGTAAAATGGTTCCGAGAGCCGCCCGCTGTCAGAGACGAATTGCACGCTGTACTTTTTGATGTAGTGACTGGACTTCATCTTGGGCAGCATGTTCAGCCGTTCGAGCACCCCGTAAGTCTGGGGGATCAGCGATTCGCCGATATGAAAGCGTGGGAAATGATCCCGCTCAAACAGCATGACCCGCTGGCCCCGCTGGGCAATCAAAGTCGCCGCCGTGGCCCCCGCGGGCCCGCCCCCGATGACAATCACATCTGCGGAATTCATGCTCTGAATCATGCTCAACTCCCGATGACCCGTGCAGCCCACTGGCTTCCGACTCAACACTTGTTCTAACGATAGTCGTCACAACGCTATTTGTCAACATCTATCGTCCATTCATAATGTCTTCTGAAGCAAAATCTCCTTGTATGCCTGGCGCGGTGCCGAGTGAGACGCTTCCACGAGTCACAAACGCCAGCGCTCAGAGCTTCGGCGAGCCTGCAGCGTCAGCCGGGGTGTTCGTTCGGCAAAGCGTACGCGAGCCAAGCGGGATTGTCGCGACGAGACCCACTGGAGCCGAGTTCTCTCACGGAGCGACGCTGCGGGGCTGGAACACCCCGGCTCACGCCGGGGGCTCGCCAGAATGTCTGATGGCACAGAGTGTGAACTATTAGCTCCCAGGAATCTCTAACCGGCAGCAACCTAAATTCAGATGCTCACACGCCTCGTTCTCGGCGTCTCGCTGCAAGATCTGCTCCGGTAACTCGTAGATAATCTGCTTGCCGCTGCGCTGGCTCACCACGAGCCCCGCGCGCCGTAGAACGCCGAGATGGTGCGATACATTCGCCAACTCCAAATCGAGTCGCTCCGCCAGGTCCGACACGCAACACGGCCCAGCACGCAACGCTTGCACCAAGCGCAGCCGATCCCGATCACCCAGTGCTTTGAGAA
>JANPCU010000105.1:0-4205 GCA_031431195.1 Planctomycetota bacterium | reverse complement strand
CCAAGGCACGAGGCAGGTTCCGCTGTGGCTCTTTTAGCTCAGCGGCGATGTAGACGGCATCATTCCAGCCGCCGAAAGCGTAGAGGATAAACACGAGTGCCAGCCCCGGATTCGGCGAACTCCCCACCGAGAGAGGAGCCGACATTGCAGGCCAGTTCCCCTTGGACGCAATCAGCAGACCCGCCAGCACCACAATCACAAACCCGACCAGTTTGGCCCCGGTCAGAGTGTTCTGTGCCCGACGCCCCGACTGCACTCCGGTCAGGTTAATCGCCGTCATCACCGCCACAGCTGCCAGCGCAATCCACGGGCTGAGGCTCTGGTCGAACTGCCCCGTCTGAATCACATAGTCCTGAAACGCGAACGACATGATTCCAACATTGGCCGGGATGATGACCATGATTCGGCACCACCCCAGCAGATACCCCAGCCAATCGCCAAACCCGCGGCTGAGGTACGTGACATCCCCGCCCCGCTCCGGCCACGCGGCGGCCAGTTCCGCAAAACATAACGCTCCAATCAGCGACAGCACGCCGCCAATCACCCACAGCAGCAGCGTCGACCCGACTCCCGGCATGTTCGAGAAGATCATCGACGGCATGCGAAAGATCGTTGTCCCGACGACCACCCCCAGAATGAGGCTCACCACATCCCACAGGCTCAGCACGCGGCGGGACTCGGGTGGCGGTGCATCCTGGTTCATCGGGATCTCTCGGGGAACAATGACCTGGGCAAGATCGATACTGATCAGCGGCTCAGACTATACCTCACGCAGGCCAGAATGAGACCAGACTCCCCATGAACCTCCCTGACTCGTCCACATCAGAAAGTCCTGACGACTCGTCGAACGGCCGCTCACGCACAACGAGGCTTCACACAGCTCTCCTCCGCGTTCTCCGCGTACTCTGCGTTTTCTAATCTTCCGGGGAACACCTCTCCATCTGCCGCCCCGTGTTCCCCGACTCTCTGCGCCGATAGAAGTGAGGCTCGGATCCAGAATCGAATTGAAACGCAGAGGGCGCGGAGGACGCGGAGGACCGATCTTCGAAACTCGGTGCCACGGGCAAGTGTCCCACACAAATCTCCTCCGCGTTCTCCGCGTACTCTGCGTTTTCTAATCTTCCCGATAGTTGTTCACAATCCGTTCAATCCCATGCTTCAGCACGAGCTCATGAAAATTGAGTAGCAATCCGACTTGCAAGCCCATCAGACACAGATAAGAAGCGACTTGGGCCTTGTCGACCGGATGCAGCTTCTCTTTCGCTTTACACTCCACAATCACTCGTCTCTCCACCAACAAATCCGCACGAAAGCCACACTCCAGCTTCACTTCCTCGTAAATAATGGGGATCGGGTGTTCCTGGATCACTTCCAGACCGAGCTTGTGAAGTTCATAAGCCAGACAAACACGATACGCCGACTCCAACAACCCCGGACCCAAGGCTTGATGCACTCGGATTGCTGCTCCAATGATGGCCGAGGTGAGTTCGTTGGTGGTCATGCGTGGTCGCCTACTCCGGGGGAAGAGTTTGAAACGCCGAGGACGGAAGGCTTCGCCGCGAATCTCCTCCTCGACCGATACATGGCGCCAGAATCATGTGGCTCATCATCTCCCCCTTGTTCGCTCGACCACAATGAGACTCGATTCCCCTGATCACGAAACTCTTCTCTGCGTCCTCCGCGACCTCTGCGTTTCTACTCTTCCGCTGAGTTGTGGTGTTCAGCGTTTCCCAGGGAAGAGTTTGAAACGCAGAGGGCGCGGGGAACGCCGAGGACGGAAGGCTTCGCCGCGAATCTCCTCCTCGACCGATACATGGCACCAGAATCATGAGGCTCATCATCTCCCCCTTGTTCGCTCGACCACAATGAGACTCGATTCCCCTGGTCACTTCACTCTTCTCTGCGTTCTCCGCGACCTCTGCGTTTCTACTCTTTCTCGGAGTTGTTCACCACAGTCAGCCCGGCGTGTTCGCGTTTCCCGAGGAGGCCATCGACGGCGGTCGCGAACTCCCAGTCGCTCTTATTTACAGGCCGGGTGAATCGCAAGGTGACGCGGGTTCGCTCCGATGCGATGGCCACAGCTTGTGGAACCTCCATCAATCGCGAAACGTTCAGGAAAATCGGTCCCTCGCGATGAGTCGGCGGCAAATCGGTGAGGTTGAGGTATGCGAGCGGAGCCTCAAACAGTGAGGCATAGAGCGCCCATCCCGCCGCTTGGCCACTGGCGGAAAGAACAATCGGCTTGTCTGTCAGCTGAGGGATTGACCGCACTGCCTGGATGGCACGACGCACGTCCCAGACGCGAGCGCTGTCGTCTGTTTGTCCCAGCAGAGCGAATCGACGGCGGATGTGAGTCCGCTGTTTTTCGTCATCTGTCCAAGCAGTGAGTCCGACTCCACGAGGAGTGAAGTAGATATTCAATACTCCCGGTTGCCATGCCTCATCCAGCAGCTTCTGAAATCGCTCCGAGGCTTGGACGGACTCCGGAGTCTCCTTCACATTCGAATTAATATTCACATGATCGAATTGCCCAAGACGGAACGGGAACCAAAACTCTGCGACGTCGTCCTCACCGAGGACGATGAGGCGAACTTCCCGAATGGACTCCAGACCCTGCCCTCCCTTGGACGTCATATACAGTGGGAGACGGTACGGGGACTGGCTCAGGAAACTTCCGTAGCCCCACCGAATCTCATTGTGCTCTGCTGCCGTTTCGGCGTACTCCAATGGGATCACTTCTTCTGGCCAAGCTCCAAACGAGTGTTTCAAGAGTTGGCTTGTCCAGTCCTGTTTCATCTCATCCCACTCGGCCTTCGTCGTCGGCACTGCATGCTTTGCGACCGGCACGAATTCCTCTTGAATCCGCGTGTTCCGCTGGTCCGCTGGCAGCGTCTCAAACACCCTCAGCTGCTCCGGCTCGAAGAACTTTACGGCGACTTTGTCGATGGGTGACTCGCTCTGCTTGAGAAAGCGATTGAACCAGACGAACTCGTGGGTCTGGAGTTCCTGCGTGTCCTCGTGCGGTCCCTCGGTGATGTTCAGCCCGAGGTTTCGCGGCTTGCCGTACAAGTCATAGATCTTACGGACCTTCCGGTGGACGTCGACCACGCCGTCGAGCGGGAAGATGCCGTCCTTGTCGGTGTTGGCGATCAGCAACGGGCGCGGGGCGACGAGAGCGGCCACTAGCGCGTAATCCCATCCGTAGGTATTCACCTGGAACATGCAGTCGCAGTGCCCCTCGATACAGCCATCCACCACATGGTTCTGGAGCGAAGTGATCCCCGCGACCGGGACCGCCACCTTGATCCGCTCATCGAGCGCGGCGATCCACCACGAGTAGGCCCCGCCGCCGGAGCGCCCCGTCACGCCGAGGCGCGTCTTGTCGACCTCGGACCGCGTCTCCAGATAGTCGAGCGCCCGAATACAGTTCCACGCCTCGACTCCCGCGGGCGTATACCCGCGCGCGTGCCACCACCACATTCCCTCCTTGTACGTCCCATGGTGCAGCCCCTCAATCTCGCCGAGTTGCAACGTGTCGATGGTCAGGCACGCATACCCGTTCCGGGCATACCACGCACCGTGATGCTGATACCCGACCTTGTTGCCATACGCGACCCCGTCCTTCTTGACGAGCGAGTGCCCGCACACATACAGCACCGTCGGCAGCGGCCCACTCGCCCCCTTCGGCAGGTACAAATTCCCCGTCACATACAACCCCGGCGACGACTGAAAGTGCAGCCGCTCCACCGTGAACTCCTCATGCTCGGTCTTCCCGGTGACGACCGGTTGGAGATCGGTCTTCGCTGGTAATGGGTCGAGTCCCAGCATCTCAAACAGCTGCCGCCGCAGCTCCGGCTTCTGAGCCTCCCAGTCGGCGACCGTCTTGAATCCCGAAAGCAGGGCATCGGTCCGATCGGCCAGCCGCTGCGTTTCGATCCGGAAATATTCGGCGACCAATTCGTCTCCCTGGGCCGTCGAAAATGCTTCCCCCTTCACGAGCTCTTCCGCCCCCAACATCGGCAGACCGATGGAATGCAACGCGACAAGTAAGAAAGCGATTCGCATTTTCAAAATCTCCAAGTGACTCAGCGAGTAACATCAACACCGCTTGATAATAGTGAGAGCACACAGTGACTGCACTTCCGCCAAGCTCCGGAAAATCGGCCATCTGGCGAGCGGCCAAACTTCGCGTGCCAAAAGACTTC
>JANPCU010000104.1:0-9120 GCA_031431195.1 Planctomycetota bacterium | reverse complement strand
ATTCCTCCGGATTCCTCGTGTTTGACTGAATACTCATTCTGAGACTGCTCTCGTTGGACAGCGCCACTTTGGGTTCTTTCGTTGGAAAATAACAGGACGTCGTGTCTGCGAGAGCGGCACGGCGTCAGCCAGCCGAGGCGTGTTCCCAGGGCAGACGCTGGATCGCAGGCGGGGGCCTCGACAGGCTGACGCCTGCCGCTCTCGCAGAGTGTGCCGCTGTGTCGAAAAAGTGGCGATGTCCAACTAAGAGTGTGTCTCTTCGAGCTGTTACGTTCGCGTCAAGTGTTCGTAGAGCGGGTCCGTTGTCCCGCTCTACGACTGATTCAAAGGACCAGACGATGCCCACCAGACGCCGAACTCTCGCTGTGTGTTTGATCTCCCTCATTTCGAACGCGGGATGCTCAGATCAGCCCAGTTCCGTGCAGGTGGGATCACCTTCTGGATCGGTGATCTACAAAGAGACACGGGTGGCTCAAGTCCAGGTGACATTTCACACGCCCGGCTCATCCGAAAAGCTCGCCTTCGGCGTGACTGATGCTGGGGGCGAGTTTCGCCTGTTCACGACCGAAGGGCATTCGACCTTACTCGAATCTGGCGTGTATCACGTCACCGCCGAAAACATCGGCGAACCCACTTGGACACTCCCCTCGAAGTACCACAATCCCGCCAAGACTCCCCTGCATATCGAAGTCGTCGCTGGTGAGCCGATCGAGATCCGCATTCCTTGACCAATTGGATTCACAAATCATGTTCCGCTCAGTCGCACTTGTGGCATTCGCTTCCTGCACGCCTTCATTCAGTCATGCTGAAAGCCAGTGGCCTGGATTTCGAGGCACCGGAAACAGCGTCACGACCGCTAAAGACCTGCCTCTCCAGTGGGAGCTGCGCGGTCAACGCGCGGGCAGTTGGAACATCCGCCTGCCCGGATATGGACAGTCCAGCCCCGTCATCTGGGGCGACCGCGTCTTCATCACAGCTGTCTCCGGCGAGAAGAAAGAGAAGCTGCATCTGCTGGCCTTCTCGCTCACGGATGGCCAGAAGCTGTGGGAGAAGGAGTTCGTAGGCACACAGCAAGTGACCGACAGTGATGCGGTCAGTCGAGGGGCACCGACCCCGGTTCTGGATGCGAATCGAATCTACGTCATGTTCGAGAGTGGCGATCTGTTGGCCATCACTCATGAAGGAGAAACGGTTTGGGCACGCTCGCTCGTCAAGGACTACGGAGAGTTCAAGGGGCCGCACGGTTACAGCAGTTCGCCGGTGCTGTCCGGCGACAAAGTCATCGTCCAAGCATGCCACGGCGGGCCGTCTTATGTCCTCGCCGTGAGCCAAGCGACTGGCGAGAACGTCTGGAAGGTCGACCATCCTTCACAGACCGGTTGGAGTACTCCCGCAGTGGTGACGCGCGAAGGCGGAGACCAGATCATCGTGAGCAGTGCGGGCAGCGTCAGAGCCTTTGCGAGTTCGGACGGCCACGAAGAGTGGTTCGTCACGGGCCTGGCTGGCAATAGCACCGCCAGCCCGACAGTGGAAGGCGACATCGTCTTCATCGGAGCCAGCCAAGGGCGAGGGGGCCCCAGTGAGGCCGATGGCAGTGTTGCCATCCGGCTCGGTGGAACGGGTGATGTGACCAACACTCATGTTCTGTGGAAGTCACCCAAACTCACCACCGGCTACAGCTCCCCACTGATTCATCGCGGACTCGCATACGCCGTGAACAAGGTCGGAGCGGTCTCGTGCGTCGACATCCAGACGGGTGTGGTGCGGTGGACTGAGCGGCTGGCCGGTGCCTGCTGGGCCTCACCCGTGGCGAGTGGAGAACACATCGTGTTCTTCTGCAAGGACGGCGATGTCATGGTCTTCAAAGCGGCGCGAGAGAAAGAACTCGTCGGCGAAAGCACCGTGTCATCCACTGACATTCTGTACGGCGTGGCCGCCGTCGATGGAGCGTGGCTGATCCGCACCGGACGGGGATTGATGAAAGTCACTGCCGGTCAGCCCGAGGGGCCACCGCGTACCCCCGTGGCCCAGTAGTTCAAAATCAACCAAGGCATTTTGATGTCTGCCGTCCCTTCTTTCATGTCTCTCAACTCTGGAAATGCCCTCATGCGTGTTCTCTATCGTGCATTGATCCTTGTACTGACACTTGGCTTGCCTTCGGTTGTCAGTGCAGCTCCCCCGGCGGCCACCGTGTCGACACCGCAAACCAAGCGGCTCACTCGCGTCTTCTTTCAGGACGATGACACCAAGACAGTCAAATGGACCGATGTCCTCGCGGGTCAGCCCCCCCAGCTGAGTCCGGTGCAGGAGGTCGCTGGCTTCCCGAAGCTCGACGTGACGCGGCAGACTTTGGTTCAGATGGAGTCGGCACACGGCCAGCTGTTGGTAGGCGTGCGAGATGATGCCGACGGTGCGTTTCAGAGTGGCTGGGTCTTGATCGATGCGGGTATCGACGCTGAAGATCACGGCAATCACCTGGACTGGAACTATTCCCGCACGCCGCAAGTGAAGGCGATGCGCCTCGACGACAAACAGGGGAACCCAGCCCACCTCTACTGCTATGAAGATGTCTTTTACCTCGCGAATGACAATCTCAACGGGTTTACCCGCCTGGCCCCCGCCGAGATCCAGTCGACCGATGACGAGGCGATGATTCAAAAACGAGCGGCGTTTCACCAAGGCGGTGGTGGACATATCACCTTGGCTGTGATGCAGCAGCGGGTGGCGTATTCCTCGTGGATTGATCGCGACGGTCCCAACAAGGGCCGCGTCGATCTCACTTTGGTCACCGCTGAGGGATCGAGCCAACTGACAGCGTCGGTCAACCTGCCTCACGGGGGGATTCATGGGGCCACCGCTTGCGCGGACAAGGTCTTCCTGGCTCCGTCGGATGGAGTCTGCTGGATCAAGGCCGAAGCGACCATCCCGGTCGATCCGAAAATAATCGAAGTGCATCACCTCTCACTCGGGAAAGACGGTGACAAACCTCGACGCACCGGGGCGTTCTCGACGTTGCAGAACCATGTCGCCTTTACCACCGGTGCCGGGCCAGACACAGCCCTCTGCCTGATCGATGCCACCCAGGCCGAGCCATCGGTCCTCCGCTTGTCCGTCAAGATGACGGAGGGTAACCGCCCCGCCGGACTGGAACTGGTCAAGCCCCGTCGCGGCAATCCCATCGCCATCGTGTTTCATGACCACGCAGGCGACATCACGGCTCCGAACCGCATGTCAATGATCGAACTTGACCCGAACGGTGATGGTCAATGGACCGATGTTCGCGTCGGACCGGAGTTCGATGTCGGCAAGTCCAAAATCGAGGGCCACGGCGGCCATCATTCGATCGCCTTCGACAGCGATCGCTTCCGGGCCATCTTCAGTAACCCTGGTGATGGTTCACTTGTGCTGTTTTCACTCGACACCCGCCAGCCAATCGCGACTTACAAGGTCGGAGGCACGCCCTCCAAAGTTCTGGCAGTCGGTGGAGCGACACACTGATCGAGTTCATCGACTTGAATTTCGTGTGATCGACCGCCTCGGCGAGCGGTCGTAGCCGTCGTTCATTTGGCGGAACTGTGCGGCCCATTGCTGTTGCTCGACGAGGCTGTCTTGCATATCCATGAGTTCCTCACTGCGGAGTTGCTGGTGCAGGAGGTTCTTGAAGAACATCGCTCCGCCAGCTGTCATGATGTACCAACCAAAGCCTTCGTCGAGGACGGCGAACAGCAGTCCGACCGCGTGTGGCACCGGTTGGCCGCTTTGGGCCTACCGGTGTGCTAACGGCACGAGAGGTTTCCCGGAGAGAACACGATACCAGAACCTCTTGTGGCCAAGCCACCCTGGTAGATTCCAAAGCGAATCAACCGGGGCTACCCCGCCATTCGCACCTGCCCCCTTTTCGCTGCCTTCCTCTGCCCCTTTGGGGCCTCAACCAGTGTGCCAACGGCACCAGTGGTAGTTCTGTATCGACGCACGATACGTGTACCTCCTGTAGCATGGCCACTCCAGTTGAGGCCATCAGCGCATCGGTCGCCCGAGTTGACGATAGGTTTCGCTCAATGCCTGTTGTAAACCGGACTGAATCGCGAGTGGCGCGCCAGCAGGCATATTCTGATGGGCTGTTTCCAACAGCGGCAAAGCGGTGACAGGGTCTCCGTCCTCCAGGCACATCATCCCGAGTCGATAGTTGGACATGGGGTCTCGTCGATCAATTTTCAGTGCCCGCTCATACGTCTTCCGGGACTCAACATGTTTGCCGCTCTTGTCCAGCAAGCGCGCATACTGGCTCATGATCCAGACATTCGTGGGATCAAGAGCTGAGGCTTGCTCCGCCAAAGGCAAGGATTCCTTCACCTTTCCGGCCCAGGTCAATGTCTGTGCCAGATTACATAATGCCATCGCTTCGACAGCGGGCGACGAAATACCAATGCTGGCCGCACGCACTTCCGCCATGTTCTGGGTGGTCAGTTCGGGGTCAGGAAATCGGGACGGATTTCCCGCATGCAGCACTCGGGCGATTTCATAGGCCAGTTGCAGATGCAACTCGGATTGCGGGTGGACATGATCCAGAAAACTCTCTGGTCCTGCCACTCCGTTCCCGCCATGTTCGAGGGAGTACTCGGATATCATCTTGGGAAAATCGATGAGGGGGACTGACTCTTCCTTGGCCACTTCGCGAAGGGCAGTATGGAGACCGGATATCGCTCGTAAGGGGCAGACATCTTCATCGATTGCTCTTTGGAACGACTCGATCGCCTGAGAATATGACTCCTGTTGATATTGGGCTTCGCCTCGCCAGAAGTGGGCCGCAGCATACAACGGCTCATTGGTGACCAGCTGTTCGAGGTCCGCAATGGCTGCCGCGACCTTGCCATCCGTGATCAATTGACTGGAATTACTGATCAGCGAATCAATCTGCTCTGACGGGGAAGAATCGGCATCTGAGAGTTCGCTCTTAAATGGACTAAAGCGGAGATTGGAGGCCGGTTCCACAAAGAGAATCTCTGCACCGCAGCCCCGTGCCCGTGCGCACAGAGTCGCCAGACTCTCGCGATATTGCTGGACGACTGCGGACTTCAACGTGTCATCCCGATGGTAGTCCGCTAATCCTTCGGAGTGGTCGAGAATCGTATCCACCTCAATGTTGAGCATGAGGTCTTCCTCACGTTCCGGGCGGAGTATTCTCCGGAAAATCGTCCCAGTGCGTGTGAGTCCCACGAATTCTTGCGAGACTCTTTTCGCTGTCGATTGTGAGCGGACCTCTCGAAACGTGCGTTCTTCCAGAAATTCGTTTTGCCCCACGTAGACGATGAATAGGTCTGGTTTGTATGCCGCCAATTCCTGCATCATCCCGGCCAGCCGGTAGCTCGCGTAAGAGATGCCGCCACAGTTCACGACTTCCCAGTTGGTGTCTGATGCACTTCGATTGAGCAACTGTCGCAGCACCCCCACATAGGATTTCGAATCGGCGTAAGGGTGACCGTATGTCGTCGATTCACCCAGACAAAAGATTCGATACGTGTTCGGGGCCTTGTCGACGGAAAAAGTCTGCTCATTGAAATAGGTCAACTTCTCTGGCCGAGTGAGAAACTTAGCACCCTTCTGGACAAAGAGAGTCTCTCCTGGAAACGGGCTTTCCCAAAATTCCACAGCCGATCTCAGTTGAGGCACCCCGCATAATGCCAGAAATCCTTCCAGGAGAAAGAAGAAGATTGCGAGTGTTATTGAACTGAACAACACCTTGCGTTGCCAAGTGAGTCTGGGAGCCTGTATCGGTTTGGAACTCATGAACGCCTCTGTGGAACAGGGAGCATCAACGTCGAATACTTGTTTGGAGCCGATTGCCATCGCAGTGTGGCACCGGTTGGCCGCTTTGGGCCTAGCGGTGTGCCAAGGGCACGAGAGGTTTGTCCAGAAAGCATTCTCGCAATCAGAACCTCTGTGGCAAAGCCACTCCGGTAGGGTCAAAAGCGAATCGACACGGGCCACCCCGCTGGGTGAGTGACACTTACAGTCGGCACCTTCGGCTGCCAAACCGGACGCCCCGAGGCCGCCTGCCGTCGGGCGGCATCCTCGGCAATTGCTGTGAGATCACCACCAAATCGATCAGAAATCTCCCGATGGATGCGGTGAATATCCTCGATGGGGGATTCAGTCCTCGAGTTCTGGACCATCGCCAAGCATCTCTTCGGGGGTGCATATGATCGGAATGGGAATCCCCATATCCTCCAAGACGCGATGAATCCGAGGCAGCGTCTTCGCGTTCGCGATGTGCTTACAGTTCCGCTTCAGCAGGTAATCTATCCGATGATAAGCGTTCCTCGCATGTGGAAGCCCGCCGTTTTTCGTGATTTGCCGTTGAGCATGTACGGCGGTGGCCCAAAGACGAGTACAATAACGAAGAATCACACTCCTTCCGGTCTCTGCTCATGTCTCAGCCTCCACGCACCCGTCCCGAACTTCTCGCCCCGGCGGGCTCGCCCGAGTGTATCCGCGCAGCTGTCGAGAATGGGGCGGACGCGGTCTATTTCGGTCTCGATGTGGGGTTTAACGCGCGGGCGAGGGCGGTCAACTTCCCCGTGGAGACGCTTCCCGAGACGATGGCGGAACTACATCGTCGAGGAGTGAAGGGGTATGTGACGCTGAATACTCTGATCTTCTCGAACGAGTTGGCTGAGGTCGAAGCTCTGGTACGGAAGATCGCGGAGGCCGGGGTCGATGCGGTGCTGGTGCAGGACTTGGGCGTGGCGCGACTCGTGCGGGCCATCTGTCCCGATTTGGCGATGCATGCCTCCACGCAGATGACGCTGACCAGTGCCGAGTGCATTGAGGTGGCCCGGCAACTCGGCATCTCGCGCGTCGTGCTACCGCGCGAGTTGTCGATCGACGAGATGCGGGAGATTCATGCGGCGACTTCGATGGAGTTGGAGGCGTTTGTGCATGGGGCGTTGTGTGTGGCCTACTCGGGGCAGTGTCTGACGAGTGAATCGCTCGGTGGGCGAAGTGCGAACCGGGGGCAATGTGCCCAGGCGTGCCGGTTGCCGTATGAGCTGATCTGCGACGGCGAGGATGTCGACCTCCGCGACCAGAAGTACCTGCTCAGCCCGCAGGATTTGTCGGCGATTGAATACTCGCCCGAGCTGATCGAGGCGGGCATTCGTTCGTTCAAGATCGAGGGTCGGCTCAAGACACCCGAGTATGTGGCGAACATCACGCGGCACTACCGCGAGGCGATCGACACCGCCATGTCCGGGCAGCGGGTGATCTTGACCCCGACGGAAAAACGCGAGATGGAGCTGTCGTTCTCACGCGGGTTCTCGCCGGGATGGTTGGAGGGGTGCGAGCATAAGCGGCTGGTGCCGGGGCTCTCGTCGGCCAAGCGCGGGGTGTTCCTGGGTTCGGTGGTCGGCACCGGTCGCGGGACGGTGCGGGTCGAGCTAGCCTCGCCGATCTCGAAGGGAGACGGGGTCGTCTTCGAGGGGGACCGTGTCGCTCAAGAGGAGCAAGGGGGCCGCGTCTACAACATGCGCCGCCGAGGTTTGCTGGTGGAGGGACAAATCAACTCGGGCATCATCGACCTCGAATTCGGTCGCGAGTCGATCGACATGGAGCAGATCGTGGTCGGTCAGGGCGTCTGGAAGACCGATGATCCTCAGTTGAATGCGAGGCTGCGCAAGTCGTTTACCGGGGCGGACCCGCAGCGGCGGTTGCCGGTCGATTTCGAGGTGCGAGCGGTGGTGGGCGAGCCGTTGCGGGTGAAAGCCATCCGTGGGATAGGCTTACAGCCAGTCATGTCTGCGAGCGAAGATGACAGGCTGGAAGCCTATCCCACGGCAGAGGCCACGAGCGATCAACCGCTCGAAGCGGCCCGCAAGCACCCGCTCACCGAGGCCATTCTCCGTGAGCAACTCGCGCGCCTGGGGGCCAGCCCGTATGAGCTGCGCGACCTGAAGGCCGAAATCAGCGGCGAGCCAATGGTGCCGCTCTCGGTTCTCTCCAAGCTGCGGCAAGGGTTGATTGAGGAACTGCTGCGGCAGTCGGGCGAGCCGCCGGAGCGACGCATCTCCAGCGAGCCGATCCTCACAGCGCTGCGTGCCACACTGCCTCCCCATGAGCGGCAGGCGAACGACCCGGTGCGGCTCTCGCTGCTCTGCCGATCGCTGAAACAAATCGATACCGCGCTCACCGCCGGGGAGCGGAACCTGCTCGCGGACTTTCAAGAGATCAAGGAGTACGGGTACGCCGTCGATATGGCTCGCCAGGCCAAGGCGCGGCTGTTGATCGCTACCCCGCGCATCCAGAAGCCGGGCGAGATCGGGATCTTTCGGGCCATGACCAAGCCCCAGCCGGACGGGATGCTCGTCCGCAATCTGGCGGGGATGGCGTTCTGTGCTGAGGCGGAGATCCCATTTGTCGCCGATTACTCACTCAATGTGACCAATGAACTCACCGCCCAGTTCCTGATCGACCAGGGGGCGAGTTGGCTCACGGCGTCCTATGACCTCAACCGCGAACAACTGTTGGAACTGGTCGAGGCCGTGCCGCCGCAGTGGCTCGAGGTGGTGATCCACCAGCACATGCCGATGTTCCATATGGAGCACTGCGTGTTCTGTGCGGTCCTCTCTCCCGGCACCAACAAGACCAACTGCGGCCGACCGTGCGACCGGCACGAGGTCCAGCTGCGCGATCGAGTCGGGATGGAACATCCACTGAAAGCTGATGTCGGCTGCCGGAATACCCTCTACAACGCCACGCCCCAGAGTTCGGCGGAAGTGGTGACGGATCTGATTCAGCGCGGCATCCGCCAGTTCCGCATCGAGTTCCTCAACGACAGCCCGAGCGAGATGCGGCAAGTCATCCGCAGCTATCGCGAGCTGCTGGCCGGGCGGACCACCGGGCAGGAAGTGTGGACGACCTTGGAGGCGATGAACCGCGTGGGGGTCACGCGCGGGACGCTGGAAGAGCGCCGGAACCCGCTGGCGATTCTGTAAGGCGACCCACCAGAGATCCGTTCCCTAAGAATTCCGAAGCCGTTCAATGGGTGACGTCATCTCAGCTGTTCGGATGCCCCCTGATACTTCACGCGGGACGGATTGAGACGTACGACGGACGTCCTCGTCC
>JANPCU010000103.1:0-12408 GCA_031431195.1 Planctomycetota bacterium | reverse complement strand
GGCGCAGAGGGCGCAGAGATTATAACTGGCCAGCTCCTTCCTCCTCTGCGCCCCCTGCGCCTCTGCGTGACACCATTTGCTCTACAACTGACCGAAGTATTACTGATCGTCTCTCGATAAACAGTCCGCCTGAAACCAAATACTTTCGATGCTGCGAGCAGGCATTTAGCTCCCGGTCGAGAGCATCCTGAAAGAACTGTTTCGCAATTCTACACATCCGCAGAGCCGGTGCCGTCATCGCGATACAACCTCCGAGGTCGGAGTCGACTTCGGAGGTCTCGCATTTGGCGTACTGGACTATTGCAGACGCACTCCGGGGTCATTGGCGTAGTCCTCGCTTGGCGGAACCATTGACTCACGATCCTGGTATAGCGGGCTTTGGGGGGCTCTGTTTCCACCGTTCACTGGAGACCCATTATCGAGCGGGATCAGCCGATTCAAGTTTCCGGAACGAGGAGCGGTGTAGTTCGGGGTGAGTGGACGCAGACCGATCGACGTGTTGGGAAGTCCGAGACGCGTTGTCCCGTAGTTCCGATTGCCACCCTGGTACACGTTGCCGGGTCCGCAGTTCCCATTCTGGCAGTTCCCGTTGTGACCGCAGATACCGTTGGGACAGTGGCCTGTCCCGGTGTTCCCGGAGACATAGTCACCCGGCTGGTAGTAACTCTGCGAAGGCGTCGCAAATTGCCCATTCGGATTAGACTGTCGGCAGCGACCGTTGGCACATTGTGGCACACCCGGATTGATCGGCGTACTCGGGGAATGAATGCCTATTGGCGGGTTGTAGTTGGTGGTGTAACGCGGAGTAAAGAACTCCTGCACCGGGGAGAAGAACGTCGGTCGATTCATCGTGGGCCAGGGGCCCTGAGCCTGTGCGGCACCGGTGCAGCAGACCAGCGTGATCATGAGGTACATACCGAGGCGTGAGGCATACATGGGAATCTCCAAGTCTGAGAAGCTCCGCGAGGGGCCGATCTCGTTCGATCACGACCTACCAGTCGGAGAGTTCGCGGGCGAGACGGTCGCCGTCAGTGGGACGGCTGCGGGATAGTGAAAGGTATTGCACGCCGGATGCCAAACTACGATCGCCACCGCAACCGGCAAGAGCTGCTGGTCGGGGAAACTCTCCGGCTCAGCTCGGGGGGTATAGAGGATCTATAATGACATCTGGTGAATCACTTCCGCGACAACGCGACATCAATCTGATGAAGAGCGATTTGCAAGAAGTGCAGCGAGACTTGCAGCTGTTGCAGGGGGGAGCCAGCAATCAGCAGTCAGCCTTCAGCCAGAGACTCTGCCCTCTGGCTGAAGGCTGACTGCTGACTGCTGAAGGCTGATCACTGACGGCTGCCCTACCTCCCATTTGTGTCCGCTTGTTCGTTCGGCAATGACACTGCATACTCAGCAGCGGTTTGGGGACTCGAACCCCAATGTCCTCACTCGCTCTGACGGAGTTTTATCCATGCGGAAGTTCATGCAGTGGTGCGTAGTCGCAATCGCGGTCTGTGGAGCTGCCTCGATTCAGGCAGCTGAGTTCTTCTTCCACGACGGCGATGTTGTCGTGATGATCGGTGACAGCATCACCGAACAGCATCTGTACTCGAACTACGTCGAGATGTGGACCGTGACGCGGTTCCCGAATTGGAAGCTGACGTTTCGCAATGTCGGCATTGGCGGAGATCGGTCCCCCGGCGGCAACAATCGATTTGCTCGCGATGTGTTGAGTCACAAACCGACTGCGATGACAGCTGACTTCGGCATGAACGACGGAGGCTATGGGGCCTTTAGCGAGAACGTCTTCAAGCCGTACATGGACGGTTTGCAGGGGATGGCGGACAAGGCCAAAGAGGCCAAGATTCGCTGTGCCTGGGTCACTCCGCAACCACTCGACAACGATGTCCAGGGACCGACGGCGCTGACGGCGTATAACCAGACCCTCGAAAAGTTCTCCGACGGTGTGAAGGCCATCGCCGAAAAGAATGAGGGGCTCTTCGTGGACCAGTTCCACCCGTACCTGGCCGTACTCGATGGGGCCCGGGCCAAGGGGCCGAAGTACGACCGAATCACCGGCGGAGACGCCGTACACCCGGGCCCGCCGGGGCAGGCTCTGATGGCCGCCTCGATCCTCAAGGGACTCAGCTTCCCGACACTGGTGTCGTCGGTCGAGATCGACGCCGCCGGTGGCCAGGTTACCTCGGCCACGAACTGTAAGGTTGAAGCTGTCACCGCCAAAGACGGCGGGATCAGCTTCACCCGCCTCGACGGAGCATTACCCTTCTTCCCCGCTGACGCGATGAGCATCCTGCCGCACGCTCCCCTGCTGGAAGAACTCAACGACTATCGGCTCAAAGTCACTGGCCTCGCCGCAGGGAAGTACGAAGTCCGCATTGGCGGCAAGAAAATCGCTGAACTCACCAGCGAACAACTCACGGCCGGAGCCAACATCGCTGCGGGAGCCTTGGCCGATGGTCCGATCGCGGACCAGGCCAAAGCCGTCAAAGCGGCTGTCGAGAAGAAGAACAGCTTCCACCACGACCAGATTTTCCGGGGCATTGTCTTGAATAGCAACGTCCCCGGCTGGGTCTACGAAATCATTCCGCAAACGGAACTCGAAGCCAAGAAGCAGGCCATCATCGCCGAGCGTCTCGCCAAGCTTCCTGCTCTCGATGCCGAAGTCGTCAAGGCCCTCGAAATGAAGGCCAATACGTTTGAGATCGTGCTGGTCAAGTAACCCTTGGCGGCAATAATCTTCGTGGTTGACGAGCGGCGGATACGAGAGATCGCATCCGCCGTCCTCTTGATGAACCACCGTAGTACCGAGGCCCCAGGAACTCCCCATGAAACGCGCATTGCTGGTGATTGATGTTCAGAACGAGTACTTCACCGGGGCGCTGCCGATCACCCATCCGGCGGGACACCTCGCACAGATCCTACGGACGATGGACGCAGCTGTGGGACGCATCCCGACGGTCGTGATCCAGCATCATTTCCCTCAGCCGGAGATGCCCTTTTTCCAGAAGGGGACACCGGGTTGGGAGTTGCACCCCGAGGTCGCAGCCCGGCCTCGGGATCTGCTGCTGGAGAAGACTCTGCCGGGAAGTTTCACCAATACATCATTAGAAAGCTGGCTGCGCGAGCGTGGCGTGACGACGGTGACGATCGCGGGCTACATGACGCATATGTGCTGCGACACGACGGCGAGAGAGGCGGTTCACCGGGGCTTTCAGGTTGAGTTCCTACGAGATGCCACAGGGACGCTGGCATTGTCAAACTCGGCGGGTGAAGTCACCGCCGAAGAACTCCAGCGGGCCATTCTGTGCGCACAGCAGATGCTGCTGAGTGAGGTACTGGACGTGACGACATGGATTGGACGACTGTGATCGCATTGGACTTCCCCACGATTCGTGGGCGCGGGAAAGGGGTGGGATGGCTTCGGTGAAATGGGCGGGTGATTTTTCGCCGAGAGCGGAGTGCCTGCGGCTCGGTTCTTTCCGGAATTTCGTGGCTAACTTCTCTGGGGTGACAGGTCGAGTTTCGCGGAAGAGGATGCGGTGCTCCCACAGCCATCTATACCTGGCGCGAGGAGAAATGAGACATCTCGTAGGACGGACGTCCTCGTCCGCCCGTGTGAAAAAACTCGGGGAGCGACGGACGAGGACGTCCGTCGTACGCCTCGATCTGGCCCGCGTGAAGTATAATATGACGGAAAAATAAGAAGACTCGTTTCAG
The DNA here is from genome assembly GCA_031431195.1 of Planctomycetota bacterium. Classification (GTDB taxonomy): domain Bacteria; phylum Planctomycetota; class Planctomycetia; order Planctomycetales; family Planctomycetaceae; genus TH-plancto1. Next base: position 8,679 of record JANPCU010000103.1, on the reverse strand, counting down.
GGCTGAATGCAGATCCTAAAAGAGTTTGCGGCTATCAATTAATAGCGTTACCGGGCCGTCGTTCACCAGTGACACCTGCATGTCGGCTTGGAATCTGCCGGTTTCGACGGGGATGCCGTGGCCTCTGACTGCGGCGATGAATTCCTGATAGAGCTGGTTCGCGAGTTCCAAAGGGGCGGCTGCGGTGAAGCTGGGGCGGCGGCCCTGACGACAATCGCCGAGGAGGGTGAACTGGCTCACGGCCAGGACCGAGCCGCCCACATCGGACAATGAATAGTTCATCTTGCCCGCTTCGTCTTCAAACACCCGTAGACCCACGATCTTCGCCGCTGTCGTGACCGCGTCCACGCGCTGGTCGTCTGCGGCCACTCCCAACAGGACCAGGAAGCCGAGGCCGATGCAGCCCATCACTTCACCATCCACAGTGACTTCCGCCCGGGAGACGCGCTGGACGACTGCTCTCATGTGATTCCCCGCGATGTGTTTGTACTGCCAGCCTAGACGTTGAGGGAGATATAGCGGTTCCGCGTGGGCTGGTCGAATCGGTAGAACAGTCTATTATTGAAGAATGTGTCTGTTGTGGTCTGGGAGATGATAGCGATGCGCTCAATGCTGGTGGCGGTTTACATGTGGTTGAGCGGTGCGTCACTGATGGGGGCAGAGCCAGCCACCTGGACTCAGTGGCGGGGGCCGAATCGAGATGGGACGATTTCTGCTGCGGCCTGGCCTACGAAGCTCGACGAGGGCACGCTGAAATCAAAGTGGCAGGTTGAGTTGCAACCGAGCTACTCCGGGCCGATCGTCACCCAGGACAAGGTGTTTACCACCGAAACTCGCGACCGGAAAGACGAGTACGTCTCGGCCTACGACCGGGCCACGGGCAACAAGCTGTGGGAGGTCGGCTGGCCGGGAGCGATGAGTGTCCCGTTCTTCGCGAAAGAGAATGGGAGCTGGATTCGGGCAACCCCGGCCTATGACGGGGAGTCACTGTACGTCGCTGGAATTCAAGACGTGCTGGTGTGCCTGAACGCCGAGACGGGAAGCGTGACATGGAAGGTCGACTTCGTGGAGACACTGAAGTCCGATCCGCCCGCATTCGGTATGGTCTGTTCGCCCCTGGTGATGGGTGAGCACGTCTATGTGCAGGCGGGGTCGAGCTTCGTCAAAATGAATAAGAAGACCGGCGATATTGTTTGGAAGAGCTTGAAGGACGACGGCGGGATGATGGGAAGTGCGTTCTCGTCGCCGATGCCCGCGACGATTCGCGGTGTGCCGCAACTGCTGGTTCAAACACGGACACGTCTGGCCGGAGTCGATCCGGAGTCGGGGGCTGAATTGTGGGGGCAGGACATTGAGGCCTTCCGGGGGATGAACATCCTGACTCCGGTGGTCTTTAACGACCAAGTGTTTACATCGGCTTATGGCGGACAGTCGCACATGTTCTCTCTGACCCAGGAGGCGACGAAGTGGGCCGCTCAAGAGGCGTGGCAAACCAAGCAACAAGGGTACATGTCGACCCCTGTCGTCATCGACGGGCATGCGTACATGCACCTGAAGAACCAGCGGTTCATGTGCCTGGACCTGAAGACCGGTGAAGAAAAGTGGACAACCAAACCGTACGGCAAGTATTGGAGCCTGGTCGCCAATGGGAAGCAGATTCTGGCTCTGGACGAGACGGGCATGCTGCGGCTGATCGAGGCCAATCCCAAGGAGTTCACGCTGCTGGATGAACGCGAAGTGTCCAGCGAATCTTCGTGGGCTCACGTGGCTGTCTGCGATTCCGACATCTGCATTCGTAGCCTTCGCCAGCTGACGTTGCTGCGTTGGGGGACGGAGGCCGGGAAGTAAGCATAGGCAATTCTTGAAATCCCCCGAAAAGGCTCTGAGATTAGTCCCCGAACGGCAGAACCCGCTGGGAAACCGGCTGGTCAGTCACCGAACCCCCCGTCGCGGTTGACAGGAAAACGCAGTCTGGAGATACAGCTGTCGACTCCGTGGGGCTGTGTGATACGAGCCTGTTGCGGACAATGTTGACTCGATCGAGCCACCGACCGATGCGTAACACTTCCCCCCTGATTCTGCTGCTGGTGGTTGTCAATTGGTCGACCCTGTGGGCTCCCCTCGCGGCCCAAGAGTACCTGCCCCTGGAAGACGTCGAGGGAGGCGCGGATCGTGTGGACTTGCTGCTCAACGCCCCTGACCCTGCGGACCACACGGGACTGCTCGGCAAGGTGTTCATGCAGCAGCGCTATCTGCAACTGCCGGTGGACGAACCAGAGATTCGGCAGCTTGATAAGACTCTGCAAGGGTTCGACACGTTGGTCAACCTGCCCGCGGTGACTCTTGATTTGCCGATTCCACTCGATTTCGATGCCTTCTTCGGCTACACGAATGTGGGTCTGAAAGGGTCTATCAGTAGTGGCCCGCCTTTGGACATCAGGGCCAGTCTCCATGCGAAGTCAGAAGTCTTCTCGGTGGGGACCACGATCTATCCGACATGGAGTGAACGGTGGCGGCCCTTCGTCCAGGTCGGTGCGGAGTTTAGCCGGTCCGATGTCGATGTCTCGATCATCGGCCCCTTGGGAGGGTTCGCCGCGAATTTCGTCGACCACGACACGAGCTTATTACTCAACGCGGGATTCGAAGTCGACTTGCTGGACTTTCTCGGATACCGCATGACCTTGCTGACCGAGACGAGCGACCGCTTCGGAGACTCGATCCTGCTGAATGAACTCATCCTCTGGCCGCATGAACGGATCTTCGTCCGTGGAGGCATCGGGACATCTCTGGAGAGCGACCGACCGGGATTCGCGATCGGCGGCGGGTTGGCGTTTTAGCCACAAACTCCGATCTCCGGGAAAGAGAAAATGCTCTCATTGTTATCGCGTGATGCCACGATTCCAGCCCGCGAGTCCCAGCACAGAGACCTCTCTCCCTCTTCAGAGACAAGCCCTGCTGCTGTACCCAATGTTGCGTGAGCGGGACATGCTGCCACAGGGCGACAACAAGCCGTGGGAACACGCCCAACAGCGATAACTCCGCTCAAGACGGTGACTTGGCGTTGAGTACGCTCTATTATCAATTTGTTCCCTTCCCCGGCCACTCTGCTGGAGTCCCTCGTGGAATCCGCGACTCGTATCTTCCTCGACAACGCGGCCACCAGCTTCCCCAAGCCGGATGTGGTGGTGCGAGCTGTGACCGAGTACCTCACCGAGTGCGGGGTGGCTGCGGGCCGGGGGAGTTCTCGCCGGGCGACGGAGCTGGATGGCCGGATGGCTGGCTGCCGTGCGGCACTCTCTCGGTTGTGGAACGCGGAGTCGCCTCGCGAGATCGTGTTCACCTTCAATGGCACGGACAGTTTGAATCTGGCGATTCATGGCTGCCTGCGACCGGGCGACCATGTGGTGACGACGGAACTGGAGCACAACTCGGTGTTGCGACCGCTGCGGGTCTGGGAGACCGAGCAAGGCGTGACGCTGTCGATCATCCCCGCTGAGGCCGATGGGCGGGTCAGCCCGACACGCATCCGTGAGGCACTGCGACCGAACACCCGTCTGGTGGCGTTGACACATGCGTCGAACGTCACGGGCGTGATCCAGCCGTTAGCCGAAGTCGGGGAGCAGTTGCGATCTCACCCCGATGTCCTGTTTCTGGTCGATGCCGCTCAGACGGCGGGGCATGTGCCAATCAATGTCCAGCAGTCACGAATCGACTTGCTGTGCTGCTCGGGACACAAGGGCTTACTCGGACCGCTCGGAACGGGAATCGCCTCTATCAAGGCGTCTCGCGTGGCCGAGGTGCGGTCACTCCGTCAGGGCGGGACTGGCTCGCAGAGCGAATCGCTCGACCAGCCGACCATGGCCCCCGACAAGTACGAAGCGGGCAACCCCAACGCCGCCGGACTGATGGGCCTCGCCGCAGCTGTCGAGTGGATCCAGGGTCAAGGGGTGGAGGCTTTAGCGACTCGGTCGGCCCCGTTGGTGCAGATGTTGTATGACGGACTCATCGGCAATCCGAGCATTCGGGTGTTGACCCCGGACCCCGCACGGGTCGAGAACGCGGGAGTGGTGAGCTTCGTCCTCAATGGCATCGACCCGCGCATCACGGCCACGTTGCTCGATGCTCATTTCGGGATCGAGGTCCGCGCGGGGCTGCACTGTGCCCCGCTGATTCACCGCAGCCTAGGCACTCTCGACACGGGCGGGACGGTCCGGGCCAGCGTCGGTCCGTTTACGACGGAAGCCGACATGGATGCTCTGCTGACGGCGCTGATGATGATTTCGACGGCGATGTGAGCCGATGAGCGGCACGGCGCTAGCCGCCGGTTCCCCGGACCGTGGCCCCACCAGAACATGGTTCTCCGACCAACAACGTTTTTAAGAACCGGCGGCTAGCGCCCTGGCCGCTCTCTGAGTGCTCGATCGCACGCTGCTTGGCGGCACCCCTCGCTACGCTCGGCCCTCGCTGACGCGTCGGGTTGGTGAGTCTCTCGGAGTGGCGGACGGCCATCGTTTTGGGGACACTCATCCCGAGTATCCGCTTGTCACATCTATCTCACGAGGAACCCACTGATGACCAGTCTTCGCTCTGCCTGTTGCCTGGCAGTCTTGCTGTTGGGAGCCACGACTCTTGCGGCGGAAGAACTCGCGAAGACAGAGCCGATGGAGAACCTGCATCTCCTCGAACCGGTCTGGGAGGGAGAGATCGTTCACGCCGAAAGTACCGTCCTCTTGCAGGACAAAGCCGGTGGCCCGCTGGTCGGTCGGTTGGCCTTCCCAGTCCAGGAGATTCTCTCGGTCCGCAACTCGAATCGGGAACGGGAATTCGACATCGCGAAACATGTCAAGCTGCACGCCAATGGCACGATCGAGCTGGCGGTGGAGACGCAAGCTCCCTTCGTCAGCCTGTCGGATCTATTCAAGCCGACTGATTCGCCGATGAGCTACAAGCACCGCGTGGGTCATCCGGAGCAGTCGCTGCTCTACGGTCCCGGCCGCTGGTTTCACGACCATCAAGTGGAGGTCACCTACCGCCGCCAGGCGTTCACCTGGAAGGGAAGGATTCCGCACTTCGCAGTGGAGCGACTGCCTCGCACGATGGCGACACTAAAAGCCGGTGAGTCGCTGACCATTGGAGTCAGCGGAGACAGCATTGCCGCAGGAGGTGATGCATCGGGCTTGAACAAGGTCGCTCCGCACCAGCCCGCGTTTCCGGAACTGGTCACGCAACAACTCGGGCAGAGTTACCAGAGCGCCATCACGCTCAAGAACCGGGCGATTAGCGGCTGGAGCATCGCGAACGGGAACGCCGACCTGGATGCTCTGTTGGCCGAGAAGCCCCAGCTGATCATCATGGCGTACGGCATGAACGATGTCGGTCGCCGCGACCCGGCGTGGTTTAAGCAGCAGGCCGAGGAGTTCATTCAGCATGCGCGAAAGGCCGATCCGCACATCGAACTGATTCTGGTGACGCCGATGCTGGGGCATGTTGAGTGGATTCATACACCGCGCGAGATGTTCTTCCTCTACCGGGACGAGTTGCAGTCGCTGTGCGGGCCGGGGATTGTGCTGGCCGATGTGACCTCGGTGTGGCATGAGTTGTTGCAGACCAAGCATGACCTTGACCTGACCGGGAATGGACTCAACCACCCGAACGACTACGGACACCGGTTGTATGCCCAGGTGCTGCTGTCGCTGCTGGTGGAACGAGCGAAGCCGTAGGTTCGATCTGAGCTTTTGCCCCCAGCCCTGGCTGGCCCAGCGGGCTAGACGATGGTGATATGAACGCCGGGCGGGAAATGTCGACAGCGCGTGGGGCGTTGATCCCAGTGCCACGGAATCAAGCCGGACTCCATGCGTTATGTATGTGCAGGCATACGTTGACGGGTGCCCGACTGCTCCATAAGGTGACGACTTCTCCACGTCTGGAGTTCAATCGGATTCCTTCGATGGGGATCAGCTCACGGCCACATGAAATCTCGCACTGATGAGGACTAGCAATGTCGAATCCCTACAAGCTGGCGTCTACGGGACTCCTGCTTCTGTTGATCCAGTTGGTCATGGTTTTAGGTCTGATGATCGCAGTGGCGGTTGGAATCGCGACCCAAAGTCCGCTGCTGCCCAAGCAGGGCCCTGGGCCGATGTTTGCCGTGTACATCATGGGGGCTGTGCTGTTGCCCGGAGCGTTAGGGAAAGTTCTCTGTCTCTTTTCCGAGATCAGCGTCCTCGGACGCGTCTGCATCGGATTGAGTGTGCTGAGTGAGTTCAGCGGGGCGATCTCTCCCTTCCTGAATCTCCCTCCTGCGATTAACTCGATCACTCAGCTGGGGGCGTTCTTCTTTCTCTTCGGCTACTTGTTAATCCTGGCGAATGATTTGAAGAATCGGGAGGTTAAGAACGTCCTGATCTCGTCGTTCGTGTGCGTCTTGATTTCAACAGCCTGCATCGTCGTCCTTCCCCTGTATTGGAAAGAGGGAGTCGTCGTGGTTGTGATGTCGATCATTTCACTGGCCCTCATTGTCTACGGCACAATGCTGTACATGAGATCGTTGGTCTTCCTCCGTCGGGCCATTGCGAAGTGGGAGCCGGGTCCGGAATCTCATGAGCTGTCCCCAGATTCGGTCGAAGCGGTTGAGTCGCCGATCTCGCCATGACAACCCACCAAAGCTGGAGAGCGTTTGGTTTCTACTGGTTGCAACCCGCCATTCGACCGGCGATGATGCTCGTTCACAAACGTCAGTCGAGGACAGCATGGCCATTCGAGTTCAATGCCCGGAATGTGAAGCGGTCTACCAATTAAAGGATGAACTGGCAGGCAAATCGGTGCGCTGCAAGTCGTGTGGGACAACCATTCCGGTGGGTGCGTCTCGCCCGCCGCAAGACGAGTATGAAGTTGTCCACGATGAGGAAGATGAATTCGAGGAGCCTGTCGCTCGTCCCGGACGTGGCGGCACACGTTCTCGTTCAGGAATCAAGCTTAGCAATCGGAAGAACCGCTCGCCGGATGACAATTCCGCGAGTGTCTGGAAGTGGGTGCTGGGCGGTTGTGGAGTCATGGCGTTCCTGATGGTCGTCATCTGCGGGGGTCTCATGGTGGTGGGCCGGAAGGTGGCCCGCGAGGCTCAGCAAGCCGCCGAAGGCACCCTGGAGCAGCGCCGTGAGCGTGAAGCTTTTATCGCCGCAGCCAACAGCTTGAATATCCCCGATGCGGGTCCGACAACCACTCTCTATCCCGTGGGTCAATACCCTCTGCCCCCCCTTCCGGAGTTGGGGGCTGGAACCCCAGTGCCGGGATCGAATGTGTTGGTGCAGAGCCTGGTGTTGCAACCGCCACCAGATCAGGTGTTGCAACCAGCTTTCAGTATGCAGATGCGGGTCTACATGCCACCGGGCGAGCATGCACCGGGTTCGCTGCCGCTGGTGCTGGTCGCTCCCGCCGGGTCACCACTATTCACCGGAAACGGACTCGACGATCCGAGCTACCATGACGAAACACTGCCATACGCCGAAGCCGGAGCGGTGGTCATCATGTTCTCGCTCGATGGGGGGATCGTCGATCTCGACACCGCGACGGATGCTCAATTGAGCTTGGCCTACGACCGCTTTCGCAAGGCAGCTGCGGGAACGGTGAACGCACGGATCGCTCTGGAGTTCGCACTCGCCAAGATTCCCGCTGTCGATCCGCAGAAGATCGTCGTGGCTGGCCACAGTTCGGCGGGGACGTTGTCGATGTTGTTTGCTGCTCATGAGTCTCGGCTGGCGGCGGCCATCGCCTATTGCCCGTGTACCGATGTCCCGACACGACTGACCGATTTCATGAACCAGGTGAATGGGAATCCATTGTTCCCGGATGTCAGCAACTTTGCGCGGAAGTCCTCGCCCCGGACACACGCCGCCCAGATCCAATGCCCGGTGTTCCTGTTCCACTCCTTCGACGATTCGAACTGCCCGTACGCGGAGTCGGTCCAGTTCCAGGCTCTATTGAAATCCTCGGCCAAGGACGTGACCCTCTCGGATCCCCCGGCGTTTGGCGACCACTATCAGCCGATGCTCGACGAGGGGATTCCGCGAGCGATTGTGTGGCTTCGGTCGCGCGGGGTTTTGCGGTAACGAAGTCGACAGACGGCTGCGGGGCGGTCGATTGGTGACTGCCAAGAATGCCTCGGACATTTCACTTCCGTATACTCTGGCGTTAGTCTGCACCGGCATTTTGTACGTCTCGTGTTTCGATCCCAAGGACTTTCGCATGCCTGATGCCGGACTCACAGCTGCCCCATCTCCCCAGCGGAACACTGCGACACTGTTCGGCCATCCCGACGGGCTGTTCCTGCTCTTTTGTGTCGAGATGTGGGAGCGGTTCTCGTATTACGGGATGCGGGCGCTGCTCGTGCTATACCTTGTGGCGAAAGTCAGCCCAGAACCTGACCCCAGCGGTTTCGTGAATCCCGGACGAGGCTGGACCGAAGCGGAGGCCAGCGTCCTGTACGGCTGGTACACGGGGCTGGCTTATCTGTTTCCCATGCTGGGCGGGATTGTTGCGGACAAGCTAATCGGGACGCACCGTTCCATGCTGCTCGGCGGAACCCTCATTACCCTGGGACACATTGTACTCGCAGATTCTGGCTACGGAGTATTCGCCCATAACCCCACCGGTATGTCGATCTTCATCTTTGTATTGGAT
>JANPCU010000102.1:0-9629 GCA_031431195.1 Planctomycetota bacterium | reverse complement strand
GAAACATCGCACTCCAGGGACAAGCAGAAAGGGAAACGCAGAGGGCGCGGAGGACGCCGAGGTCCGAGGGCAGGCCCTGCTCTGCGTCCTCTGCGCCCTCGGCGTTTCCAATTTCCCAGGCATCAGAGACAAGCATCTCATGGGGCGCGTTTTCCAAGATCCCGCGTTCTCAAGGTGACTGGGATCCGTGGTGAAACTCGGCCGAATTTTCTGATGTACACACATCTTGTTCCCCAGCCACAGACAGGATTGCGATCTTCGCGGAGGACCGGGACAATACGGACCTTCAGACTCGGTGGCACCTCCCTCGGTGCAGGACATTGCTTCATGGTTCAGAATCCCGTGCGAGGTCGACGGATGTGGTGGCTGCTCCTTCTCTTGGTCCCGGTCGGCTGGAGTCTGCTCGCATTGCCGTCGTGGCGACGGCCCGTGCTGGGACTGGTCGAGGGGCAGCTGCGACGGTGTCCGGACTCGCCGAATTGTGTGTGCAGTGACGGGGAGACCGGAGAACATGCCATCGAGCCGCTGAGCTTCACGGGGTCGCCCGAGGCCGCGTGGTCGCGACTGGTGGCCGTGGTTGAGGCGACTTCGAATGCTCATCTCGTGACACGTGAGACGGATTACCTGCGAGTGGAATTCGTCACCCCGCTCATGCGTTACGTGGACGATGTCGAATTCCGGCTCACCCCCGCGGCGATCCACGTGCGGTCGGCGTCGCGGATCGGACGCTCCGATCTGGGGGCGAATCGCCAGCGGGTCGAGGCGCTTCGACTGGCATTCATGCAAGTACCAACCCAGCCATGACTCCAGCGGCCAACGAATTCCGATTCGTCTCGAACTCCGAAGCTGAAACATCGAGTTTCGGCCAACGCCTGGCCCGAGCCCTTTCGACCGGAGACGTGGTGGCCTTGCAAGGTCAGCTGGGGGCGGGCAAGACTCGGCTGGTGCAGGCCATCGCCGCAGAACTTGGCTGCCACCAGTCCTTCGTCGTCAGTCCGACCTTCACACTGATCCACGAGTACGATGGCCGGTTGCCGGTCTACCATGTGGATGCCTATCGACTGAAAGACTCGGATGAGTTCCTCGACATGGGTGGCGGTGAACTGATCAACGGAGACGGAGTGTGTCTGATCGAGTGGGCCGACCGGATTGGTGATCTACTGCCGAAAGACCATTTGCGTGTTGAGATTGAGGTGTCAGGTGAGCTGTCGCGAGTCATTCTCTGTATAGCGTCGGGACCGCTCTCACAAAAAAGCATTGAGACCTTGTGAATGGCGGTCGATGGATTAAAAAAAGCCCACCGGTTGCAACCGGTGGGCTTTGAGCGAGTGTACTCAAAACTCTCCGACGACCTCACCGCCTGCTCGCGTGCTGAGGGCTCGCCAGATGGACAGGTCGATGTTCTCGCTGATCGAGCGAACTGCCCCATCGGCCAAGAGCGAATGCACAATTCCGACATGGTAGCTGCGAGAGGTGATGGCTCCATAGCTCGCCAGAGTGGTGTTCGATCCCTCCTGCCGCGAAGCAAAATCGCAGTCGTAGGAGGCACCTAGATATGTCAACAGCACCTTCGTGTTGGGCGTCAAAGTGGTCGTGAAACCGCTGTGGTGACCGTGACCGTTGGGCCATTCGGTGTGCTCGGTGCCGGGGTTGACGCGATCGGGCGTTCCGACAGCCACAGCCGCCAACACATCAGTGACACCCACTGGAGTGGTCGTGGAGGGGGGGGCAGCGTTTCGAGTGTAGGACTGCCAAGACTTCACTTCGGATGCCATCAACGTATTGCTCGCACCGTCTGTAATGCTGCCGAATTTGATCGATGAGTTCGGGAAGAACATCCCATCGCCCCCGCGTCCCGTGGTGGGATCGTAATAGAACCATGTGCCCAAATTGAAACCGTAATTGGTGGAGTACAAACTCACTCCCAAAGCCACCCGCGCCTCATCGCTTCTGGCATCCGAAGGGCAGACATAGCCCGGCACACGAAAGCCCGACACCAGCGCGGCGTTCGGAGCCACGGACCAATTCTTCTGTAAATCAATCTGACTGAACAGAGCCGCTTGGTCGAGGTAGGGCATGATCCGGCCATGAATCGACCAGGACGCATTCGTCGTGACGGCCGGGTCGATCGCCATGCTCGGTGGAAACCGAGTGAACGTCGATTCATAGTTGTGCAGCGCCAATCCGATTTGCTTCAGGTTGTTCTTGCACTGCGAACGCCGGGCTGCTTCACGGGCTTGCTGCACAGCGGGCAGCAGCAGCGCAATCAGAACGGCAATGATCGCGATGACCACGAGCAGTTCGATCAAGGTGAAGCCGCGACGACGAGGGCAGGAGACGAGCATCGACAGGTTTCCCAGGAGAGGTGAGGATCGTTATGGCTACTCACAAGCAACTCACGTGCCAACTCGCATGCAGCAGATGTTCCGCTGGCATCGCACCATGAATCTGTGATTGCGACATCTCACTGCGATCGGAAATCCATCACAAGGAGGTTTTCTCGCCGTCCGAGCTCACAGTTCCAGTCGAGAGAAACACCCGACACTGTGGACGATGTGCAGGCGACTGCAAAAAGCTGCCCGGCAGAAAGCGGATCGTAAACAGCGACGATGCCAGAGTCCTTTGACGGGGATCAATATCACGATGCCAGATGTCCAGAAGGCTCACGCAGAGGCGCAGAGGACGCAGAGAGAAGGAGCTTGCCAGAGAGCATTTCCCTGCGCCCTCTGCGCCTCTGCGTGACACCTATTCTTCGTCTGTGTGAGGGCTCATGATCCCAGATCGAGAAGTCGGGAAAGGCTTTCGATGCTGCCAGCAGGCATGGGGGCTCAGGTCGGCTGGATTTTCGCCAATCGTTGGGCGATCAAGAATCCTAAAGTCGCTCCGACCATGTCCGCCAGCCAATCGAAGACGCTCGCTGTCCGACCGACCGGGATCTGCAACAGTTCGTCGATGATGCCATAGAGAGCGATCACCAGCAGGCACAACCATCCCCTCTGACACCCACGCACACGGCAGGTGGGCAGCAGCAGGCCCAATGGGAAGTAGGCGATCAGGTGAATTAGCTTGTCGAGATTCCGGATCTGTGGGGCGGATTGCGGAACCGGGATGTGCGTGAGCATGGCTAGCGTGATCCACAGGGCGATCAGCGCGCCTCGGCGTAGAGGCAGCCAGCGGTCATCAGCCAGCAGCTGGCGAAGGAGTGACATGCGGAGGAACTCGGTGAGAACTGAACTGGGCTTCAGAATGGATGTCCAGAGTTGATTGCTGGATCATTCGACTACTGTAGTGTCTCGAGAGAATCGTGGCGTAGTTGAAGTCGTCAGCCACGGTTCGAAATCAAATCCCTGCCACGGGGCACCTCCCTGACAGGGAGATCCGCATCCGTTCGGGCTGAAACGACCGAGACGAAGAAGTCGAGATCTCATCAACCGGGGTTCGTGTCTTAGCGGACGAGCCTCGCCCAACGATGTTGTACTTCGATCAGATCGCTGGTGCCGCACCCCAAGTCCCGAATTCTTCACTACATCCGGAGCAAACGGACCTGTCCGGCCATCTTTATGGAATCAAGTGGGAAAGCGAGGCAAGAGGTTTCGCAAGGCTTCGATGACTCTGTTGTCCCCAGCGCGCGGTGCGCCGGTTGTTCCCCTCACCGGCGCGCCACCGGTGCGCGGACTCACGATCGCTGATCATGGAATTCATGGACGACATCGCCCAAGAATTCCTGGTCGAACGCCACAGGACCTCGATCAGCTCCCCTCCACACACTGACCCCCATCGCCAGAAGCGAGCTCCCATGAACGCACTGTTGCCGACCGACATCGAAACGCGAATTCGTCATCGAATCGCCGATATCGACATGCTGCCGACGATCGCGAGGCAGGCCCTTGAGATGGCGAAAGACCCTGCTTGCTCGATCAGCAAGTTCTCCCAAGTCGTTGAGCGCGATGTCAAACTCGCAGCCGACATCCTGGCACTGGCCAACACGGCGATCTATTCCTCGGGAATTCCGATATGCGACCTCCCGCAGGCCATCCAGCGGCTCGGCTTTCGGCTGAGTAAGAATCTGATTTTGACGTCGAGCCTGAAAGCGACCATGCGCCGGATCACGATGACCGAGGAATGGATTCGCGAAGTGCTGTGGCGGCACTCGTTCACGACGGCCATGATCTGCTCGCACCTTAACCGGGCGCTGAATATCGGCTTCCAGGGAGAAGAGTTTACTGCCGGTCTGGTGCATGACTTTGGCCGGACCCTCTTTGCGATCAGCCTGCCGGAGCGATTCAGCGAACTCGATTCCTTCGAGTTCGACGAGTCTGCCGAAACACTCGCTCACGAGCGAGATGCCGTGGGCACCGACCATTGCGAAATCGGCACGTGGTTCGCCATCGCCAATCAGTTGCCCGAGCCGCTCGTCGATGCTATCCGGTTTCACCACACTCCGGAGTCCGCCACGCGAAACAGCCGACTGGTCGCCTTGACCGCGGTGGCCGATCACATGGCGAATCACTTCCACCGCTTCGACGAGTGGGACGGCTATGACCTGACGACGAATCGAGCTGTCCAACTGCTGGAGAACTCCGGAGTGCGGGACGCAGCCGATCGTCTGTTGAAATTCGGCCCACAGGTACTGAAGGCAGCTGTGGCTGACGCTGCTGAAATCATGTCGCGTTGAATTCTTCGTCATCCAGACCACCCAAAACAATGCCGGGGCCAGCCTGCGATCTTGTCGAATCGGCAATCCTGCCCGTCTCCGAGAGCCGGACAACGTCACGAGATTGGTGGGACTTCAACGCGGTCAGTCGAGGATCGAACAGCGATCCACGGGCGGCAGGCATTCGTGATCGCCTGCTGCCGGAGGCGACAGGCAGGAACGCCTATCGGACGACGGACGGGCCAATGGGCCCGTCCGTCGTCGGCGACTTCTCCGAAGTCGCTGGATCGACGTGGCGCGAGGAGTGACGTTCGAATGGCACGGCAGTCGATCGGAGAGGTTTTCTCAGACTCTGTGAGTCCGCAGACCTTGCGAACGGCCAACCAGCGATTTCGGAGAAATCGCCGACATTAATTCCCGGCGACGGCTTTCACCCGGCGTTGCAGGAGGATATTGACACCCTTCTTATTCGACAGGGCGATGTCGAGCAACCCGTCACCGTCGATGTCACCGCTCGTGAACTGGGTGCCGACGCCGGTGTCGTTGCCGGCGGGGATGGCGTGCTTGGTGAACTTCGGGCCGTCCTTGGAGCGCTCGATCTCGTACCAGACCATGATGACCGGATCGTTGGCACCGGGGTCGCCGCCGTTGTGGGCGTAGTAGCGTTTGCCGGTGATCATGTCCTTCTTGCCGTCGCCGTTGACGTCCTCAAACAGCAGCGCGTGGGTCTGGGAGAAGCTGTCGTCGATGAGGTGGTAGGTCATGCCGGGCTTACCTTGTTTCTCGCCGTTCTCGAACCACCACACGCCGTGCTGATGGGCACAGGTCATCAGCATGTCCATGTCGCCATCGAGGTCGAGGTCTTCGGCGTAGATGTCCGCTCCGGTCTTCGGCTGGCCGTTCTCGCCGAGGGCGTGTTCGTGGAAGGTCCACACCTTGCCGTCGAGTGTCTCGGGCTGCTGCCACCAGCCGTGTGGGATGACGACATCCTTCTTGCCATCGCCGTTGCAGTCGGTGACGCCGATGCCGTGGTAATACTTGAAGGTGCCGTTCTTGCCCGGATCGCCCGGTTCACTGACCGCCACAAAATTCCACTTCTGGTAGACCTTGTCCCCGGTCGGGATCTCGATGTATCCCATCTGAGCTTCCGGCTGGCTGCCGATGACGAACTCCGGCTTGCCGTCCCCGGTCAGGTCCGCAAACTGCGGTGACTCGTTACAGATGCTGTGCCAGATGACGTGCTGAGCCCAATGCTTCTCTTCGCCCTTGGGGTTCTCGTACCAGTGGAACGGCTCGCCGGGGAAGCCGACGACAATCACATCCATCCAGCCGTCCTGGTTGATGTCGTACGCCCAGTTGCAGAAGCTCTGGCTGTAGCCGACTCCGGCCCAGTAGTCGCCCGGCTTACGGATCTCATGCTGCTGCCAATCGGGGGCGGAGTACCAGACATCGCCCGCCGAGATGTCCTGCTTCCCGTCCTTGTTGAAGTCGCCGATGGAGACGCCTTCAGAGCGGAACCGGGCATCGAGCTGGACTCGCTCGAACGAGATGTTCGCCGCGTCCTCCGCCCGGACCAGACCGGCAGTCACAACGAGAGACAAGCAGGTGAGCGTGAGAAACAAGAACCGCCGCATGAGTCACTCCTGGGAAACGACCGGAGAGCCGGAAAAGGCCGATCCACCGATCCGCCAAATTCTGGTATACCTCATCCAGGTTGTCGGAACAAACCAAATGACTTGGCGAGCCGACTGCGTCAGCTGTCGTGTTCGTGAGAGACGGCGTTGCTTTCCAGCATGAATGCGACTTCGAATTCTCTCCGGATGTGTAGAGAGAGACACCGACGTATCGTGCAAACACCCCGGCTTACGCCGGGGGCTCGCCAGTTCTTGATTTCGATGTGAAATGCCCCGCATGAATGCACCCACCACAACGACCGAACCCACATCCGGAACAGCCTCCATCCGCATCGCCACGCTCGCAGCTGTGGCGATTGCGGTCTCGCTCTATATGAAATGGACCGGATCGACGGAACTGCTACTGGGCAAGTCGCTGTTCGAATGGCCGCTGTACGCGGCGCTAGTCGGTGGGGGCATCCCGCTGGTCTGGCAATTGCTGCGCGGAGCCATGCGGGGCGAGTTCGGATCGGACCTGCTGGCGGGGATGTCGATCGTCACCTCTGCTCTGGTGGGTGAACCACTGGCCGGGGTGATTGTGGTGTTGATGCTCTCCGGGGGGCAGGTGTTGGAGTCGTACGCGATCAAGCGGGCCTCGTCGGCATTGGAACTTCTGGCCCGCCGCATGCCGCAGGTCGCTCATCGGCTGGAAGGAGACAAGACGACGGACATTCCCATCGACCAGATCGCAATTGGCGACCGGTTGTCGATTTTCCCGCACGAGACCAGTCCCGTCGATGGCACCGTGACCAGCGGGCACGGGACGATGGATGAGTCCTACCTGACCGGGGAACCGTATCAGGTCGACAAGGCTCCCGGCTCCGCCATCATCTCGGGAGCGATCAACGGGAACGCCGCCCTGACGATCCGAGCCGACAAGCTCGCTGTCGACTCGCGCTACTCCAAGATCATGGAAGTCATGCGCGCTGCCGAAAGCCGACGGCCGCGGATGCGACGGCTGGCTGACCAGTTGGGGACATACTACACGCCGCTCGCCGTCGCGATTGCGATCGGGGCTTGGTACTACAGCGGCAACCCGAACCGGTTTCTGGCGGTGCTGGTGACTGCCACTCCTTGCCCGCTCCTGATCGCGATTCCGGTCGCCATCCTCGGCGGGATTTCGCTCTGTGCCAAACGCGGAATTATCATCCGCGATCCGGGTGTGCTGGAGCGGATCGACACGTGCCAAGTGGCCATCTTCGACAAGACCGGCACGCTGACCTATGGCCGACCGAAGTTGGAGAGGGTTCACCCCGCAGTGAATCTGAGTACCACCCAGCTGGTCACTTGGACGGCCTCGCTGGAGCGGTACAGCAAGCACCCACTGGCGGAAGCAGTGGTGGAAGCCGCCCGCGAACAGGATCTGAAGCTGATCCAGCCCGAGTCGGTCAGCGAACTCCCCGGACAGGGCCTCACCGGCTCGGTCGAAGGCCACACGATCAGCGTCACCAGCCGCAAGAAACTGCTGGCCATGACACCCGAAGCGGGCTCGCTGCTTCCCAAGCAGGCCGCTGGACTGGAGTGCGTGATTCTGATTGACGGGCACTACGCGGGGACGTTGCAGTTCCGCGACGAGCCGCGCCCGGATGGCCATTCATTCATTGGCCACCTCGGGCCACGGCATCACTTCGAGCGCGTGCTGCTGGTCTCCGGCGACCGAGCTGAGGAGGTCAATCACCTCGCCCGACTGGTCGGCATTACCGAGGTTCTCGCCAGCCAGACCCCCGAGCAGAAGCTGGAGATCGTCCGCGAGATCACCAAGACGAAGGCCACGCTCTTCATGGGAGACGGCATCAACGATGCCCCCGCTCTCTCCGCCGCCACGGTCGGCATTGCCTTCGGCGCTCAGAACGAGATCACCTCCGAAGCCAGTGGAGCAGTGATCCTGGAAAGCTCACTCGCCAAGGTCGATGAGCTGATCCACATCGGACGGAGGATGAAGCGCATCGCCCTCGAAAGCGCTGGAATCGGCATCGCCCTCAGCCTGACCGCCATGATCTTCGCAGCTGCGGGATTCATCACACCGGTGACGGGGGCATTGATTCAGGAGGCGATCGATGTGCTAGCGGTGCTCAATGCCCTGCGCGTCCCGTGGATGACGAGCGGGCTGACGGATTACGAATAGCGCTGGAATCCGTCTGGCCTGCCTGAGTCCATCCAGAGCAGACTCTCGAATCCGCTGTCCCGAACTCATCAGTTCGCACACCGAACACGGGGCGGCACCTCGGCCAGCGAAACGGTATCGAGAGTTTCCGTGCGTCGCCCGCGTTGAGCGAGTACGATACGCTCCCGAACTCACCTTCCTGACCTCAGCGATTGACTGACCCCATGCGACCTGGACAACCGACCGAACAGCTGCCCGACCCGACGATTCGCCTCGCGACGGGATGGCATTGCTTGCATGCATATTACCGCGTGAACGCTTTGGCCGTCTCGTTGCTCACGCCCGCAGAAATCGAGGCCGGGTGCGAGGAGCTGCGGCAGCTGCTGGTGCCCGGTCGTGAGGGAGGCCCGGAGCGATTGCAGGTATTTGCGGTTTCGGGTCATCGGGCCGATCTGGGTTTGATGCTGATGGACCCGGACCCGCTCAAGATCGATTCAGTCTTGCAGGGGATTCGGGCGTCGAAGCTGGGGACGGCGCTCGATGCCACGTACTCGTTCGTCTCGATCACCGAGATTTCCGAGTACGTGCCGACGCTGGAGCAGTACTCCGCTCGCCTGCTGTCGGACGGGACCAAGGCAGACGACCCGGCCTTCACCGCCAAGATGAAGGCGTACGAACAACGCCTGCCGATGATGAACAAGCAGCGGCTCTACCCCGACATGCCCGAGTGGCCGGTGATCTGTTTCTATCCGATGAACAAGATCCGCGACCCGCAGGCCAACTGGTTCATGATCCCGTTCAGCGAGCGCTCGCGACTCATGGCCGAACACGCCACCTCGGGGATCAAGTTCGCGGGCAAGGTCTCTCAACTGATCACCGCGTCAACGGGCTTCGACGATTGGGAATGGGGCGTGACGCTGTGGGGCCGGACGCCCGAGTACATCAAGGAAATCGTGTACACCATGAGATTTGACGAAGCGTCCGCCCGGTACGCCGCGTTCGGGCCGTTCTACATCGGGTACACGATGCCCGTGGGGGAATTACTGAACCACCTGAAGCTGGCGAAGTAAGGCGCGAGTGGGTCCACCCAGAGCTGTGAACACGATCGTCGTTGAGTCGCTCGATCTGGGGAAAGTCACCCGCACACCCGCACACCCGTATCAGCGAGTGAGCGGCAGGGCGCTAGCCGCCGGTTCCC
>JANPCU010000101.1:0-9007 GCA_031431195.1 Planctomycetota bacterium | reverse complement strand
TACAACCAAACCGACGCCGAAGGCTTCTTGCGGATCATGGGGCTGCCACTACGGGTCCAGGGGCGCGTGAGGCCCCGCGGGTATTGAGAGGATCGGTCAGGCGCTTCGAAGATGTCTGCAACTCAAATGGAGGCAGCGGTCGGAAGTGATACTCAGCGCGGTGAGAACTGAGACATTTCGTAGGACGGACTTCCTCGTCTGTCCGTGTGGAAAGCCTCGATGAGCAACGGACGAGGACGTCCGTTGTACGAAATGCCTCATCTCTCCCCGCGCGAAGTATAAGCCTCAGAAAAGTCAGCTGCTGCCCATTCAGCAGCCTCTGCCAGTACCGATTCGGGCCACTTCGGTGGACGAAATCACGACCACCTGAGAGTCCCCGGAAATGGAAACGCCGAGGAAGGCATTCCTTCCGAACTCTGCGCCCTCCGCGCCCTCTGCGTTTCAAACTTCCGCTGCGGTGAGGCGAGCGGCCAGAGTTTGTGTCCCCACACTCCTTCGGAAGTCTGGCGGGCTGGTTTTCAAAGGCCGTCGGCCTTAATCCATCAAGTCGCGCAAGTGGAAGTGATGCTTCCCCAGCTTCCCGCCGTAGTTTCCGGCAGTGACCTGCATCAGGCCCGGGACGCGGCAGGCGGCATGTAATCCCTCGCGCATGGCGGTCTTCACCCGTTCGAAGTTCTCGCCGTCGATCACCAGTTCGTAGACGGCGTTCGCTCCCTCGGGGAGTTCGGTTTTGGAGAGCGGCCGGAGCGTGGCACAGTACGCTTCGTTCGTACTCGCCTTGAGTTTCTTATAGATCGAGCCGACCTTGCTCCCCGATCGGACAATCCCCCCGGGAAAGGGCAGGATGACGCCCGGCACCGCCGAGATTGCATCACTGGCCGCCTCGGCCGCTGCGAGTGCAGCGGCTTGCGTCTCGCCGCAGAGCAGCAGGTTTCCGCCAGCGACCCCCGTAAACGTCCCGAACTTGTCGTCGCAGACAAACTCGCCGTCCATCGTCGGCATTCGCCACATGCGTTGATCGCCGATCTTCTTCGAGGACTGGAACCCGTCCCCGAAGAACCGCAGGTTGCCACCGACAGCGATCCGTTTTTCCTTCGGACACTCCGGCACACCGTTGAAGCAGGCCGTCGTCGGGCAAGTCAATATGCACTGACCAATGCGGTTTGAGACGGCAGCTGACAGGGCCTCCCGGCTAAACGCAAAAGCCAGCACTGTGGCTCCCGGCCTGCCATCCGGGGTCGCTTCCGGAGGCAAAATGCGTTCAATTGAGGCCTCGACATCGCACCCGATCACACTGGTCGCATTGCCGCAGAACTCGTTGGCCGCCACGATCGCCCACCGCTCCGAAACCGCAGTGACGATCAACCGCGTCCCGGACATGGAAAACGCCTCGGCAAACGTGTCGACGATCTCCACTCCGTGCAGCTGCATCATCAGTCGGGCAGTTCATGACAAAGTTGGGGCGATGGAAGCGTTTCGGTGCTCAAGCCGCATCTCTTTGGCCTCGCATGATGAGGCAGGTTATCGGGGGTTGCTGGTCGAGGGCAAGCACGCTGCAGCCTGCGTGTCGCTGTTTGCAGGCTCGAAAAAGACTGAATTTCGGCAGGTCTGGCCGAACAAAAGTCGGCAATCGGCGGATTTCTGCAAGAGGCTCCTATTTTTCCGTGAGCCATCTTGACCCTTCGGAAAAATATCCGGTACATCAGCACCCTCGAACGGACACACCTCAGTCTCCTTTCACGAATTCAGGTCGGAACACACGGCGAACGAACGAGATTTTTCTTCAGTCAACTCTGTGCCCCCCACAGACAGACTGCTCCGAAATCCCGACTCGATCGAGTGGTCTCTCCGGATCGACTCCAACCCCGGAACTCCAGGCTGGTGCTTCTATGGCGCGAAAATCTTCTTCTTCACGGAACGCGGACACCGCCCCCACGCTGGGCCGGACTCTCAAGCGTTTCCTCGGCCTGATCGCCTGCGGCGGTCTGGTTGCCGCCAGCGTCTGGATCAACTCCCAGACCAATGCCCAGGAGACGGTGTCCGAACCGAATCCATTTGATCGCTACCGAGCGGGGACTCCCGACGGGACCAAGTCGTCCAAGTCGGCGAAGTCTTCCGACGCGAACCGTCGCCAGGTCGAAGACCACATGCGAAAGGCTCGTCTGGCTCTGCGGAGTGGCAAGAGCGAAGACGCCGCCATCGAGGCCAGCAAGGCCGAACAGATGGCTCGGCACTGGAAGCTGTCCTTTCAGGAGAACGAGCAGACTCCAACCGAACTGCTGGCTCTGATTCAAGGGCCCTCCTCGGATGTGCAGTTCGCACAGAACGGAGCCGCGAACGGCGTGCAACAGGTCTCGGCGACCGATGACCCGCACGCTTATGTTCAGGCCCTCCTGACCGAAGCTCGCGAAGACGTTCGACGGGGCGACCTCGCCTCCGCCAAGCAGAAGATCGAGCAGGCCAGTGCCACTGAAGTCGAGTACGGCAACTTCGATCTCCGTCCGGAACATGTCCTCGCCGATCTGGCTCGCCAGCAGGCCGCCAGCCCGGATGGGCCGTCCGACACTTTCGCAGCCAACGCTCGTCCTCCCCAGGCAAACTGGGCGGAGTCCGCAGCACCCGCCACCGAGACAGCGGAACCGTCCGCCCCCCCAGGCGAACTCAGCCTGAAGGAACAAGCCTTGGAACTGGTCACTCTCGCTCGCGAGTGTCTGGACAAGGGACAGCTGGAAGAGGCTCGGGCCTTTGCCAAGGAAGCTCAGAAGCTGGATGTCGCTTACGGATTGCTCGATGAGCATCCCGAGCATGTCCTCGCAGAAATTGAGCGGCGTTCCAAGTCGGTCGTCATTACCGGAACTCGCAAGCCAGTCACTCCCGCTGCCAGCAGTAATGAGGGCCAGGCGAGCCATGAGGCCGCCTTGCAGCTGCTCGCAGAGGCCCAGCAGGCACTCCGCTCGGGCAATCTCAAGCTCGCCAAGGAAAAAGCCACGCAGGCGGCTGATCTCGATGTTGCTTACGCCATCTTCGATGATCGCCCCGACCTCGTGCTGCAGGAAATCCGCGCTGCCGAAAGCCGAGCCTCCATCGCAGCCACCCGTCAAGCTGGCGGACAGCCGGTGGTGGCCTCGAATAAGAAGGCCCAGGCCGACCAGCTCATTCTCCAGGCTCGGCAATCGCTGAAGTCCGGGGATCTCAAGAAGGCCCAGCAGCTTGTCGCCACCGCTGAGAGCTTAGATGTCGCCTATGAGACCTTCGACGACCGACCCGAGATGGTTCGCGAGGACTTGGAGCGACTCGTCGCCGGTCGTCCGAACCAGTCGGTCGTCTCCCAGGAATCGACGCTGAGCATTGAGGATCAGAAGCAGGCGGCTCTCTCGCTGATCGAGGAAGCACGTTCCGCTCTGGAAGCTGGCCAGGCGAATGTGGCCCGGTCCAAGGCTCTGGCCGCCGCTGAATACAATGTGACCTACGAATTGTTCGAAGACACCCCGGAAATGATGCTGGCCGAAATCGACCGGTCGAGCGGGGCTCCCGTGGCCAATCCCGCAGCTCGTCCGAACGGAGTCATGACCGCCGATACGGAATTTGATCGCTCTCCGGTCGTTGCCGGTGGGTCCGCTCTGGAACTCTACAACCAGGGGATCGATGCTCTGCGTCAGGGGGATCGCAGCCATGCCTACGAAGCGTTCCTGGCAGCTTACCAATCGGGCGAAAAGCTCGATGGTTATCGCCAGCAGCAGCTGCAAGACAAGCTGCGAGAGTTGGCTCCTCGCAACAACAAGATTCAGCAGATCAGCGGTGAGCAGGCCTTGGACGGAGCCGACCTGACGGCCTCCGACACGAGCCACCTGGATGCGACCGTGCAGCGGCACGAAGCCAAGTTCGACAAGCTGCGAACGGAGACCTTGAACTCGGTCTTCCGGGCGGAACGCTTGCGAGAGCGGAAGCCGGAAGAGGCCAAGGCCCTGTTGGAAGGCCAACTGACCGCGATTGAAGCGAGCGGCTTTGCTCCCGAGCAAGTGGAGCCACTGGTCGGGTCGGTTCGCAGTTCGCTGTCGGGCGTCGAATCCTATCTGAAACAGCATGCTCCCGTCATCGAACTGGAGCGGAAGAACGCCGAAACTCGCGACGTGGTCGAGCGGGAAATTCAAACCCGCGTGCGTGTCGAGCAAGAAATGGCCGTGCTGGTCGAGAAGTTCAACGACCTGGAGCAACAGCGCCGATTTGCGGAAGCACACGCCGTCGCCAAGCAGGCCAAGGAACTCGATCCGAATAACGCGGTCGTGGTCCAGATGGAACTGAAGTCTCAGTTCGCCATGCGGAACGACCAGATTGAGCGTCTCAAGTCGGATAAGGAAGAGAGTTTCTATAAGACGCTGGATGAAGTGGAGCAATCGGCCATCAATCCGCTGGCGGGCGGGCGATTGATTGATCACGCCAAGAACTGGGAAGACATCAAGAAGAACCGCAAGGGCACGCCCACCGATAACCGGGATCACAGTCCCGTCGAGGAGCGGGTCTACGCCTCGCTGAAGACTCCGGTTTCGCTGCACTTCGACAACATGCCACTGAAGGATGTGCTGGCTCATATCGCCGACTCCCAGGGGATCGGGATCAGCCTCGACTCCGAAGGACTCAACGAAGAAGGGAACACCGAGAGTACGCCCGTCACGATCAGCGTGGATGGCATCCGTCTCGAAAGTGCCCTGAACCTGATGCTGGAACAGCTGCATCTCGACTATATCGTCGAGAACGAAGTGCTGATGATCACCAGTAAGAATCGTCGCCAGGGTGAGATGAAGCCGGTGGTGTATCAAGTAGCCGACCTGATCGTGCCGTTGTCGGCTCACCGGCCACAGGTCTCCGTCGCCCAGCCGATTGGGAGTTCCTACTCCGTGGCTGGCTTCGGGGGTATGGCTCAGGTGCCTGCTGGTGGCGGCAATTCGTTGCTGCCTACGAATTCTTCCGTCCCCGGAGTCAGCAATGACGAGGGTATCGACGGTCACAATTTCCGAGCTCTGTCCGATCTAATCATGACCACGGTCGATCCCGATTCGTGGGAAGAGAATGGGGGTCAGGCGTCCATCTCGAATCATGAAAGCACCTTGAGTCTGGTCGTGCGTCAGACCCAGCGAGTCCATCAGGAAATCGCCGATCTGCTGAGTCAACTCCGGCGGTTGCAGGATTTGCAGGTGACGATCGAAGTTCGCTACATCACCGTGAGCGATCGGTTCTTCGAGCAGATCGGAGTGGACTTCGACTTCAACGTCAACGATTCAGTGGGGGGCCCTTCCAGCGACTCTTCGTTCAACCCGTTGCGTTCCTTCGGACTGGTCGATCCGGTCAACGGCTCTGCGGGTGGGGCTGGCCAGGCCGCTCAAGCGGGCCAAGGTGGCCAAGGTGGCCAGCAAGGCCAGCAAGGTCAGCAGGCCGCGGGCAACCTTGGTGCAGTGGGGCCGTTTGCTCCAGGACCACAAGTCAACGTCGTCGGTCGGGATAACTGGCCAAGACGCACCGTCGTGGGGATGAGTGCTCCCGGACAATTCAGTGGCGACCTCGACATCCCCTTCCGGCAAGGCTCGTTCGATCTGGCAGCTCCCTCGTTCGGAAACTTTGATCCGGGTGCGGGTATCCAGTTCGGCATGGCCATCCTGAGTGATGTCGAAGCCTTCCTGTTTGTGCGAGCCGCTCAAGGCGATCGTCGGTCGAACATTATGCTCGCTCCGAAGGTCACGACCTTTAACGGAATCACGGCCACGGTCCGCAGCGGGGTGGATCGTCCGTTCGTCACCTCACTGACTCCCGTCTCCTCGGGCTTCAGCATCGGCTTCCAGCCCCAGCTGACGACCATCAACGAAGGGGTCACGATGCAGGTTCAGCCGGTGGTTTCTGCGGATCGTCGTTATGTGCGGCTGGCCGTGCTGCCGCAGTTCTCCAACGTGACCGACGTGCAGACCTTCTCCTTCGCCGGGGGAGGGACTGTCGGTGGTCAAGGTGGGCAACAAGGCCAACAGGGCGGTCAACAGGGCGGTCAACAAGGGGGTCAGCAGGGTGGCCAACAAGGGGGCCAGCAGGGCCAGCAGGGTCAGAACGGTGGTAACGGTCAGGCCGCCGCAGTCCAACTGCCCATCGTCGCGATTGTCAGCGTAACCACCGTCGTTAGCGTGCCAGATGGTGGCACGGTTCTCCTCGGCGGCGTGAAGTCGCTGAGCGAAGGTCGGAACATGGCGGGTGTGCCGATCCTGAACAAGATCCCTTACATCAGCCGCTTGTTCCGCAACTCCGGTGTGGGTCGTGAAACCTCCAGCTTGATGATGATGGTGACTCCACGAATCATCATCCAGGAAGAAGAAGAAGAACTGCTCGGCCTGCCCGAGTAAGTGTTGCACAAAGCGTTCTCTCCGCTTGACCGTCACCCTGTCTCTCCGCAGGGTGGCGGTTTTTTTGTTAGAGAGTTGTCAGTTGTCAGTTGTCAATAAGAACAACAGCCCATCGGTTGCCACCGGTGGGCTTTCTGACGCTCAACGCTCAACGCTCAACGCTCACCCCTCAACAGTTCTCCCCACGCACTTTCAGTCCTACAATCCATTTGAAACTTGAGTGACCGGAGCAGCCCCGGACCGCGCGCTGTCGCAGGAGTGTGCCGTGAACCGTCCGACGGTGTTGGTGGTCGGGGACCAGGAGTTTTCCTTCCCCATCGGGAACGAGTGTGAAGTGATTCGGACCCCTTCGCTGAGCGAAGCTCTGGTCAGAATCCGGTCTCAGCCTGTCGACGCGCTGCTCCTGCAACAGGTCGGCCGGTGTCCCACCTCACTCGTTCTGGAGGCCGGGGGATTGCTGGAACAGATCCCTGATGGGATTGCTCTCCTCGACCTCGACACCCGCATTGTCTGGGGCAATCGTCAGCTGCAGGCACTCTCGGGTCGTGCCACGACTGTCGTGGGCGAGAAGTTTTTTAACGCCTTTCCGACGAATGACATTCTCGGACCGGACTTCGACCCACTCTCTTCGGCCATTGGCAGCGGAGAGCCGGCCTCCACCATCATGCGATTGGGGGACAAATGTTACCTGTCTATCGAGGTGACTCCACTCTGTAATGCGAATGAGGAGATTCCCGCGAATCTCATCGTGATCGTCCGCGACTCCTCGTCCGAGTACATCCAACGACAGAAACTCGATGCCATTTACCGGGCCGGATCCGAACTCGGTGACCTGCAGCCGGACGAAGTGACCGATCTGTCCGAGGAGGACCGGATCGAACTGCTCAAATCGAAGATTCTCCACTACACCAAAGACATTCTGGGGTATGAATCGGTGGAGATTCGGCTCCTGGAGCGGGAAACCGGGCAGCTGAAGCTGCTACTCGCAGTGGGCTTCGAACAAACTGCCGTCGAGCGAAAGCTGTACGCCAGCCCGGAAGGGAACGGAGTCACTGGATTCGTGGCGGCCACGGGTCGCAGCTACCTTTGTCTGGATACGGCGTCCGATGGGAAGTACATCCCGGGAGCAGCGGGAGCCCGGAGTTCGATTACGGTGCCGCTCGTTCTGCGGAATGAGATTCTGGGGACATTCAATGTCGAGAGTCCTCGACCGGGAGCCTTTGGCGATAACGACCTGCAGTTCTTGGAACTCTTCTGTCGCGAGGTGGCGCAGGCCCTGAATACGCTGGAGCTGCTCGTGGCGGAGCAAGCGACAACCGTCGCCGAAAACACCACGCGAATCCTGTGCGAGGTGGCCGACCCCGTTGACGAGATCCTCAATGATGCGACCTGGCTGAAAGAAAAAATCACCAGCGAAGATCCGCGTGTGGCGGAACGTTTGCAGCAGATTCTCGACCACGTTCGGGAAATCCGGAAGTCGATCCTCCAGGTCGGCGACGAAATCGTCGCAGGTGACGGTCAGAGCTTGGGGCAGACGTTGGCCTATGGCATGCTGAAGGGGAAACGTCTCTTGATCGTCGATGGAGACAAGGAGATTCGTCGATCGGGCCATGAACTGCTGGGTCGGTTCGGATGTATTGTCGAGACCGCCCAGGACGGAGCCGGGGCATTGATGATGGCCCGGACTCACAAGTACGATGTTGTGATTGCCGATATTCGGCTGGCCGACCTCAAAGGGGACGAGATGTTCCGCCGTCTGCGCGAATTCGATCCCAAACAGCAGGTGATCCTGATGGCCGGGTTCGGCTATGATTCGAATCACACGATTGTCAAAGCCCGCCAAATGGGCCTGCAATCGGTGATCTACAAACCATTCCGCCGGGAACAGCTACTGAAAGCCCTCGAACTGGCGATTACAACACGGTCCCAAGAAGGGCCCTGACGTGGGATAGGCTTCCAGCCTGTCTTCCTCATCTTCAGCGATCCAAAATTGCCCGGCAGGGATTCGAACCCCGACTAAGGGATTCAGAATCCCTCGTGCTACCGTTACACCACCAGGCAGGTTGTGCATCTCTAGTTTAAGCGGGGAGGCGATCTCTGCCAAGTGAGTTCTTGGAGGATGCAAATGGCGGGGTGCGGCAGGAATACGATCAGGGCACCGGAATGAACGCCGCGCGGGCTGTCGGTGACTCTGACTCTGTCCGGAAGCGTCGGTCCTTTGATACCGACCAGCCTGCTGTGCCCGCCTGGGTTTCTGGTAATCCCCTGACGGGCGCAGCGGGCTGGTCAAAGAAAGCCAGTGGGCACCCATTTGCCCGGCGAGGCAAGGTGACTCAGGTCCAACCGGTTCCCGCGAGCGACCACCGTTCGCGTGCCCGCCAGACTTCCGAAGGAGTGCGGTCGCCATAATACGCAGAAAACCGTCGGCTTCGAGCAGCTCTTGCACTCTGCAAGGGCCCGGCTGCCCAGACCCCGTGACTCCAGAGGAGCGTGTGTGCGTCAGGAAAGTTAGCATCCAAAACCCAAGGGCATGATTCACCCGAAACTCGCGACACCCGCAGGGGACACCTCGAACGCGACGGACCGGCAAAATGAAAACGCAGAGGGCGCGGAGGACGCAGAGTTCG
>JANPCU010000100.1:0-6824 GCA_031431195.1 Planctomycetota bacterium | reverse complement strand
CGAAAGAGGATGTGTCGTTTCAAATTGTCTCAGGCGATCGGCCAGAGTTCGCGTCCCGCCAGACTTCCGAAGTCTTCCGTGACTTCGGAAGTCTGGCAGGTATGTTTTCGCCCAAGCGGCAGGATGACTCCTCGTTGAGGTTTGATGCCTCGATCAGTTCCTTAAATCAACTCTTTCGATCGGCCTCACATGCCCCCGATCTCTCGTCGGAGCTTTTTGCAAACCGCCACCGCAGCTGCTGCGGCTTCCGCGTTATGGACGCCTCCACTTCTCGGCGAAGGAAACCCGATTTCTGGCGACCGCCCGAAGCGCGACCCGCGCGTGATCGTTGAGAATCCCCAGCTGCGCGTGCCGTTGAGCTTCATCATTGATGACTCGACGTGCCTGGTAAACTTGGCGCACTTCGCGATCCCGCAGTTCGCGCAGGTCTATCCAGAGAACTACAAGCAGGACTGGAAGAAGCTCCCGCGCGAGATTCCCGATTCGTTCGTCCGCAAGTTCTCCGAGTGGTGTCACGAGCGGGGCATCAAGGGGAAGTACAGCATCGTCCCCTACCCGGCGTGCGTCGGGCGAGTCGACCGCGAGTTGCCGGGATGGACGCGGGCCGAGCAGGAGGCGAGTCTGCAACTGGTGCGAGACATCATCTTACCCGACTGGGACATCCATCCGGAGATGGTGACGCACACGTGGATCATCGATCCCAAGACCGGCCATCCGCACCCGGAGCGGACGCCGAGGTTCATGGAGAATTTTCGCTGGGCCGATGGTCGGAGCGTCGACGAGATCGCGGAGTACATGGCGTACGCGCTGAAAATCCTGAAGAACGTCGGGCTGCCGAGTGAGGGGATCACCACTCCCGGCGGGTTCGGCAATCGCGTGCTGCCCGAACTCTCACAGGCGACGTTCCAAGCGGTCCGCGATGTCCACGGAGCGGAGATCCCACACTACTTTCGGCACCTGTTTACGGATGACACCAGCGTCGCCCCGCGTGTCGAGTATGCCTCGGGACTGAACACCGAGAACCCGAGCTGTGTGGTGTCGATCATCGGCTGTACGGGGGATTGGTTCGGCGGGTGGGACGGACTGGAGCCGGGGCAGACCGGGCAGTTCATCTCGATGGACGGGAAGGACGGTCGGCTTCCCGAGGTCATCCAGCGCGGTGAGCCGACAATCCTCGTCTGCCACTGGCCGGGTCTGTACTACAACGGCGAAGAGGTCGGGTTCAACATCTTCAAAGAGGTGGTGGCCCGGCTGAATGCGAATTACGACAACCTGCTGTGGATGAAGAACAGCGAGATTGCCCGCTACTGGGCCGCGAAGGAGCTGACGGCGATTACGCGCGGTGAGACCTCGGTCCAGTTACAGGCCCCGTACGCCTGCCCGCGTTTTACGTTGAGAGTCAAGGAGATCGCGGGCGGCCCGCAGCCGAAGGTGCAGCTCAGCTCCGAAGAGTCGGTTCCACTGAAACGAGTCGACCGTGCCCTCGACCTCGTGCCGGGCACCTGCTGGTGGGACGGGAACGACCTCGTGGCGTGCCTGGAGAACCTGCCCAAGGGTTCGGTGACGCTGACGTGGGGCTGAGTGGTATCGTAGCTACCTTCTCCAGATGGTGGGCTAATGCCAACAGACTTCCGATGGAGTGTGGTCGCCATATTACGCAGAATCCTCATGGATTCTCGCCCCAAAGGGGCTGGACTCGATAGCCCAGGGCGGCAGCCCTGGGATCACATGACCCCTTCAACCGCTCAAGGCCCCACGGGCCGTCACCCGCTGGCGAAGTCGAGGACGGCCCGTGGGGCCTTGTGAAATGTTTGGTATCCGATTTCCCAGGGCTGCGCCCTGGGCTGTCGAGTCAGGCCCCTTTGGGGCCGAGGAACGAGCCCTTGCGTACAATGGCGAGCGCACTCGTTCGGAAGTCTTACCCGACCCACAGACGCTAGTTCAGGCCCCCCACGTTCTGGCGAACGTAGCTACTTGTCTTACACCGCTCGCAAAACGGCAGCGACGCTTTGGCCGATGCGGTTGAGCCTCGCTGTGACCTTCTGATCAAACTGCTGTTCGAATCGAGATGTAAATCCTCACCATTTTGGCTTGAGTGTATAGATGCCATCACTCTTGGTGATTGGATGAAACGCATCTAATTCCAAATACTCCGCTGCAATCGCGAGGGCTTCCTTGTTCGACTTTGGTTTTGGAGACAGATTCGCCCCTGCGAAGATCACATTCTCAAATGGAAGGTCCACGTCCGCCTTGACTTTGAGGGCTTCATCCGCATCGTCACCGTAGAACCCGTTAAACTCGACGGTCATGGCCATTTGAACGCGAAAGATGTTGCGTTCGCGATGGGTGACTTTCATTTTGGTATGTGTGCCGAGGTCGTGTTCCGTCATGTAAAACGTCGATTCGATGCCACGGTCACCATAACCAACATCCAATGACTGCCGATCCAGTGCTTTCCAGTTCCGAATGGGAAACGTGATCCACTCACACGTCATCGAGCAGGGCCATTGTGTTGCGTCTTCCCCATATTGAATGGGGGCGAAATCAATCTTGAATGACCAAAACAAATTGCGAGGCAGTTCCACGAGATCATTCTCGAATATGTGTGCGTAGATTTCTCCGCCCACAGGAACGAGCGACTTTGCGGGGAATTTCATGATTTCTCCAAAAGACGTGAATTGATTTGCCTAACTCTGACTGAGCTGCGCATCGCGAGGACAACATTGGTGACAGAGGATGCCTTACACCGCACGCAAAACAGCTGCGACGCTTTGGCCCATGCGGGTGCGGTTGACGCTCATGGCGACCGGGTTGCGGTCGCGGAGCGGTTCACGCACCACGTTCAGTCGGCACTGCGGGTCGGGATGCTGGTGGTGCAGGGTCATCGGGATCTGGCGATGCTTCAGCGCCATCACGCTGCCCGCCAACTCCACAGCTCCGGACCCGGCATCAAAGGTGCCGAAGTAGCTCTTCAGGGCTGTGACGGGAATTCGCCCGGCCACATCGCCGAGAGCTTGGTGGTAGGCCCGAGCCTCGACCACATCCTCGCGCCGCGTGCTCTTGCCGTGGGCGTTGATGTGGCCGATGTCTGCCGGGGAGAGTTGGGACTTTCGCAAGGCCGCCTGCATCGCGTTAACGAGGCCGACGCCGTTCGGGCGACCCGTGTCGGTCCGCCCGTCGCAGCCAGCCCCGACGCCGAGGACTTCGCAGTAGATTTCCGCCCCGCGAGCGATGGCATGGTCGTACCGCTCGACGACGAATACTCCCGCTCCCTCGCCGACGATCGTCCCGTCCCGGTCGACGTCGAACGGGCGACAGGCCAGCGAAGGGTCTTCCTGGCGGGACAGGTCTTCGAACAGACTGATGCGGGCCAGGTCGATCGGGTGAATGCTCGATCCACAAGCTCCCACGACCATCACGTCGGCCTGATCGCGGGCGATGACGCGCATCGCTTCCTGCAAGGCGAGTAGGGCGGAGGCCTCGGCACTGGTGATGGTGTTGTTCGGGCCGCGAGCATCGTGTTCGATCGCGACATGGCACGCGGGCATGTTCGGCAGCTGACGCAGCAGCCAGAGCGGGGCAATCTTCCCCATCCGGTCTTCGCCCCAGCGGGTCTCGGGATCGTCCTGATCCGCCTCGAAATCGCGAGCGGCGTCGCTCAGTTCCTCGGGGTTGAAGGGGATGTGCCCAGCCCCGAACTCGACTCCCATCCGG
This sequence comes from Planctomycetota bacterium, assembly GCA_031431195.1. GTDB lineage: Bacteria > Planctomycetota > Planctomycetia > Planctomycetales > Planctomycetaceae > TH-plancto1. Next base: position 3,110 of record JANPCU010000100.1, on the reverse strand, counting down.
TCGGGGTTCACGTCGCCCAGACGCAAACCGGAATCCTTCATCGCCAGCGAAGCCGCACAGACTCCCAACTGGATGTCGCGGGACATGACTTTCAGGAATTTCTTCTCATACAAGAATTTGAGTGGATCGAAGTCGTGGATTTCCGCAGCCAGCTTAGTGGGAAGCGACCCGCTCGAGATGGAACGCAAGGGCGTAATGCCAGACACACCCTGGATCATATTGTTCCAGAACGCATCCTTACCGATGCCGATGGGGGAGATGACCCCCACCCCGGTAATCACCATCCGGGGGATGGTTGAACCAGCCGTCATAGCCTGACCCCAAACTGAACCACTTCGACGCCCTCGGATATTTCTATCGGAAGTTGAGTCGATCCATGGTGAATGTCAGTGGTCCGGGATGGGTGAGATCGGGAAATCGTTAGATTCCGAACCCTCTCCCCAACACCCGGTCTCGACTCCCGCGAATCACCGCCATCCAGGCAGCAAATCGAGCGAGCGAGCTGGCAATCACCATGTGGAACGCACTGCCCGATTTACCGGGACAGCGGAGGCTTTCGCCTCGTTGGGTTCGTGGGACGCAGCAGTTGTCTGACCCCTGCATACCTCGAACGTGGGAGTTCCCATCGGCTCTGCCGACGCCTGACCAAAGGAAGAAACTCCCGACACGTACCATTACACTCGGTTGAGAGCGATCAGTCAAGCAAATTCTGAAATGATAAGTGTACGCAAGTATACATTCCAGAGGGAGGGGATCTCGACCCCGGATGCATTCTCAGCAGGTTGCCGCTGCCAGCCGCATGTCCGCATGCCCCAACGACGAATGCGGGCACTCAGGGGATAAGTCATCGACTGGTGTCCCAGACTCTAACCCCAGCAAGGCTTTTCAATACGACCCAGGGTCTCGACGACAGTCGCTCGCCCTCCGAATTTGGCCACGGTCGATGCGGCCAGCGGTAGGATCGCGGGCTGTGATGTGATCGCGGAGCAGCACCCCTTCCACTGTGGGCGTGTGCCTCACAAAAGTCGTCCACTCTCAGAAATTCACGACAGAGGAGTGGGCCTCAAAACATCGTCCGAGATTCACCACCGTTCCCGGCCACCTCGAAGGAGAAACCTCCATCCAGCTTGCAGGAAATGTGAAACGCAGAGGGCGCGGAGGACGCAGAGAACTGGCGTTCCCTCCTAACTCTGCGTCCTCCGCGCCCTCGGCGTTTTCACTTCGCTCGTCCTCGCGTTTTAGGTGTCCCCTGCGGTTGTCGCGAGTTTCGTGTGAATGTTGGCCCTTGGTTTTGGTTGCCAACGTTCCTGACGCACACACCTGTGCTGTGGGGGAAACGGAAAGTTGCTTGTACCCAGCCCCCGTGTCGCCGTATAATAGAACAATACACATGGGCGTTTAGCGCAGTGGCAAGCGCACTTCCTTCACACGGAAGGGGTCACAGGTTCGATCCCTGTAACGCCCACTCGACGGCATGGTAAATCACTGGACACCCAGTGATTTACCATGCTTCTTGAAATGGCTGGCCGGTGTTGTCCGCTGGTTTCCGCAACTGACTGGCCTGGATTCTGGCAGCGACCAGAAGCCCGGTCGAAGTCGTCATCTTTGACAGACAAGTAGTGTTTTGCCGCCACGGTAACGCTGTTGCCAAGCCACCGGCAGACCGTGTGGATTGGATACACTCCTGCCAGATCGGTTTCGCAGGACGCCCGGAGAGCGTGAAACAGCTTTGCCCACGGGGTCACTCCGGATCGCTTGATGATCCGAAGTAACTGCGTCCGCAAGTTCGCATTCGTGTCTCGATACCGACTGATGACGTATGGTGACTCGCCCCGCAGATCGTATGCGTCCTGAAGGTATGGCAACAACTCCTTGAAGATCGGAACAGTTCGCATGGCCCCGCCTGGATGATGTTCTGTTTTCGGACTGTAGACCAGCATCCTTCCGGTCTCCCAGTTCACGCCATCCCAGAGCATCCCCAAATGCTCGCTTGGACAACGAAGCCCACCGTATCGAGACAACGCCACCAGCAGTCGCCACTGAGCGTCCGGGCAAGCTGCGATGACGGAATCTATGGTCTCACGGGTCACGTATTCTTGGCGGTCTGGATTGGCGATTGATCCCACGGGGACATCCCGCACCTTGAATGGATTGTCCGCAATCATGCCGCGTTCTTTGGCGTCCTCAAAGAACTGGCGAGCCACTCCGCACGTCCTCCGGATCGTCGCTTCCGCGTAGCCGAGAGCCAGCATGCACTGCCGGAAGTCTTTGCAGTCGGCTTTCGTGAACGTCTGAAGTTGTCGGCTACCATCGAACTTCAGCATCAAGTACCGCAGTGTTCGCCGCCACGAAATCAGGGTGTTCGGCTTCACGTCCTTCCGTCGCTCGATGTACTGCTCGATGTACGACCGGAGCGATACCGACTCGCGAGCAGCGATCAAGCCCACGCGGGCCATCTTCGACCGCATCTCGTCGCCCAGCGATCCCACCCAGTTCGACGTTTCGTCTGGAACACTGCACCGACTCTTGGCAGCAGACGCCAGCCGCTCGACATGCGAGAGGATCAGGCGGGCCGTACGCTTGTCGACCTTGCCAATGTGAAGGGTCTTCCTGTCGCCGTTCTGATCGAAGAACCGGACACACTTGGTTCCCGATTTGTTGATTCCAATCGACGCCATTCCTACTCCCCGTCCGTGGTTCTCTGCTGAATCGTCCAGCCGAGGTGGCTGGCGAGAATGTCCATGCTCTTCGTTTCGATTCCGTGCCCCGCCATGAACCTCGTGAGCAGCGATTGCGTCAGCCCGGTTGCCTTGGATATCGAGTACCGTGACTGTCCGCAGGTCACGACCAATTGCCGCATCTGGTCACTCAGGGTTATCGACTTCTGACGGGCCATCGTTCCAGTCTCTCATTGCAATCAGTCACCGAACGTAATGTATTCCCGCTCCCCGAAGTCGTCAAGCCCGCTACTCTCAGAATCGCACAGATTGCCGTTTCCCGGCCTTCGGGCTGTCTGACGCCTTCCGGGTCGTGGAAGTCGGTTGTCTGGTCACGGTGGCGTCTCTGTGGTCGATCGCTCTCTGGTCCGACGAAAGTTGTTTTAGTCGGTG
>JANPCU010000099.1:0-49551 GCA_031431195.1 Planctomycetota bacterium | reverse complement strand
GAGACGATTTGGTCTGCCGTCTGCCCCTGCAACTCGTGCCACACGTACACGTCTTGCACCCGGATCCGTGTCCCCGCAATGCACGGTTGACCGCCACATATGCCAGGCTGACTCTCAATCCGCGTTGTCACAGGGGATGTGAGTGTGGAACTCATGGAATACTCCTTCAGTCTCTGGTGACACTCGAAAAGGGGGGAATCGTTCGGCGTCACACTGTGCGGTGCCACAATTGTATCACGCGAGTCCCGACAACTCCCCGCTCGCCCGCATCGAGTGGGGTCAGCATCACTCCATCGGGCCGGTCACGCCCCACCTTGACGGTGTACTTCCCTGCGTAGAACACCGGCGGTTGGAACTTCACTCCAGGCACCCGCACGGTGTACAGAATCTCGCCAGTCACTTCGGCGATCACTTGCACCACGGGCGATTCCCCGCCCTCGAAGTGGAGTTCCGGCAGCCAGGCCACCGGCTTCCGGCCATCGTTGTCGGCAGCGGAGACCGTGATCGGCCAGCCGGGGAATTGGGCCTTATCGCCGTCTTGCGAGTCGGCAAAGCGGGGCCAGCACTCGAAGGTGATCTTCTGCGTCGAGCGCTCGAATCGCACGATGCCGTACCCATCGGCTCGTTGTTTCTCATTCTCGATCTTCGGTGGGTTGGCATAGGCCAGCATCGAGATGCGGTTGCCCAGGCCGTCCTTATAGTCACCGGTCCAGGGGAGAGGACTCCCCTCGACCGGATTCGGGCCGGGCTGCTCATCGAGCGGATGCCACCAGCGGCCGTAGATCGTGTTGACGAGGGCTGGGCTCGTGAAGCTGAAGGGGCCGTCGCCGAACTCGTCGATCCCGTGCTTCACGACAACGGCCAAGTGTTGATCGCCGCAGAGATGGACCGCTCGGGCTTTGCGAATCTCGACGAGGGCCTTGTTCCGTCCCGTCTGTGGCCAGCCATTACAATCGAGGTCGGCCAGCAGCCGGTCTTTCACGCCTCCGTGCATATGGACCGCACCGCAAAAGGCGGTCTGCGAGAGGACCGCTTTCATCTCGGCCCCGGTCCAGTCCTGGCCCCACTCGCGGAGGAACTTCAGTTGGCGTTCCCCGAGCAGTTCCAACCCCGGCAGGTCGATGGTTTTGGGGTCATAGCTCGGGTCGTTGATGTGGTCCGGGCGCGGCCCCATCTGCGGGATCTTGCCCTGCGGTCCCGACTTGAACTTGCGGTCTTCGAGGATCGCAAAGTCGATCCCGCCGACTCGCATCCGGGTGAAGTAGACGGTGATCCCGCGTTCGACCGGTGCCGGGTCGACCGGATCGGGCAGGTGCCACGACTGCTGCCGCTGGACCATGTTGACGTACTCGACGGGAAAGAAATACCCGCCATCGGCCATCCCCTTGCGATCGAATGACTGCTTGCCGTTCTCGCCCCACAGGTTCGGGTGCCCGACATCGTGGTCATCCGGGATCGAGATCGTCGGGCGGTCCTTCATCACCTCGCGAAACTGGAGACCGAACTCGATCCAGCCCGCAGTATGTTCGGTGTGGCGATAGGTCTGGTCTCCCGCAAAGAACAGCAGGTCGGGGTCTTGCCGCTGGAGGTTCTCGATGATCTCCGGACGAAGCCCAGTTGTGCGGCTGGAGTTGCACGACATGTTGGCGATGACGATCACGTCCTTGTCGACCGGGTCTTTGCGGATCAGTCCTTCGAACATCGCTTCCGCACCGTGTCGGACACGGTATGGCACCGACTGCGTCGCATCCCACTCGGTCACGCGGAAGTGCGCACTCCATCCCGGCAGCGTCACCTCCACGCGAGCCACCTCGACCCACTGGCCGTTCCGCTCCAGTTCCAACCGTACCTCCCGCTCCTCATCCGGTTTCAATGGGTAGAGCTGGGCCGAGAGCTTCAGCACGCCGCGCTCCTGCGTGTAGAGAGCAAACGCCACGACCTCGCTGCGCGGCACATCCATCGGCGGCGGCGGGTTCGGCCCCTTCGGCTGCGGAAGCTTCCACCAGTCGCCAGACGCCAGCGAGTCCAGATTCGGAAACTCGGTCCCAAACGGAGCCCCTACCGGCAGCGGCTTCACAGCTGCCTCCCCTGCCGACAAAGCGGGTCCGCGCGTTGACCCCAAGAGCAAAGCCGTGAACTTCAACCACCAGCGACGGGTAAGACTCATGAGAGGACAGGCTCCGGGACGAGTGCAGTAAAAACGAAGAAGTTCAGCCTCATACGCATGTTATCCCGCAGAGCCGTCCGTCGCACGTTCGACATCACTCATTCGTGTCGAGTCATGGATGCGATCACTGCACCGCTGGAGCGGGTCGTTTCAGCGACATGGTTTGGACAGTGGCTCACCACCCCAACAGGCAGATAGAATGTGCCATCACCTTGCCTCACTCCCCACGAAGGATTCGTCGTGCCGCGTCCCCCTGCTGCTTCAAAGGTCAAACCCGCTGCGTCCAACCCCTCTCAGAGGGAAACGGTGACCGGGAGCATTTACGACTACCCGGTCTATTACGATGTGATCTTTGGGGCCGACTGGAAGAAGGAGACTGACTTCCTGGAGGCGGCGTTCGAGAAGCATGCCGACCGCAAAGTGAAGTCGGTATTCGAGCCCGCTTGCGGGACGGGACGATTGATGGTCAAGCTGGCGCAGCGGGGGTACAAGGTCGCGGGGAATGACCTGAATCCCAAGGCGATCGACTACTGCAACAAGAAGCTGGCCAAGGCGGGGTTTCCTGAGACCGGCGTGGTCGGGGACATGTCCGACTTCCAACTGAAAAAGCCGGTCGATGCGGCGTTCAATCTGATCAACACGGTGCGTCATCTGCCGACGGAGAAGCATGCGAAAGACCACTTGCAGTGCATGGCCGAGGCGCTGGCTCCCGGCGGGATCTACCTGCTCGGGTTGCATTTGATGCCGACCGAGGGGATGCCGATTCCGAATGAGACTTGGCTGGCCAAGCGCGGGACGCTGACGGTCTCCTCATTCATGTGGACCAAGAAGATCGACATCCCCGGCCGTATGGAATACCTCGGCATGACGCTCGATGTGCAGACCCCGACGAAGCACCTGAAGATCGAAGACGAGATGCACTACCGCACTTACACAGCCGCCCAAATGAAAAGTTTGATCGCTTCAGTGCCCACACTGGAGTTGGTGGAGACGTATGATTTCTTGTGCGAGATCAACGATCCGATCACGATCGGTCCACGAACCGAAGACGTGATCTACGTACTCCGTAAGCGGAAGTGACTGTCACGCATGTGCGATGTTTAGCCGCGACGCGAAGTCTTCGAAGCGGAGCGAGAATCGCGCCAGCAAACGTCGGGAATCGGACAACATGGACTTCACTCTTCGCCCCGCATCAACCGGTTGGGAAGCCCTCGCACTGATCCCCGCTAGTACGGTCGGGATCTGGGTGTGGTGCAAGCCCCTACACGCTCCGCTCGATCTGATCGTGCGTGTTCCCGTTGAGACGTTTCAAGCTTGCGGAGGGCAGATCTCATTGCGGCAGATCATCGCCGGGGCCGGGGCGGAGATCTCCCAGGCTCACGGCCTGACCATTCAAGGCACGTTCATCGATGCCCTGGGGGGGGCGAATCCGCTGCTCGATCATGCTGTTCCCGCTGCTAGCCCGTGGGTCGAGGTTTCGATCCGCATGCACCCAGTTGTTGCGAGTTACGTTGCTGCTCCGGTCGCAGGAACAGGGCTCTCGGCTGGTTCACAGGCCAGCGCCATGGCCATCCAAACCGACTGGACAGCTGTCACGCAAGCGGAGACTCAGCTGATGTCACTGCGTAAGCAACTGGCGACGGTACAGGGGCGGTTGCTGTCGCTGAACCGCGACCTCAATGCGGACGAGAACGTGGCCTCTGATAACGCGGATCGGAAAGAGTGGCAAGACGCCCGCCGCTGGCTCCGCGACTGTGCCGGGTTGGCTTCTCGATACATCAAAGAGGCCGACACCGGCGTCACCAGCATGGCCGGAAATAAGGGCCGTCTGGAACAACTGGTCCAAGAGGCCAAGGCCGGACGGCTCAGTCCGCAGCAGATAGCTCACGCTCAGAACGAGATCGAAGCCCACCGCAAGACGGTCACGAACATCCAGAACCAGATGCAGAATGCCCTGCAAGCTGCCGGTCGAGATGGCGAGCAACGAGCCCAGCAGATTCTGACGCGGATTGCGGCCAAAGTGCGAGCGCATCGCACGAAGCGTGGTTGAAGCCCAGGGGTTGCAACCCCTGGGCGTTCTCCACGCGTCAGAATGAATCCCGAATAGTTATGGTCGTGCAATGCTCCGCTGCGCAAAGCCTTCGCGTCGCAGCTAAACTGGGCTGAGGGTGGCGTCGTCAGAACTTCCAAGTTCGGTTGCCTCACAGAAAGTCCGGAGACCCCCATGAAGTACGTCCTCACATTGCTCCTCCTGGGAATGATGGGGCCAGCCATCGCGCAGCCTCTCACATCGACCGATGCGAACACCCCCTTGACTCTTCCGGGACAGGCCGATTACGAGCGAGAGGTGAACCGAGCCAGCGAACGGTACGAGCGGGCCAAGCTGCGATATGAAGAGGCCACGGAGCGGGCTCGGCTCAATTACATCAAGCTCCTGGAGGACAATTTAGAGGATCGCGCCGACGGAGACCCGCAAGCGGTCGAGTTCGAGAAGGAGTTGGCCCGCGTCCGCAGCCTGAAGCTGCACTCACCGAAATTCGAGTACACGACGTACCGCTGGGAGAACAACGGTTCGCCGGTCAAGATGATCCACCAGGATGAGGGCATCTGCTACCTCTCCGGCATCGGCGGAGCCTTCCACGGCGGTGCCGAAGTGGCCCGGGTCTACATTCATGACGATGGGTACTGGTATCTGCACGGCAGTACGGGCCACGGGTTCCTGGTCGTAAACGCGACGGCGGTGAAGATGTCGCGTTAGAACATTTCATGATTGCTTGTGTGCTGAAAGGTAGAACGGACCCCCAGGTCCGTTCCGCCCGGACCGTAGCTGGATTCGTAAGAATTCAGCCTCGCGCCAGATCGCGGCGTTTGGGCCAGTCGACTGAAGTCTTACGACTTCAGCTACGGGCGCCAGGCGCGTTGGGTGCCACTGGCGGTCGCTTTGGACCGCCAGTGTTTATGAGCATGAACCGGGAATTCACTATCTCACTCGTGGTCTGGCGTCTCAGCACTGGCGAGTCAAATCCCTCGCCAGTGGCACACTGCGTTTCCGCCTCGGCTCCGCTTATCGCCCTACCTCTTCGGTCGCTGTGTTCAGCGCCGCTTCGCAGTTGCGTCGGAACTGCCACACGGCTTCGAGAAACTCTTCGTCGGTTGCATCCCACAATCCACGCCCGTGGAGGTCGGCACACAACTCTCCGACGGCGGCCATCAACTGGCCGGCCCGCATCTCGGGGGTCAACTCGGCCAGTTCTTGAAGGGCAGCAAAGAGCTCCGCCCTCGTCTGGTCTGCACTCACTGGGTCTGCACTCATGATCGATCCCTCACTCTCGGGGAATTGGTACGGCTGCGGCGGTATCGACCGACCACGAGAACTGGGACAGTCTCGCCGGGACTGAGCTTCGCGATTCGAGTGGCCCGCGTGACACCATCGGTGATTTCGAGGAGACCATCCGGATCCTCATAGACCCAGATGGGTGGCATCCCGCTCCGGGAGGAACCGAATTCGCGAATCTGCCGGTGCAGCTTCCACAAGTCGCAACCGCTGGCTCGACTCGGAGGAAGTCGCAGTTCGCGAGGATCGACTTCCCGGATCGGCTGGTCCACCCATTCAATGTACCCCTTGCCAAAGGGAGCCACAAGCGAATTCACGGGGGCACCGTAGTCGTGTGTGTGCATCAGAATCGTCGGTGAATTGACCCCAACGGGGTCTCGTCACGTAGCCCAGGGTTGCCCGCATCGCGGGAAACCCTGGGTTTGCGATCGTTTCGCGATTTTTAACCCCAACGGGGTTGCGTCAGGTCTTGGACGCAACCCCGTTGGGGTTGATGGGTGATCGGATTCCAAATACCCAGGGTCTTCCGCTGCGCGGCCGACCCTGGGCTACGCGACGAGACCCCGTTGGGGGCGAAGTCCAAGCGAATTGACAATTCGCCGACGTTTGAGACTCACACACCTCAGTCGTGTCGCTCGGGCCATCCCACCGAAACATCTGGCCCGCCTTCCAGAATCTATCCCGTAGGGATTACAGCTCATAGCCGGTGGTGAGCGCAGCGACACCACCGGACCGTAGCTGCCGACGATCGTCTATCCCGGAGGGATTGCAGCCGCTCATCTTGTCGCGTCGATGTGGCGGGCTGGAATCCCTCTGGGATACAGGAACGCTCAGGCATGCGAATCGGTGGAGACGCTGCGCTCACCACCGGCTATGGGCTTTGACCCCTCCGGGGTGGGGCTTTTGTTGACGGTGATGAACTCGCAATGCTCCGCTACGCAAAGCCTTCGCGTCGCAGCTAAACGGGGCTTGGGGAGATGGGGAGACGGCTAAACGGCGATCGGGGCGGCGAGGTTGTTTTGATTTTCCGCTTGCCAGTCGATCAGGTGCAGATCGACACTCTCGTATCCGTTGAAGCTATTCAACCCGGGCGAGAAGCACAGGGCAATCGGGCCGTGGGCGGCGGTGATTTGGTCGGCCCAGTCGGCTTTGCCGAAGGCGATGACCTTCATCACCTTGTTGTATTGCCGGACTTTCAGCGACAGGTGACGCTCGCCGCCGCCGATTTTCTTGGGTGGCTCGACCAGCTCGCAGCGGGTCGCGGCGAAGATCGGTTTGCGGTGCTCGCTGCCGAACGGGCCGAGGCTGTCGAGTTCCCTCACGGCTGTGAAGGTGAGGTCGTTGAGGACCACTTCGGCGTCGATCCGCAGTTCGGCACCGGCGTCGGCCTCGGTCTTGACGGTGGCGATCCGCTGCACGAAGTCTTCGCGAAAGTCGTTGATCTTGTCCATCTGCACTCGTAGTCCAGCTGCGGCTTTGTGACCACCGTAGGTGACGAGATGTTCGGCACAGTCGGTCAGCGAGGAGTGCAGATCGATCCCGTTGTAGGTGCGGGCCGAGCCTTGGCCGAGGCGTTCGGCCTCGTTGAGGGCGATCATGATGGCCGGGCGTTCGTAGGCTTCGGCGATGCGGCTGGCCAGGATGCCGATGACGCCGGGGTGCCACTCGGCATGAGCCAGGACGAGGGCGGCGTGGTCGGCCCACTCGGGGTGGTCCTCGACCATCTGCTTGGCCTCCTTCAGCATCTTCCGCTCGACCGTCTTGCGGTTTTCGTTGAGCTGATTCAGGTAGTCGGCGAGTTGGGCGGCGCGCTGGCGGTTGGTGGTGGTGAGCAGTTCGACCGCGAGGCGAGCCTGTCCCAGTCGACCGGCGGCGTTGATGCGCGGGGCGATGCCGAAGCCGATGTCCTCGGCGGTGATCTGCTTCTTGCCGTCGAGTCCGCAGACCTTGAGCATCATCTCAATGCCGGGGCTGATGCGGTCGGGAGTGGCTTTGTCTTTGGCCTTGTCACCGTGGGTGAGGGTACTCAACCCGTACCGCACGATGATGCGATTCTCGCCGACAAGTGGGACCACGTCCGCGACCGTGCCGATCGCCGCAAGCCCGACAGCCCCCTTGAGGAACTCGCGCATTGAGGGGGATGCGGTCTTGCCATCGTTCAACTTCTGACAGATCGCCCACGCCAGTTTGAACGCCACCCCCGCACCGCACAGATCCCCGAACGGATAACTTCCGCCGGGCAATCGCGGGTGGACCAGACACGCCGCGCGGGGCAGCTCATCGAGCATCGTGTGATGGTCGGTGATGATCAGTTCCAACCCGAGATCGAGGGCGAGGTCGGCCTCCTTCACCGAACAGATGCCGCAATCGACCGTCACGAGTAACCGCTGGGGATCTTCCTCGGAGAGCTTGCGAATCGCTTCGAGGTTGAGGCCGTACCCCTCCTCCATGCGGCAGGGGATGTAGTAATCGACATTGGCCCCAGCCAGCTTCAAACAGTGCCAGAGGATGCTGGTCGAGGTCACGCCGTCGACATCGTAATCGCCATAGATCGTGATCCGGCGATTGTCGTTAAGGGCCTTCACAATCCGCTCAGCTGCCTCGGGAATTCCCGGTAGCAGATCGGGTGAATGTAGGTCGGTCATCTTCGATTCGAGGAACGACTTGGCGGCCACCGCACTGTTCAGCCCGCGCGAGGCCAGCACTTGGGCCAAGAGTGGCGAGCAGCGCATTTCTTTGCTGATGCGACTGACAACCCCGCGGTCATGCGGGGCGATACTCCAGCGACGAGACATGCCAAGACTCCCAGACTCCGTTCACTCTTCGACGAATTTGCATCGTACCGCAGGAGAGGGCCGAGGGGGAGGAAGAGGTTTTTTGGTTTATCACGGGGGCACCCGAGTTACCCCTGGGCGACAGGGCGTCGCAGCCGAAAGAGGTTCTGGCATCTGGAGGGTTTTCACGACAACCTGCTTGTTCCTTCGTCACCCAGACGCTCAAAGCAGCGTCTGGGCCACCCCGCCACGCTGCCCAGTTTCTCGAATCTGTGAAAATCGGTGCAATCTGTGGATAAACTCCCCGCACCGAAGAGCCTCAACCGTAGGGGAATGGGTCCACAGATTGCGCAGATTTACACAGATTATTTGACACCTCTTTCTCGAGCTTGTCGGTCATGGGGGCCAGGACGTTGCCTCATAAAACGGCATCCTCCGAGAGGCCCGAGGCTGTCCAAACTCGCCTTTTTCACCAAGCCAGTCTTCCTTTATCGATCAACCATCCCCTCACCCATCCGAGGAAGTTCGCTCGGGAGGCGGGGCAGGTTCCAATCGACTCCGGCATTGCGTCCGTCCGCCGCTTCGGGGGCTTTGTAAAACTCGTTGGGTTCAGAGAACAAATGGAATGCCTGCGAATCGACCGCGTGGAACACCGGTTTTTCCCAGGCGGCCAGCGACTCGAACACATTGCGGTCGATCGAGGTATTTCCCGAGACCTTCCAGTGCTGGCTCCAGTCGGCGGCGTTGAATTTCCGGAGCGGCGAATTCAGTGACCTCACGGCGGACACCTCCCACCAGGGGCCGACGACATCCATGTAGTTGGCGTTCCCCTTCCAGACCAGTCGGTCCAGCCACTCCTCCATCTCGACCGGTCCCGTCATCGTGATCATCGACTGCTCGGGACGGAGTAGACTGAACAGGGAGTTGTCGCACCGGACATCGACGGTCGGAACCGCTCCCGCTTCACCCGCTTCGACACTGATCAGCCCCTTGTCCAGGACAGCTGTCACATGATCGAGTCGCAGTTGGCAGGGCGGCAACTCGACCGAGGTCGCCATGTAGACGCTGTTTCGCGTATCGATTACGAGCAGCGTGCCCGAGAGTGCCCAGGCACTGTGGGTGATTTCGATCTGGGCATCTTTGGCTTCGGTCAGGCGAAACCCGTCGGCCTCCCCGCGAAACACCGATTCGGAAATCTGAATCCGGATGGGGCCGGTCAGCATGCTTTCGGGCATCATCCGCTCGAGCAGTGTTCCCGTCGGGGCCTTGAGTTCGAACAGGGTACACGGCTGCTGCTTCAGTGCGTTTTCCAGAGTCACGGAGACGCCCCGCAGCGTGACCTGCTTCGCATACTCCAGCGAGAAAATGCTCCAGCGGTCGACCGAACGACCCCGGGGAACGCGGAAGACAATGTCGACATCGAAGACTTCGAGTCCCCCATTGACGACCGAGATCATCTGGGAGGTCACGGGCAAGCCGACGGGCCCCGCAGCCTCGAAACGCAAGACCGGACGACGCCCCGCCTGAGCCCGCAATCGCAATGATTTGCCTTCAATTCGAATCGGCATTTGAGCCGGAGAGTCACCGTCAAACCGCAGCTCGATCGTCGAATTGTCGGGAGCTTCCAGGCACGCGGCCTCCAGGGTGGGGTAGGACTTGGGAGTGCTACTGGTGCCATCCATTCCCGATGCGATCGTCCAGAATCGATGCTCGTCCTGCCTGGGCGCAGTCAGTGGAGCCCCCTTCGAGGGATCGGGCGTCCGAGCTGCCATCGTGTTGATCGGCAAGGCGTTGGGCACAAGCAGTCCCGGGTCGAACGTCGCTCCAATCCGGGTGCCGATTTTGAATCCGCTCTGGATCCGCGATGCTGTCGGTGAAGTCGGTGAAGTCGGTGAAGTCGGAGGGGCCGTGTTCGTCGTTGGCAGTTCGGGAGTCACGCGGACGACTGACTCCGGAATGGGCTTCTCCTCCGCTGGGGCCAGGTTAGCCAGTTGCGGAACGATGGGGGCTGTCGTGTTCGCGGGCCGGGCTCCCTCTTGCGGAGGCAGGCTCGCCACAACACCAATCATCGCCAACAAGCTCAAGGCCAGAATCCAGCCTCGATGTTCCGCCCACGAGAATCGCGGCGCGGCCATCTCGGCCCACAATCCGGTCCGCGAGGGCACGCCCAGCGCACTCGCGAGCGGTAACAAGTCGCGCACCAGATCTTCTGGACGCTGGTAGCGGTTCTCCACTTGGCTATCCATCATTTTGCGGATGATGTGGGACAGGGATTGCGGCACGAGCGGGTTCTTCGCCGACGCATCGGGAGCGTCCGTATGCAGGTGGTCGTGAACCTTCTGGAACACGGAACCCCGGCTATAGGGCGGCTCGCCCGTCAGCATGTGATAGGCCGTACAGCCCAGCGAATACAGGTCGCTCCGCACATCGACGTTGCGAGGATCCAGCGCCTGCTCGGGCGAGATATAATCAAAGGTCCCCAGCGTCGTGCCATGCACGGTCAGGTCGTCCCCCTGCGTCATGTGCCGGGCAAGGCCCAGGTCGACGAGCTTGGCTCGCCCCGACGGAGTGATGATAATATTCGAGGGCTTGATGTCTCGGTGAACGACCCCCGCGGCGCTGGTATGCCGCAGCGCTTCGGCCATTTGCAGCACGTAGTTGACCGTCTCCGCCGAGGTCAGCGTCCCGCGCTGCTGAATCATTTCGCGAACGTTGATCCCTGAAACATACTCGAAGGCGATGTATTGCTGGCCGCCATCTTGACCCGAGGCAAAGACGCGGGCGATGTTCTCGTGATCGAGCTTGGCAGCGGCGCGGGCCTCGTTCTGAAACCGCTGCACACAGCCGGGATCGCGCGTGTATTCGGGAGCCAGGATCTTGAGGGCCACCACGCGGTCCAGTCGCAGGTCGCTGGCCTGGAAGACCGCTCCCATCCCACCGCGTCCGATCCGGCCCTGGATGAGGTAGTCGCCCAGTTGAAGGCCCGCGACGTTCAGCGAGGAACCCGTGTCCTGAATCCCCGTTGTACTCGGGAAGAGTCGATCCCAGCGGTCGCGGACAGCTGGCTGGCGGGCATCAGCGACCTCTTCCTCGGCGCGGACCGAGGGCAGCGGCCGCAGGAACGCATAAGCGGTCCGGACCGAACTCGGTTCCGAGGCGGGGGGAGTTCCAGTCGACATGACGCTTTCAGGGGGGACGTTTCGAGTGGTTATCGTGATTGAGTCGAGAGGAGTCGCTCGGGTGAAGTGAGCGGCGAATTCGTGAGATCGGCCCAGCGTGGGACAGGCTTCCAGCCTGTCATTCTTCCGACCGATGAGACGCGGAGATGACAGGCTGGAAGCCTATCCCACGGGCTGCAACTCAGTGCCCTGACACGATCTTTCCGACTTCCTTGCCGATCGATGCCAGATAGGCTTGGAGACGTTCCGACATCTCCTTGGTGTACGCATCACTCTTCAGCAAATTGTCGATCTGATTGCGGAGTGTGACGTCTTCCAACTGGCTCAGGTCGCTCTCCCCAGTGATGCGCGTCACACGGCGCAGCTCGTGGGCCTGGGGCACGAACGCCCGTTCCAGATGGTCCATGATCTCGCGAACGAGACGGTCCGCCCCGTTGAGCTGGTCACGCAATGTCAACGATTCCGGTGCAGCCACGGCCCCCTCCGCTTGACTTCAGAACTCCAGTTGCCGAATCTCACTCAGTCATTAGACGGGGATCGAGGCCGCTGGTCAATATCCGAACCGCTTTTCTCG
Organism: Planctomycetota bacterium; assembly: GCA_031431195.1. GTDB lineage: Bacteria > Planctomycetota > Planctomycetia > Planctomycetales > Planctomycetaceae > TH-plancto1. The sequence continues at coordinate 37,523 of JANPCU010000099.1, read as the reverse complement.
CGGAACGGTTCGTCATAACCCGTTCTCGGACATGAGGATTCTGCCGCTCGTGAGAATCTTGTTGATTGCCGACATCCACTCGAACTGGCCCGCTCTGCGAGCGATCCAGGAACCGTTTGATGCCTGCCTGTTCCTCGGCGACCTCGTCGACTACGGCCCCGATCCCGTGCCGTGTATCGATTGGGTGCGGCATCATGTCCAGACCTCGGTTCGAGGCAATCACGATCATGCCGTCGCTCAGCGGATTCTCCCCAAAGGCGGCAGCGGCTTTCGCAAACTCGCCGCCGCGATGAGGCCGCTGCACTGGAACCTCATCGACCCCGCCCGCAACAAATTCCTCGCCCGGTTGCCGATCACCGCCCGTATCCAGCTCGATGGATACAAGTTCCAGCTGTTGCACGCGACCCCGCGAGATCCGATGGACGAGTACCTGACCACCGATGTGGCCGGTTGGGAAGCGCGGGTGCAGGGCATCGAGGCCGACTTCCTCTGTGTGGGGCACACACACGTTCCCTTCGAACTCGAAGCGGGCGGCCTCCGCGTCATCAACCCCGGCAGCGTCGGCCAACCCCGCGACGGCGATCCGCGTGCCAGCTACGCGATTATCGAGGACGGCCGGGTCGAGTTCCGCAAGGTGGCCTACGACATCGACGAGACCTTGGCCTTGATGCGAAAGCAGAACGTCGAACCTTGGGCCGTGGAACTGACAGCTGGGATACTCAGGACCGGTGGCCGGGTTCCGCCGGAAGAGTTCGACCGGTTGACTCGAGGGGAAAACCCGTGAACGGCAATCACCTGACTGAATATAGAACGAGTAACGTGAGCTTTAGCCCACGCGAACTGAGGGAGTTCCGTTGATCGCGTGGACTAAGCACATGGTCAAAAACAACTTCCCGATTTGATTCTGAACACAAAGATCGCGAAGGAAGAAAAGAATCGTCGGACGGATCCCTTCGCTTCCTTCGCGACCTTCGTGTTCAATTCCTCTGTGAATATCGGGAAGTTGTTGTGTCCCAAGTTCTAAAGTTCAAGCGACAAGATATGGTCGATCAGTCAGCGACAATCAACCTGTTGCTGCAGCCAGCGCCTCGTCCCGCGTCGCATAATGGGGCCATAGCTTGAACAGGCTCATATTCTGCAACACCCCCAGCATCTGGGCATTGGCCGAACAGATGCATCCCTTGTTGCCACGGGTTTTGACCTCCCGCAGCATCGACACCAGCGCCCCGATGAACTCGGAGCCAAAGTAATCCATCTTTTCCAGGTTCACGACCAGATGCTTCGACCCCGGCTTCATCATGTGGCCGCGTATGGCGTTTGTCTCAGAGTGCAGATCGTTATAGCGGAAGCCGTTTCCGTCACCGGCGGGCGTGACGATGACGACTTCGCCGATCTGTTCGACCGAGAAAATCTTGAGATGGGTAAGCATTCCGTGCGGACTCCTGATGGGGAGCCTGATTGTAACAGGCCACTGCACCGGGGGAAGAGAGGCGTGGCGTCGCGGAATTCGTAAGAAATCTGACACACCGCGATGCCACCACATCGAGTCGTGTGTGTATCACACAAGTCGGCAGAGGTTCACCACAGAGGTGCGGAGGCACGGAGGAGAACCTCGCTCGAATACGCTCATCCGGCAGCGAACGGAGAGGTGGAGACAGGATCAACAGGATGCACAGGATGGTTTACAGACAGTCCACATCGAGTCGTGATTCATCCTGTAAATCCTGCTCATCCTGTCAAAACCGAACATGTGAAACGTCTGGAGTTCTCCGTGCCTCCGTGTCTCCGTGGTGAATTCCTACCGCTGCCTACTTTTGAGATGCTCACACCATCGAGCCAACAGAAGTCCTACGACTTCTGTTACAGCCTTCTGTCGATGATACTCCAGACATCACCAGCCACTGCAACAGCGAACGAGCGACCACAGATGAACGGCACTGATATCTCCGCTGACGGCATCGAGTCCGAGTTCGGCGTGCCCTTTCCCGGTCGGATTCTAGCGCCGGACCAGTGGGCCAAGACCGCCCTCAAGAAGCTGCCCTCGGGTCTGTTCGACTGGAATGGGCAGTTCGGTCGCTCGGGGCCGGTCCTCATCGACATCGGTGTCGGCAACGGTCGCTCGGCGCTGACGCATGCCTACCGCCAACCGGAGTGCAACATTCTGGCGGTCGACATCCTGCCGGTCGTGATTCGCTATGCGACACGTCGAGCCAATCAACGCGGGCTGCATCAGCTTCGAGTCGCGGTGATCGGCGGGCGGGAGTTGCTAGAGCGGCACGTCCCCGCCACATCAGTCGCCGAGATCCACTGCTACCACCCCCAGCCGTACTACCGCTCGGACGAGATCCGGTTGCGACTGGTGACGCCGGATTTTTTGCGGCTGGTGTGGCAGGCCCTGGCCCCCGGTGGGAAGTTCGTGTTGCAGACCGACCACCCGGCCTACTGGGCCTACATGCGCGAGGTCTGCTCGCAGTTCTTCGAGTGGACCGACCACCCCGCCCCCTGGCCCGACGCCCCCGAGGGCCGCTCCCGCCGCGAGATGATCGCCCGCAGCAAAAGTCTGACGATCTATCGCGGGATCGGCACCAAGCGCGCGGACCTCAACCCGCAACAAGCGACGAAGCTCGCGAACAGTTTGCCACTGCCGGTGTTCAACGCAGATCGACGGCTCATCGAACTCGATAAGATTCGCTAGCGAAAGCCCAGGGGTGGCCACCACTGGGCTTTTTACACACGCGAGATCGCTCGCTCAATACGCTTGATCGACCGCTCGCGGCCCAGCAGTTCCAGGCAGTCAAACAGTCCCGGACCGGCGGTCTTCCCGGTCAGGGCGAGGCGCAGCGCGTGGACCAGTTGGCCCATCAGTATCCCGCGCGATTCGATCCAAGCGTGGATCTCGCGGTCGAGAGCGGCGGCGGTGAAGTCGGGGATCGATTTCAAAAGGTCCACCAAGTCGCGCAGCAGCGGCACGGCCTGCACATCGTCGCGGACTCGTTTCTGGAACCCCTTCTCGTCATAGGTCAACGCCTCGTCGGCGACAAAATACTCTTCGTATCCGAGGATGTCGCTGAGTAGTTTGAGCCGTGGTCCGAGTGCGGCGATCAACCGAGCGACGAAGTCTCGCTGCTGGGTGGCTGATAGGAATATCTGCCCCACTGAGGCCGAGCCTCCCACCATTCCCGCCCGCTCCAGGTAGGGCAGGCACAACGCCACCTTGTCCTCCAGCGACCGCTGCCCCATCCAGTATTCCTGGTACGCCAACAGCTTGTCCGGGTCGAGCCCCGCTGGCCCCTTGACCACGCGGTCGAGCGTGAAGTGCTCGGTCACGAACTCCAGCGACATGTTCTCCGTCTTGTCATCCAGCGACCACCCCAGCCGCGCGAGGGCATTCAGTACCGCCTCCGGCAGGAACCCCATCTGCTCATAGAACTCGACCATCACGGGGTTCAGAGCCTCCGATACCGCCAGCCCCAGCTTCGGCAACACCGCATCGCCCATTTCGAACAGCTTCTTGAACTGCGGGTTCGTGCGGTACTTGCCGATCTCGCGCTTGCTCAGTTTCTTCGTCGTCGCGGGTGCGGCCACGTACGGGATGTGCGCGAACTCCGGCGGGTTGGCCCCGAGAGCCTTGAGCACCAGCATCTGCACAGCGGTATTGGTCAGGTGTTCTTCCGAACGAATGACGTGCGTGATCTGGAGATCAACGTCGTCGACTACGGACGCGAAGTTATAGAGGGCTGACCCATCCCCGCGCTGGATCACCGGGTCGGGCATGAGGTCGCAGTCCCACTCCACGTCGCCGCGAATGTGATCGTGGATGGCGACCTTCTCCCCGCGCGGCACCAGCAGCCGCACGACGAACGGCTGGCCATTGGCTTCGAGGTCGGCCACCTCGGTCGCGGAGAGGGCCAGCGATTGGCGGCTGCTCACGTACTGCCGCTTCTCCTTCTCGGCGGACTCGCGGTCGGCCTTGGTCTGTTCGGGCGACTCGAAGTCCTTGTACGCCTTCCCCTCGGCCAAGAGCCTCGCAGCTGCAGCGCGGTACTTGTCGGAGCGTTGAGCTTGGAAATACGGAGCAAACGGCCCGCCGATTTCAGGCCCCTCATCCCACATCAACCCTAGCCACTTGAAGGCTCGCAGGATTGGCTGTAACGCCTCTTCGCGGTTCCGCTGCTGATCAGTGTCATCAATCCGCAGGATGAATTGGCCCCCATGCTGGCGGGCCCAGAGCCAACTGAACAGGGCGGTCCGCATCCCGCCGATGTGCATGTAACCGGTGGGCGAGGGGGCGAAGCGAGTGCGAACAGTGGGCATGGACGGTTTCCGGGGGATTTAATCGTAGGGTGGGACCAGCCTGCTTTGAGGCGCAGGCCCACCATGTCTAACGCATGTCCGGGGAGTGGTGGGCCTGCGCCCAAAGCGGCTGGTCCCACCCTACGGTCTGGTCACTCACCCGCACAGTTCCTGCCACAGCTTCCGGTAATACTTCAGCAGCAGTTCCCCATTCACCGGGTCGAGCTTCTCGCCGATCTCGATCAGCGTCACGCGGTCGTAGTGGATCCGACGCAGTTCGCTGAACAGCTCGCGGTAGGGATAGCTCGAGAACAGCGAGTTGATGTGGCACGACTTGATCCACGGGGCGAGCAACTCGAACGAGGGCTTGATCGAACCCTCCTCGACATCACTCGGATTCGAGTTCCAGCAGACGCCGACGCTCGGGTGGCCGCAGGCTTCCATGATCGCCTTCATGCGCGAGGGCTTCGCGGTGTCGGCTCCGTGGACCTCGACCCAGACTTCCTGACCGAGGTTCGCAGCTGCCGCACCGCAGGGGGTGAGAGCATTCCCGATATTGGCCAGCGAGTCGGCTTCGGGGATGTCTTTACGGAGGCCATTGGGCCGGACCTTGACCCCCTTCGCGCCGAGATCGTGGGCCAACTGAAGAAACTGCTTGCAGGTCTCGATGTGCTCGGCGACGACCTTGGAGTCGGTGCTGTGGAACTCGCACACCGAGCCGAGGCCCCAGATTGTGACGCCTGCATCGGCACAACGCTTCTTGATCTCTGCGCGCTGTTCCTTGGAGAGCGATGGCTCGACGCCGTGCTTGTGGGTGGTGCGGAACTCAACATGTGTGAGGCTAGTCTTGGGAAGCACCTCCAGGATCGTGTCGAGATCCCACTCGGCGGCGAGGTTGTAGGTCACGGTGCCGAGCGAGAACGGGATCGCGGCAGGCTTCGTCGGTGCCGCCTGCTGAGCTTCCGCTCGAACGGAGAGACCGAGGACTCCCGCAGAAGCGGTGGCCAGAAATGTACGACGATTGGCGGACATGGAACGTCTCCCAGTGAGAAAGCCCAGTGGTTGCAACCACTGGGCTTTGGATGTTACTTCGCAGTTAAAGTGGTGAGAACTGGTGGACTATCACCCTCCGGCGTGGTGACGACCGTCTTGACCTTCATCTGAGCTGCGTCCCAAATCCGCTGTGGAGCAATGAACACCGCCAGCGTCGCCACCGTGCAGAGGACCGCAGCCAATGCCGCCGGAGCAGGCATGTGCATCGTCGTCGGACCAGTGCCCGGTTTCAGGTAGACAGCTGCGATCATCCGCAGATAGTAGAACGCCGATACGGCAGCATTGAAGGCCATGATGTAGGCCAGATACCGCCCGAGCGAAGACCCCTCGGACCACGCGGCCAGGAACAGGTTCATCTTCCCAATGAAGCCGCCCGAAGGGGGCAAGCCTGCCAGGCTGAACAGCATCACGGCCAGCATCAGCGCCGCTGCGGGATGGTGTCGGCTCATGCCTCCCAAGTCATTCAGAGTGCGCACCGGGCGGTCGGCGGAACTTACCGCACACAGCACGGCAAAGACTCCCAGCGTCATGATCCCGTAGCTCACCAGATAGAAGAGCAGGGCGGCGATCCCGGTGGCCATCGTCCCACGATCTCCAATCGTCAGACCAACCAGCATGTACCCCGCATGAGCGACGCTGGAGTAGGCCATCATCCGGTGGATGTTCGTCTGCCGCAGAGCCATGAGATTCCCGACCAACATCGTGAGGACGGCCAGCATCGCCAGCAGGGGCTTCACCAGATCGCCGAGCAGTTCGAGATGTCCCGCAAAGTTCACATCCGCGACGGAGAGACTCAGCACACGAATGAGTGCCGCGAACCCGACGATCTTCGGCAGCAGTGACAGCATCCCGGCGGCAAAGGCGGGCGATCCCTGGAACACATCCGGGGCGTAAAAGTGGAACGGTACGGCAGTGATGCGGAAGCTCAGCCCCGCCACGATGAGTGCCACGGCGAGGGGAAGCAGTTGTGACAACTCGCCCGACTTTCCTCCCGCGACCGTGGCGGCGATGCCCGCATAGTGCGTTGTTCCCGTCGCCCCGTAGAGCAGGGCGAAACCGTACAGTACGAGGGCTGATGAGAAGATACTGAGCAGGAAATACTTGATCGTGGCCTCCTGCGACTCACGCTCTCGGCGGGGCAGGGCGAGGAGTACGTAGGTCGGGATACTGACCAGTTCGAGACCCAGGAACAACACCACGAGGTCATTGGCCGCGACGGTAAAGTTCACTCCGGCGAGGATCGCCAGCAGCAGGGCCTGGCACTCGGCCGACTTGGAGTCCTCGACCTGACTCCAGAGCATCAGCGAGATGATGGCTCCAAAGGCGAGCGTGGTCCCGCGAATGAAGTAGACCAAGCCGTCCAGTCGGAACGGCCCGTCGTTGACCGGCACCAGCAGTGTGTTCATCCAGAACCACGCGGCCACACTGATTGCGAACAGCGACAGCACTCCCCAGCGGTGGCGGATGCCCGGGGTCGTGGCTCCGGTCTCGCTCACCAGAAACGGGGCGGCGAGGAACATCACGCACACCGTGGCGATTAGCACCACCTCGGGCAGCACCAGGTTCACCGCAGAGTTAATCGACTCGAATCCCACAACGCACCCCGTGCTTCACACGACTTCGAACTGAACTGATTGGCCGCGATTCTGTACCCACCGATTTCGGCAGAAGTCTGACGACTTCTGCTACGGACGGTCGACTTCCGTGAGTGTCAACGAGCCACTGAGGGGCCGGACATTCGAGACATCGTAATCGGCGACCACGGCTTCGATGTCCGGCTTCATCAGTTCGATGAACGGCTGCGGAGCCACCCCAATCCACACGCACATCGCCGCCAAGGGCAGGAACGCACACGCCTCGCGCGGGCTCATGTCCTGCACCGGATCATGCACATCGTGCGGTTCCCGCAGCGGCCCGAAGAATCCTTGCTGCACCATCGTCAACATGTACCATGCGCCCAGCACCACGCCCGAGGTGCCTATCACCGCGTACAGGGGCATGATCTTGAACATCCCGGCCAGTGACAGCATCTCGCCCACGAATCCATTCAGTCCCGGCAGTCCAATGCTCGCCATCGAGGTGAAGACCATCGCCACCGTGATGAGCGGAATCCGCTGAGCCAGGCCGCCCAGGTCATCCAACTGTCGCGTGTGGTAGCGGTCGTAGATCATGCCGACGAGCAGGAAGAGTGCCCCGGTTGAGAGTCCGTGGTTGATCATCTGCAGGAGGCTGCCGGTCACTCCCTCGGCATTGAGGGCAAACATCCCGAGCATGCAGAACCCAAGGTGAGCCACCGAGCTATAGGCCACCAGCTTCTTGATGTCTCGCTGCGACAGAGCACAGAATGAACCGTAGACGATGCCGATCACACTGAGGGTCGCAATCAGCGGCAAGCCGACTTGCTCGCACGCTTGGCGGTAGATGGGCAAACAGATGCGGAAGAACCCGTAGCTGCCGAGTTTCAGCATCACTCCCGCCAGCATGACCGAGCCCGCTGTCGGGGCCTCGACGTGAGCGAGTGGGAGCCACGTATGGAACGGGAAGAGCGGCACCTTGACGATGAACCCCGCAGCCAGTGACAGGAACAGGATCACCTGGATGTGATATTCCATCGGATGTGCGGTGAAGTGCGAGGCCAGGGCAGGAATCGAGAACGGTGTGGCGACGCCTCCCTGCACCGCCATGATGACCAGCGCGGCCAGACCGAGCAGAGTGATCAGACTGCCGACCAGCGTGTACAGGAAGAACTTGATCGCCGCATGGTTCCGCTGCGACCCGCCCCACAGGCCGACCATGAAGAACATGGGGATCAGCGTGAACTCGAAGAAGACATAGAACAGCAGCAGGTCGAACGCCAGGAAGACGCCGATCAGTCCCGCCTCCAGCACCATCAAACAGACATAAAAATCCGCCGAGCGTTCCTTGATCGTCTCCCAAGAAATCAGCACGGCACTGATCGTGAGCAAGGCCGTCAGAGCGATTAGGCTCAGGCTCACTCCGTCCGCACCGAAGTAGAACTCAAGCTTCACGTGAGCCGGGGAGATCGATTGACTCGCGACCTGGCCCAGATGCTCGGTGCGTTGAGGACTATACGTCAGCCAGGTATGTCGCCACTCGACGCGAGGCTGAACCGGTTGGGTGGCGGTTCCCAGCTGCAATTCCTGGTACTTTGCCACAGTCGTGACGGCGACGCACAACGTGACGACAGAACCGATGAGAGCCATCCAGCGCGCTGTGTTCTGCCCCGCCGAATCGCGGAACAGCATCAGCAACACCGCAGTCGCCAGCGGCAGGATCATCAAGGCGATGAGAAAACCGATCATCGGAAACGGCCAGACAGGTGAGAGGGACGTGGTGAAGAAAGAGGAGGAGTCATTGGCCTGCGAACAGCTGCATGACACACACGATGCAACCGAGCACGGCGATCAGCATGGTCGTGGCATACGCGGGGGTCAGTCCGCCGTGGAGTCGGCGCGGGGCCTGGCTCATGAATCTCGGCAAGGCCCCGAACGAGTCGACGACTCCGTCCAGGACGAACTTGTCGAACAGAGCACACAGTGTGGCGATGATTCGCAGGGGGGCGACCAGGATGGCCGTGAAGATCTCGTCGAAGAAGAACTTCCCCTGCGACAGTCCGAACAGCGGACGCAGCTTGATGGCCAGTCCAGCGGGGATTTCGGGAGACTTCACATAGAACTTGTACGCGAGCGCGATGCCGGTCAGGGCGATCACCACGCTCATCAGCATCGGACCAAGATGCAGCCCATGCGGCGCAGCATCGGGCAAGCCAGGCGTGCGTTCGAAATAGTTGCCGAACAAGTGCAGCGGTCCGACGAAACCGATCCCCACCGCACAGACAGCGAGTATCCTTAGCGGCCACGCCATCGCGGGTGGAGCATCGTGCGGTCGAGCTTCGCCGTGAGCGTGGTCTGGTGTGGCGTGTGGGTCATGCGACACGGCGTGACCATGACCGTGGTCGTCATGGGCTCCGTGTCCATGCGGCTGCAGGGCCTCTTCCGGGAACTTCTCCGGTCCCCAGAAGGTCATAAAGTACGCGCGGAACGTATAGAACGCCGTCAGCAACGCCGTCAGCACAGCCACCGCAAAGATCACCGTGAAGAACGTCTTGTGTTCACTCTGCATCCCGTTCCCCAGAGCGACAAGGATATCGTCCTTGCTCCAGAAACCGGCCATCAGCGGAAAGCCCGCCAGCGCTAAGGCTCCACACAGGAACGTCCAGTGCGTGACCGGCAGGGCGTGCCTGAGCCCGCTGAACCGCCGCATGTCGATCACGTCTCCCATCGAGTGCATCACACTTCCCGAGGCGAGGAACAAGAGCGCCTTGAAGTACGCATGAGTGAATAGATGGAACATCGCCGCCATCACGGCGAACGTCGCGACCTTCGGCCCGGCAGCTGCGGCTCCCAGGGCCATGAACATGAACCCCAGCTGGCTGACCGTGGAATAGGCCATCACCCGCTTGAGGTCGTACTGCGTCAAGGCGATGAGGGCCGAGATCAGTGCTGTCGTGGCTCCAATGGCAGACACGAAGAGCTGCACATTCGGGGCATACATAAACAACGGTGTCGAGCGGGCCACCAGATAGACGCCCGCCGTGACCATCGTCGCCGCGTGGATCAGGGCGCTGACCGGGGTCGGGCCTTCCATCGCATCGGGCAACCAGACATGTAGCGGGAACTGCGCCGACTTGCCCATCGCTCCGATGAACAGCAGTAGACAGATCAGCGGCAGTGTGCCGGGGTGATCGACATTCGCCTTGGCGATCGCCTCAGCGTTAAACAACACGGTCTGAAAGTCGACCGATCCAAACGTCTTCCAAATCAAGAACACTCCGGAAAGCAACCCGAAGTCCCCGATGCGGTTGATCACGAACGCCTTCTTCGCGGCGGCGGCGCTGGGCTTCTTAAACCAGAACCCGATCAGCAGGTAACTGCACAGGCCGACAGCCTCCCAGAACATGAACAACTGGACGAAGTTCCCGGAGAGGACCAGCATGCACATCGAGAACACGAACAGCGAGACCGCTGCGAAGAACCGGGCATACCCCGGATCGCCGTGCATGTAGCCGCTGGCAAAGATGGCGACGAGCAGACTCACCCCGGTGACCATGGCCAGCATAATGGCGGAGATGGCATCGGCCCGCAGATCGATTCGCACCTGCATGGTGCCGATATCGAGCCACTCATAGCCCAGGGCCACAGCTCCCTTGGTCGGGGAGATGACTTGCTCTTCATCCACCTGGGTGTATTGCTGACCATCGTTCCCCTCGAACGACGCGCCTTCCGGATGGTGCTCATGAAATGTCCCGGGCACAATCGAGACCAGCAGCGCCAACGAGCAAGCAAATGCCACGGCGAGCGCGGCCACGCATGGTACATGGCTCCGCTCGCCCATGAACAGCTTGCCAAACAGCGCGATGAAGCCCGCTGCAATCAGCGGGGCACCGGGGATCAGCCAAAGAATCAGTTGAGCGTAATCAGACATGAGTGGCGGTTTCCTCGTGACTGGAGCGGGTCGGTTGCAGAGGAGTCTTGGGGTCCAAGGGCAAACCAGCCGGAGTGAGGATCGGCGGCACCGGTCGCTTATCGATCTCCACCGGTCCACGGGTGCTGTCATCACCCACCGGGGAAGGCATGTCGTCCTCGCGGAGGGCACTCCACAAGTCCATATCAAGCGACTTGGTGCGGTGGTAGAGCGAGAGAATCAAAGCCAATGCCAGACCCGCCTCGCAGGCGGCCACGGTGAGGACGAAGATCGTAAAGATCTGCCCCTCGTTGTTGTTGTGAATTTGACCGAAAGTGACCATGGCTAAGCCGACGCCGTGCAGCATCATCTCGGCCGAGAGGATCATCAGTATCAGATTTCGGCGAGTCAGAAAGCCGATCGCTCCCAGAGCGAACAAGGCGGCTGACACCAGAAGCGTGGGATGGATTGAACCGTTCATAGCGTCCCCTGCGCCCGACGTGGGGCTAAAGCGATGGCTCCGATACTGGCGATGAGGAGCAGTGTCCCGGCGATCTCCACCGAAAACAGGAAGTCACTAAACAAGGCCCGGCCCAACCCCCGCAGCTCGCCGATCTGCTCCTGGCCCACGGGCCGACTGAAGGCGTGAACCGTCCGCGTTTCAGAAGTGGTGGCTGGGGTTGGGGGACTGGTTGCGATGGCCTGCAGCGGGTCATTCTGAATCTTCGCATGTTGGACGCCCCACGATTGGAACGTGATTAGCAGCATCCCCAACAGCGTGAACGCGATCACCGAGGCCACAAACGGTTGGCGGGAGGACTGATCGTAGTTCGAAGCCCCCGACTGCTGGGCCAGCATCATCACGAACAGGAACGTCACGATGATCGCCCCGGCGTACACGATGATCGACGCAGCTGCGAGGAATGGAGCTGACTGGAGCAGGAATAACCCGCAGACGCAGAGCGTGACCAAGGCGAACCACAGCGCCCCGTAAACCGGGTTGCGACTCGTAATCATCAGCACGGCGGCGATCAGACAGAACGTGGAGATGACGACGTACATCGCCCCGTGGATGTCCTTACCCCCGGCAACCAATTGGAAGCCGAGGGCGAGTGCCCCCAGAGCCGCCAACCCGCCCAGCGGTCGAATCGCCCGCTTGCCCGGCATCAGTAGCCACACGCCGATCGCACCGAGCACGAGCGGCAGTAAGAGTGGCCAGTTCTGTTGAATCCAACTCATTGAAGTTCTCAGTCGTCAGTTTTCCGTTGTCTGAAGAGTCAGCCAAAGCCCAGGGGTTGCAACCCCTGGGCTTCCCTCTACTGATTCTCGATCTTCTCGTTGATCTGTTCCCAAGAGGTCTTCATCTCGGCAGTGCCTTGGATCACTCCCGAGCTGATGCTGCGGGCGGAGCGGTCATCGGCCTGGACAGTGGTCGCGGGAGACAGAGAGGGCAGTCCCTCGAAGTCCGAAGCTGGTCCGAGCTTGCCGCGCTGGGTTCGCACCGGGTCATGGCCCGAGTCCTTCGTCTGGTCAAACACGCCGAGGAGCTTCTCTTTGTCGAAGATCATCTCCTGCCGCGAGAACCCGGTCAGGTCGTAAAGATGGGTCATTTCGATGGCATCGACAGGGCACGCTTCTTCGCACATGCCGCAGTAGATGCACCGCAATTCGTCGATCACGAACGAGGCGGGGTACTTGTCACGGTACTCCCACGGAGCTTGCGCCCCCTCGATGGTGATGCAATTCGCAGGGCAGGCGGTGGCGCACATCATGCAGGCCACGCACTTGACGTTCCCCTGGTCATCGCGGTTGAGGCGATGGACTCCACGGTAGTGCAGCGGCAGCGTCGGCTTCTCCTCCGGAAACTGCTCGGTGGTCGGCTTGTAATGCGTGACGTGCCGGAGCGTCGTCTTCAGGCCCGTGAGGATCGCCGGTAGGAACGTGGCCTCCCAGAAGCCGATCTCCGGCTCTTCGACCCACGTGATGTCTTTGTTATCGATTGGCATGTGTGAACCTCGTCGCGGACTTCGTCAGAATTCTGCCATGTAGCGGAATTCGAAAGAATTTCGCCGTGTCAGTTAGTGAGCGTGCGCCGCGTGGCCATGATCCGTCTTCGGCTTCATCCGTCGGGGGCCGCCCGCGAGGGAGACCTGCGCCTGATTGACTCCGATCGCTCCGGCGATCAGGAACAGCAGCATCGAAAGGATCGTCAGCCACCACCGCGACCAGCCGAACTGCAACACTGTCATCACAGCCACGACGTTGGCTGTCGACAGCGGGATTAACACTTTCCAGGCGAGCCCCATCAACTGGTCGAATCGGAAGCGCGGGATCGTCCAGCGAATTAGCATGATGACCAGAATCACGGCCAGAACTTTGCCCATCAGCACGCTCATTTTAAGCAGCAGCGGCAACAATCCGACGGATCCCGGCTCGGCAATCCCGGGGAAGTGCCAGCCGCCGAAGAACAGAATCGCGGTCAGGAAGCTGATCGTGATCACGTGTGTGTATTCGGCCAGGAAGAACAGGGCGAACTTCATCGCGCTGTATTCGGTGTGGAACCCGCCGACCAGTTCCTGCTCGCACTCGACGAGGTCGAACGGCAAGCGGTTGGATTCGGCCAGGGCGGCTGTGAAGAAGATCAGGCAGGCCAGCGGCTGGGTCCAGAAGTACCAGCCAGTGATGCCCGCGTGGGCCTGATTGAGCAGGATCTGCTCCAGGTTCAGCGTCCCTCCCAGGAGGGCCACGCCCAACACCGACATGCCCAGCGGGATCTCATAGCTGATGACCTGGGCACTCGCTCGCAACGACCCGAGGGTACTGTACTTATTGTTCGAGGCCCAGCCGCCCAGGATGATGCCGTACACTGCCAGCGACCCGATGGCGAAAATAAACACGATGCCGATGTCCACATTCGGGACGATCACAAACCGCAGCCAACTCGGGGCATTCTCCACGGGGCCGAAGGGCACGACCGCAAAGGCCAGCATCGTCGTCAACGCCGCAAGACACGGGGCCAGAATGAACAGCGTCTTATCGACATAGGCCGGGATCACATCTTCCTTGAGCAGGAACTTGGCACCGTCCGCAATCGGTTGCAGCAGCCCCCAGGGACCGACACGATTGGGGCCGATCCGGTCCTGCATGAACGCGGCCAGCTTTCGCTCGACGTAGATCAAGTAGGAGATCACGCCCAGCAGCGTCCCCATCACGGCGGCGATCGTGACCACGGTCGGCAGTTGGGCTGTGAGGAAGGGCATCAGCCCGCCGGACTCTGCCGGGGCGGCGTCCGCTGCGAGGGTTGTCAGTTGAGGAATCATCGAGGTCATGAAGTGGTCCAACACAGTGGGACAGACATTCCTGTCTGTCATTCCGTCGAGCAGACATGTCTGCCTGCTCGTCAAACCCAACTCTCAGGAAGGTGAACTCCCTGGCATCCGAGCAGACAGGAATGTCTGCTCCACTTACACGGTGACAGGTTCCGCAGCCAGCGAAGCTGGTCCCATGACCACGCCGTACTCGCCGAGTTTTCCATCGCCGAGCGAACCGAAGGCCGGGATCGCCTGCGCGATCTCCGCCCGCAGTTTGGCGGCAGTGAACATCGCTCCACGCCCGGCCAGTTCCGACAGAATCCGCCCATCGGGGCGGGCTTCCAGCGGACCTTGGAGTGAGCGATTGATGGACTGCACCAGACCGGAGTGATTCACGAAGCTGCCGTCGCGTTCGGCGAACGAGCCGCCCGCGAGAACGTGGGTCGCCTTGGTCGTGAGTGGCGATGCGAGGAGGTCGAGGACCGCGAGGGTCTTCACCTTGCCGACTTTACTTGCCGTCGCGACGTTGACCTCGGCGTTCGGGTCGCCGCCGACGATGAACAGCGTGTCATAGGTGCCCGCGTCGAGGATGCGACCGGAGGGGATGACCTCGCCCTGGAAGTGTTTTAGTATGGCCTCGACGCCAGCGCGGTTCGGAGCCTTCTCGGCCCGGATGGTGAACTTCACCGGCTGGACCGGCTGGCCGTGGACATCCTTGGGATAGGTGTCGTCCTCACCGGACACTCGGGCGGGGGTCATCGCCAGCGTGATGTCGGGCGAGAGCCCCTTGAGCCAACTCGCCAGGATGTACGCCTCTTCCACCGTCATCCACGGAGAGAAGACGGCGGCGACCTTCTTCGGGGCCGACTTGGCCGCTGATTGGAACGCCTCACGGACACCGGCCAGGACTTGGTCCCAGTCGGTACTGACGACCTGATCGCCGTCCTTCTTGGCCGGGAGTGAGAGGCGATTGTCGGCGTGGATGTACTTCCAGCCGAACCGACCCTCGTCGCACATGAAGCTCCCTTGAGCCAGCGGGTTGTAGCGCGGCTTCAAGCGGTAAACCGTATCGTTATTCTGGTCGATGTTGATCGAGCAGCCGGTGCTGCAATCGGGACAGACGCTCTTCTTGCTCTTGAGCCACCAGACCCGCTGTTCGTACAGGAAATCCTTGCTGCACAAGGCCCCGACGGGACACAGATCGACGACATTGCCCGCCAGCTTGTTGTTGCATGGCTCGCCGGGGAAAATGTCGATCTCTTCGTGCGAGCCTCGGCTGGAGACCTGCAACTCCGCAGTGCCGCTCACCTCGCGTGTGAACCGTACGCAGCGGGTACACATAATGCAGCGATCGGTGAACAGAGTGATCTGGTCGCCGATGTAGTCCTTGTCCGGCTTGATGTTCTTCGGCTCTTGCAGGCGGCTGTACCCGCGACCGTATTCAAAGCTGTAGTCCTGGAGTCCGCACTCGCCCGCTTGATCGCACACGGGGCAGTCGAGCGGGTGATTGAGGAGCAAGTATTCGAGAGTCGCTTGCTGGGCCGCCTTGACCTTCGGCGAGTCGCTGATGATGACCGTGCCGTCCTTGACCGGAGTCTGGCAGCCGGGAACGAGCTTCGGCTGCATGGCGACCGAGCCGTCCGGTTTCTTGTCGCCGACCTCGACGAGGCACATGCGGCAACTGGCCACGACGGAGAGGTCGGGATGCCAGCAGTAGCTGGGGATCTCGATATCGGCCCGTGCGGCGGCCTGAATGCAATTCAGCCGCTCGGCAGCGCCGATCTCGACAGGCTTGTTGTTGATGGTGACAGTGGGCATGGATGGTCGTCTTCTGAGGAAGGGAAGCGTAACGAATCGAAACTGTTACGCACCTCCTGCGGTCGATTGGTTTTGGAAACGGCTGGGGTTGACGAAGGGGAGGCCCTTGACTTCTTCCACGATCAGTTGGCAGATCGGGGCATCAGGATAGAGCAAGATGGGCAGTGGTCCTTGATTGATCAGTTCGAGAGTGATCGTACCTGAAAACCCCGCATGCACGGTCGGTGCCGTGAAGTGAACCAGTAATCCACAGCGGGCGTAGGAACTCTTCCCCTCAATCCGACCCGCCAGGCAGGTCTCTGATTCTGTCATCGGAAATGAGACGATCTGACGAGTCTTACCCAGAACCAGTTTTCCCGGTTCAAGAGAGTAGGGCTGCTGCTGGGTGATTCGGTGTGTGACGGAGTTGGGCCCAAACAGGTCGCGGAACTGTCCTTTCCGAAGGTCGATGTTCATCGCCAGTGACTCACGGAAGTAAGAAATCTCATCTCCCAAAGTCAGATCGACCGACGAAGTCGAGTAAGGGCACGATTCCCCAACATACGACGGCGCACGCGGGAGCGGTTCCGGATCGATGATGAGTCGACCGGTGTCCATCGCAATCTGAATCTCACGGTTTGAGAGCATCATGAAACGGCGAGATCCCCCTCCTGAACAGCCACCAGTTCGCGATACTCCGTCGGGAGTTGGGCAAAGCTGGTCCCGTCGTCGCAGTAAACGGCGACTTCCACCTGACCATCAGTTCCGATTTCGCCGCGAACTTTGTTCGCGGGAACAAACTCGGAGTATCTCTCGCCATTGATCCGGTGGAACACAACCACCCGTTCGTCACTGAACATCCCCTTGAGGATGTGACATTTGAGCCAGCCTTGAGTCATGTTTGACCTCCCGTTCGTTCGTTCGATCCGTCAGTCCTAGTGCGCCCCGACCGGGTACGGCGTGACGCTCTTCCGACCGGAGGTGATGTACTCCTCGAAGTCCCCCCGGAACTTCTGAATCGCGTTCTTGACCGGCCACGCGGCTCCGTCGGACAGGCCGCAGATCGTGGTGCCGGGGATGATCCCCATGGATGCGGCAACCTCGGTGAGCAGGTCCACATCCCGCATCTGACCGTTCCCCGAACGGATGCGTTCCAGGATGCGGGTCATCCAGTTCGTCCCCTCGCGACACGGTGTACACTGGCCACAGCTCTCGTGCGAGAAGAACCGGGCGCAGTTGTATAGCACATCGACCATATTTGTGTGGTCATCAATCACGACGACGGCTGCGGTCCCGAGACCGAGACAGCCCGCTTTGCCGGGGCCAGCGAAGTCGAGCGGAATGTCGAGTTCCTTGTCAGACAGGAACCCCATGCTGATGCCACCGGGGACAACGGCCTTGGCCTTGCGGCCCTTCCAGACGCCGCCAGCGTGTTCGTCGATCAGTTCCCGGGCTGTGACGCCCAGCGGCAGTTCGACACAGCACGGCTTGTTGACGTGTCCGCTGACGGTGTAGAGCTTGGGGCCGTAGCTGCCGGGGTCGCGGGGGTTCGCGGGGTCGGGCTTGATGCCGATCGACTGGAACCAGTCCTTGCCGCGATCGAGGATCTGCTTGACGCAACACAGCGTCTCGACGTTATTGACGATCGTGGGTTTGCGGAAGAGTCCTTCGATGGCGGGGAAGGGGGGCTTGATACGAGGCCAAGCCCGTTTGCCTTCGAGGCTCTCGATCAATCCGGTCTCTTCACCGCAGATGTAGGCCGCAGCACCTCGATGCAGCACGATGTCGAGGTCGAGCCCCTTGCCGAGGATGTTCTTGCCGAGCAGGCCAGCGGCGTAGCACTCCTTGATCGCGGCATCGAGACGGCGATAGCTCAGCCCGTACTCGAAGCGGATGTAGAGGTACGCCTTCTGCGACTTGATCGCGTGGCAGGCGATCGCGATTCCTTCGATCAGCTGATGCGGGTCCATCTCCATCAGAATGCGGTTGTTGAACGTGCCGGGCTCCGACTCATCCGCGTTGATGCAGAGGTAGATCGGCCCCGGATGGTCCTTGGGCAAGAAGGTCCACTTCAGCCCGCACGGAAACCCCGCCCCGCCGCGCCCCCGCAGGCCGGAGTCCTTGACGAGGTTCGTGACATCCGCCGGGGCCATCTCCACAGCCTTGCGGAGCGCTTGATAGCCCCCATCACGCTGGTAGGTGGCCAGCGTATGGCTGTCAGGCGTGTTGATGCGGGCGAGCAGAACGGGTTCGAATGTGGGCACGGTGGTAGATCGGGTAAGAGGAGAGTGGTCAGGAACACAGACTTGTTCGACAGAAGCCGCGTCTAGTTTTGGGAATACTCCGCGAGTATGTCCTTCAGTCGATCGTCTTGAGGTTGGACCCACTCGATCTGTCCATCTCGCCATTCGACCATGGGAAGATCCAGAGCCATGTGAATGCGTATGGCGCGAGAAATCGATTGACGCGAGGCATCAGCCAGAATCTCCGCCATTGATGGGCTGTTCCCTGAGTCTGAACTGTTTTGTGACACCATGTTTCACCGCCTCCCACAATTTCGGTTCGTCGATCATTTCTGCCACGTCGAAGCAGCCTGACGAGACGATTCGGACTCCTTTGACTGAGGAGCCGTCACACACAACCCGAATTCTGGATGAATACCGGGGCGACCGTCGATTTCCCGGCACCGTTCGGCCCGGCGAGTACCAAGAGTACGGGTTGATCGACATCATCCATGCGACTGTCTCACTTCAGCCCATCGATCAACTTCGACGCCGAGGCGACATCGAGCGACATGTGACAGTCTTCGTCTACCAAAGCACACGGGGCACCTTCGCAGGCTCCCAGGCACTCGGCGAACTCCAGCGTGAACTTGCCGTCAGGGGAGGTCTCCCCTGGCTTCACGTTGTACTTCGTGCAGACTTCGCCCAGCAGTTCTTCTCCGCCCCTCAGCATGCACGAGATGCTGCGGCAGAACCAGACGCGATGCTTGCCCAGCGGGTGGTGTTCGTCCTTGAAGAAGTTGTAGAACGACATCGTGTCGTGGACTTCCGATGGATGCAGTTCCAACAGCTTGGCGATCTCGCGGATCGACTCGGTCGACACGCAGCGCAAGGCGTCATGCACGATGTGCAACGCGGGCAGCGTTACCGCCCGCTTGTTGGGGTACTTCGGGAACTCGGCCCGAATCTTCTCTCGAAGTTCTTCGGTCAGGGCACTCATCGGTCAAGCTCCGCCGCAATGATGTTCAGACTTCCCAAGACCGCCACGACATCGCTCAGTTGATGTCCGCGAATCAGGTGGGGGAAGGCTGCGAAATGGATGTAGGAAGGGGGACGGGTGCGGGCGCGGTAGGCCCGGGTGCTGTCCTGCCCCACGATGTAGAACCCGAGTTCGCCGTTGGGAGATTCGGTGGCCGCGTAGACCTCTTCGTGAGGCACATCGTAGCCCCGGTTGGGCATGTTGACCTCGAAGTGCTGGATCAGCCCCTCAATGCTGCGATACACAGCGGGCTTCGCGGGCAATACAACGCCGGAACCCGCGTCGACGTTCACCGGTCCGCCGGGGATGTTCTCGATCGCTTGCTCAATGATCTGCACGCTTTCGATCATCTCCTGCATGCGGACCAGATAGCGAGCGTAGCAGTCGCCACCCTGCGAGCAGATCACCTTGAAGTCGAAGTCCGGATAGGCCAAATACGGCTCATCCTTCCGCAGGTCGCGCACCACGCCGCTGGCCCGCGCGATCGGCCCGGTGCAGCCGTAGTTGATGGCGTTTTCCTTGGTGAGGACGCCGATCCCCTTGGTGCGGTCGATGAAGATCCGGTTGCGGGTCAGGAGCTTGTGGACCTCGTCGTGAGTCTTGCGGAACCCTTTGGTGAAGCTGCGGACTTGGTTGACCCACTCGGTGTTCACATCGAACATGACGCCGCCGACGCGGGTGTAGCTGGTGTGGAACCGCTGACCGCTGGCGTACTCGACGATGTTGTAGATCAGTTCCCGCTGCTCAAAGAAATACAGGAACGCCGTGAATGCTCCGAGGTCGAGCGCACTCGTCCCGCAGTTCAGCAGATGATCATGCAGCCGCATCATCTCGGCCAGAATCGTCCGCAGGTACTTGCAGCGTGGCGTCAGCTCGATGTTCAGCAGCTTCTCAACCGCGTGGTGCCAGCTGATTTCGTTGGCCAGCGGCGACAGATAGTTCATCCGGTCGACGATGGTCACGTACTGGTTGAAGTCGAGATGCTCGGCCAGCTTCTCGAACCCGCTGTGCAGGTAGCCGATGTGCGGAACTGCGTCGACGACCCGCTCCCCATCGAGCGTCAGCACGAGCCGGAGCGTGGTATGCGTGGCCGGATGCTGCGGCCCGAAGTTGAGGGTCCAGTGATACTCCTGGTCAGGAGCATCCGGCGGCATCGTGTGGGTCGCTGTCAGGGGCATGGGGTGCAGGGGTGTTGTAGGTGGAGGGTTGAAGGGACTAGCGTTGCATGATGTCGGGCATGTCGTCGAACAACTCATTGATGGGACAAGAGAATTCGGGGATCACACCCTCTCCGCTGAGAGCTTGTACCCCACGAAGACGTGTCGTGGTTCCATCGGCCCGAAAGACATCGACGATGCGAATCTCAGGATTGATCACCCAGACCAGCCGGACCCCCGCTTCGAGATATTCCTCCGCCTTCTGCTCAACCTCGTTGAACAGATCGTTCGGGGAAACGACTTCGACAGCCAAGTCAGGAGCAATGTGGCAATAGCCTTCTTCGAATTGGCTGTCCGTAAATCGCATCGCCGCGACAAACGAGAAGTCCGGCTTGCGAATCTTGTCCGGGTCGGAAAAGCAACGATAACCCAGATGTTCCGAGAAAAAGTGCCCTAGCCGACGAGGGTGGATAAACCCCCCAAGACGCATGACGAGAAACGCAGTCACCCAGACTGACCTGATACCCATGTGATTCTCGATCAATTCACCGTTCACCAGCTCATACCGCTCCCCATCGGGCAGCTTCAACAGCTCCTCGGGCGTGATTCGGGGGTGGGCGACGGTGGACATGACTGCGGGATTCTCTCAAGAGGGTGTCGCGGGCGGAAGGGAGCGTTGCACGCCGAGTTCAGCCAGCCTTGCGAGCATCCAGTTCTCCTCGCGAGCGGGAAGTTTGGGGCAAGGGGCGCGCGAGTAGTCCAAGCGGTCATACGTCCCATCCTCCCAGGCGGCGTCGACGAGCGGCTGCACGTCGAGAAGGATGTCCCGGTCATACTTTCGCAACGGAATGCGGATGACCGGCAAGCGCAATTCCAAGGGGGCCTTGTAGGCTTCCGGGGCCCACGGTGCGTCGGCACGCAGGACGCAGAGGCGATACGGAGTGCGATAGTCCGGCGGAATCCGATCCTCGCGCACGAAGACGGTCCACCCGCCACCGATGAGCAGGTCGATCTCGACGAGGTTCGCTCCGCCGCCCAGCAAGTCGATTTGCTTGCGCCGAAACCTCTCACGGGCTAGCTCGCTCTCCTTGTTGGAGGGGCTGAGGATCTCGATCGACGTGACGCGACGATCATCGTCAATGCTGGTGATGCGGATGCGGTACATTGTCTCCGGCTCATCAATGGCGATGAACGGGACCGCCACTCCGGGAGCATCCAGAACGGCCGTGCCGGGTCGGGAGACTCCGGAACCCTCGGTTTGCACGACAGCGACATCGGGTCGATAGTGGCGAGTGTCGTAGTCGATTTGCACAGCGAAATACTCTTCGATATCCGCGAGTAGTCCCTCGGGAAGTTGGGACTGCAGTTGCCGCCGGGCGTGAACGATCATCGTGGTGTGGGCACCGCCCCACCGGGCTTCGAGAAACGGGTCCATTCCGGGGAAAGGCGAGGGCATTGAGGGGGAACGTTGAGGGTTGAGGGTTGAGGGTACGGTGGCTAGCGATGGCGGAAGTCTGACAGGTCACAGAACAGTTCAGGCAGGGGGTATTCGAAGCCGGGAAGGACATCTTCACCGGAGAGTTGCTGCGAACCACGCAAGTGAAGGGCACTTCCATCGGCCCGGAGGACATCGACGGTCTGGGTCTCCGGATGGATAATCCATACCAGTCGAACCCCGGCGGCCAGATACTCCTCCGACTTCAGGGCAACTTCGTAGGCGAGGTCATTCGGAGACACGACCTCAACAGCGAGATCGGGAGCGATGCGAATATGACCCGCTTCGTACTCGGCATCACCCATGCGACCATTGGCAAAAAACGCCACATCTGGACGACGGACCTTCCCAGGATCCGCGAAGCACTGGATGCTGGCCTCGGTCAATACGTAGCCGAGCCGACGGGGAATCGCGAAACCAACAAGTTGGGCGGAAAGCCAGGTCGCCAGCCAGACGGATTTCCCACTCATTCCGCACTCCACGAGTTCGCCATCCACGAGTTCATATCGCTCCCCATCGGGAAGCTTGAGCAGCTCCTCGGGCGTCATTCGGGGATGGGCAACGGTGGACATGGTGCTTGTCTCTGGCTGACGACTGAAAACTGACGACTGAAAACAGACGACTGAAAACAGACGACTGAAAACTTTCCCCGCTTAACTCTCCGAACGCGTAATGACCGGGAAGTTGTGCCGCTCACCGCGACCCTTGATGGGGTAGTCCTTGCGGAGGGGGAAGGCTGTGAATTCATCCGGCATGAGGATGCGGCGGAGGTCGGGGTGGCCAGTGAAAGTGATGCCGAACATGTCGTACACCTCGCGCTCCATCCAGTCGGCCCCCTTCCAGAGCGTCGTGACCGTGGGCAGCGTCGGGCCAGGATCGTTGACGAACGTCCGCACGATTAGCCGCTCTCCGGTTGTCATGTTGAGCAGGCAATACACCAGCCCGAATCGGTCAGCGGCCCCCTCGTACTCCAGATAGTCGACACAGGTGATGTCGACCAGCATGCTGAACCCATGCGAGTTCTTCAGCGTTTCCAGTAACGCCACCAGCTGATCCGCAGCCACCACCACGCGGCGGTTGTCGCGGAATTCGCTCGGGGCGAGGGCGAACTTGTCGATGAGGGGTTGTAGGTCAGTCATGGCGGGGAGTTTTCAGTCGTCAGTGGTCAGTTTTCAGGGGGCAGGGCGATGCAGGGTCAATCACGCCGGAAGGCTTCCGTCACTTCCATCTCGAACCCGCGGAGTAAGACCGAGGCAGCCTTCTGCCCCGGTTTGTACTCGCCCGCTCTTTCGTACTGCCTGCCGTTGAGGGACAGCACCGTGATCGTTTCGTCATCCGGATCGACGATCCAGTATTCGGCAATCCCGGCTTGGGCATACTCGCGGCGCTTGGTGACGAGGTCGCGTTCGCGAGACTCGGCACTCATGTTCAAGACTTCCACCACCAGCTTCACGTCGTGGAGCGGAATATTCGACTTATAGTCCACCAGACTCCCATCGAAGTGGCAAATATCCGGCATGCGGATGACGCCAGGTGACAGTTTGACCGTCATGTGAAAGAGAGCGTTGCCTCGGCCCACGAATTCAGCCAAAGGTCGCAACAGATTGCCGACCACGATCTGGTGGAGCATGGTGGGAGGCTGGGGAAACTCCAGCATCCCGTGCGTGAACTCAATCAGGCGATTCGTGTCGAGTGCGAAGTAGTCGTTCTCAGTCCAGTTCCCTTGGACTGGGCTGCGAACAGGGTCCAAGTCGGCCACCTCCCACACCGGTTCTCCCCGGCGGGATCGAGGTCTCTCGATGGTGGACTCGACGGCTCGCATCTCGACTTCCCGCGTCTGTTGGCATCACAACGCCCACCGGTTGCAACCGGTGGGCTTTCCTTTGAGTTACATCTTAGGTGGCAGGTAAATCTCCAAGCCCTCGACCAAAGTCGCCGCCCGCGACCGGCGGACTTCTTCCAGTTCCACTGGAATCGGCCCCGTTGCTTCGGTCCGCTTGGCGAATTCGCGACCGTCGAACGTGCCGGTCTTCATGATCTTTTCCTGCATCTCGATGATCGCGGCGATCAGTTGCTCGGGACGCGGCGGGCAGCCGGGAACGTAGAGATCGACCGGAATGAAGCGGTCGACCCCTTGGACCACGGCATAGGTGTCAAACACCCCACCCGTACAGGCACACGCCCCCATCGAGATGCACCACTTCGGCTCCGGCATCTGGAGCCAAATCCGCTGCAAGACCGGCAGCATCTTCATCACCACCCGGCCCGCCACGATCATCAGATCGCACTGCCGAGGCGAAAACCGCATCACTTCCGCCCCGAACCGCGCTAGGTCGAACCGGCTGGAAGCTGTCGCCATCAACTCGATCCCGCAACATGCGGTGGCGAACGGCATCGGCCACAAGCTATTCGAGCGGGCCCAACTGGCGGCAGCGTCGAGCTTCGTCATGAAGACGTTATCGGGCAGTCCGGGCTGTTTCGGCAGATCGACCAAGGCTCACCTCCGTAGCAGAATTCGTAAGAACTCTGCAGAATTCGATTCCACGCAGGACACGGCGAAATTCTTACGAATTCCGCTACGACTCGGCAGAAGTCTGACGACTTCTGCGACGGCGTCACCGCCACTTGAAGACGCCCTTTTTCCAGGCATAAGCATACGCGATCACCAGCGTGGCCATGAACACCAGCATCACGCCAAACACCGTCCCGCGCAGCTCCACCGGAATCCCGCCCGTCTGACCCTCGGGAAGATAGGCACTCACCGCCCACGGATAGAGGAACAGCAACTCCACGTCGAACACCAGAAAGAGAATGGCGACGAGGTAAAACTTCACATCAAATGGCTGCCGCGCATCGCCGATCGGGTCCATTCCCGACTCATACGGCATGTCTTTGACAGCTGTTTTTTTGCGTGGGCCAATAATGTGCGTCAAGATCATGTTCGTGACCACGAACCCGATCAACGCTCCCACGTACAAGAGCAGCGGAGGTATCTCCACGTCTGCACCTAACCTCATGCCAGAGAAGACTTTCGGCGAAGCGCTCCGTCCCTTGGAGTGCTCCCGGATGTGCGGCGCGACCGCCGAACCTCTAAGGATCGTAGGGGATACGACTAGGAGCAACAAGGGGATGTGAGGTTCAGTCAGTCCACTCCGGCGGATGAGAATTCCAGAGTGATCGCACTGAGACCAGCTCGCGGCAATTCGTGGATGCACCTGGGTGGTGTCCCGGATTGACATCCTTTCAAGGATTATGTACGCTTTGAATGCACACATAATCGGAGGATCACATGCCCCGGCCCGCAGTCAATGAGAACAGTCGAGTGGCCCTCCGGGTACGCCCCTCGGATAAGGCGCTGATTCTGAGAGCGGTCGCCCTCGCTGGCACCGATATGACCGAGTTCATCCTTCGCACGACTCTCCAAGCCGCTCAGGCGATTATTGATGAATACGAACTCGTGAAGCTCACTCCGCGTGACAGTCGACGCGTGATGGAACTTCTGGAACATCCCCCCGCGCCGAATGCCAAGCTGCGAAAAGCGGCTCGTGCTTTTCCGGAGCAGTCATGAATCTGCCGGATTGGCGAGAAGAGCCGATCAGCACGCGACACGATCGGACACAGTTCGACTGCGGCGCGCCAGTGCTCAATCAGTTTCTGCGTCAACAGGCTCGTCAAAGCCACGATTTGGGAGCCTCCAAAACGTTCCTCGTGATCTCGCAGGCGGATAGCACCACGATTTTGGGTTTCTACAGCCTCTCTCCAGCGTCGCTGGAGTCTCATCGGACCCCGGCTGCTCTTCGCAAAGGGCTCGCCCGGCATGACGTGCCAGTGTTTCGACTGGGACGATTGGCCGTCCATCAACTGTTCCAGGGCCATGGACTCGGTGGGCAGCTCATCCTGGCGGCGGGCAAACGATGCCTACTGGCCGCCGCAGAAGTCGGCGGTGTGGCCATGCTGATTGATGCGAAGAGCGAACAGGCTGCCCAGTGGTACGTCTCATACGGTGCGGTCCCGCTGCTGGATGCCCCCTTGTCGCTGCTGCTTCCGCTGGCGACCGTGGAGGCTGCTCTCAAAACGGCCGGGAAACTCTGAGGGAGCCGGCCCAGCCGCCGATCCACCTCTGGGATTCATTCGCCAGACCGCTAGGATACAATGTCGTTTCATCGCCCAGGCATTCCATTTATGGGCGGTTCCATTCATGGTGTGTTCATGTCCAATCCCCTCGTTGGAAACGGTGACGGAGTCCCCCGGCTCCCCCCGTCGATTGTTCCTCCCGCTTCTGCGGTCTCCCAGGGAGTGGTTCCGCCGCGAGCCATTGTCAAGAAGGCGATCGGCCCGAAGCTGCGGAAGCTGCTGTACCTCGTGCTGGCGCTGCTGGCGTTGCTGATCGCCAACTCAGCGTACCTGACCACGATCACCGCGATGGAGTGGTCGACGGGGCGGACCTACCAGAACTTTTTTTACCTGTGCATGTTCCTCGGACACCTGGTCCTGGGGCTGTTGCTCGTTGTGCCGTTCATCGTGTTCTGTTTGGTTCACATCAAGAACACCTTGGGCCGCAAGAACCGCCGGGCAGTGACGGTTGGATACGCTCTCTTCGCGGCCAGTATCGTGGTACTGGTGTCGGGACTGGCACTGTTCCGCGTGGGTGGCTTCGAACTCCGGCAGCCGCAGGCCCGCTCCATCGCTTACTGGGCCCACGTCATCAGCCCGCTGTTTGGCATTTGGCTCTATATTCTGCATCGCCTTGCGGGGCCGAAGATTCAGTGGAAGTATGGTCTCGGTTATCTGGGTGCCGTGGCCGCTGCCGTCGTGGCGATCGCGGTGAGCCACTCGACCGACCCCCGTAAATGGAACGTCGCCGGGCCGAAGGAAGGGGAGAAATACTTCCTGCCTTCGCTGGCCAAGACAGCCACCGGGAACTTCATCCCGGCGGACACGCTGATGATGGACGACTACTGCAAGCGCTGTCACGCGGATGTCCATGCTCAGTGGAGCAAGAGCTCGCACCGGCTCAGTTCCTTCAACAACCCCATGTACCTCGCCAGTATTCGGGAGACGCGCGAGTTCGGCATGAAGCGGGACGGCCACGTGCAGTCGTCGCGCTGGTGTGCCGGGTGCCATGATCCGGTCCCGTTCTTTAGCGGGGCGTTCGACGATCCGAACTATGATTTACAGAAGCACGCCACAGCCCACGCCGGGATTACCTGTACGACCTGCCACGCAATCACGCACGTGAATAGCACGGTCGGCAACGCGGACTTTACGATTGAAGAGCCGATCCACTACCCCTTCGCGAAGTCGAGTGACCCGCTGCTGCAATGGGTCAACAACCAGCTGGTCAAGTCGAAGCCGACTTTCCACAAGAACACTTTCCTCAAACCGCATCACAAGACAGCGGAGTTCTGCTCGACCTGTCATAAAGTCGGGTTGCCCTATGAACTGAATCACTATCGCGACTTCGTGCGTGGCCAGAACCACTACGACAGCTTCCGTCTGTCGGGCGTCTCGGGCCACGGGGTCAAGAGTTTCTACTATCCCGATGTCGCCAAGACGAACTGTGCCGAGTGCCACATGCCTTTGGCATCGTCGCAGGAATTTGGGTCGAAGGACTTCGACAAATCGGGCAAGCTCTCGGTCCATGACCACCTGTTCCCAGCGGCGAACACCGGGCTGGCTTGGCTCAAGGGGGATGATGAGAGTGTCGCCCGCCACGAGAAGTTCCTGGTGGGCACCTCGCGCATCGACATCTTCGGGATCAAGGAGAACGGCCAGATCGACGGCCAGCTGCATGCTCCGCTGCGTCCGACGCTGCCGACCTTGAAGCCGGGAGCGAGCTACCTGCTGGAGACCGTGATCCGCACGCTCAAGATGGGGCATCCGCTGTCGCAAGGGACGGCCGACTCCAACGAGATCTGGGTCGATGTGAAGGTCACGAGCCACGGCCAGGTCATCGGTCGCAGCGGCGGAATGGACGAGCAGCAGGCGGTCGACCGCTGGTCGCACTTCATCAATGTCTTCTTGCTCGACGAGCACGGCAACCGCATCAACCGCCGCAACCCGCAGGACATCCGCGTCCCGCTCTACAATCACCAAGTGCCGCCCGGGGCAGGGCAGGTCGCCCATTATGGGATCACTCTGCCCGAGAAGCTCGACGACCATGTCACGATTGAGGTGAAGCTCCAGTACCGCAAGTTCGACCAGGAGTACATGGACTACGTGACCAAGACCGCGAAGGACGGCGACCTGCCGATGCGCGGGTACGAAAAGGGGAAGCCGTTCAAGAACCCGCTGCCGGTCGTGACGATCGCCAGCGACACGATCACGCTTCCGGTCGAGGGGGTCGACACGCCGGTCGCTCTGCAGAAGACCGAGATCCCGGTCTGGCAACGCTGGAACGACTACGGTATCGGCCTGTTCCTCGAAGGCCGCGCTGAACTCCGCCAGGCGGAGCAAGCCTTCACCGAGGTCGAAAAGCTCAAACGCTTTGACGGGCCGCTCAACCTCGCCCGCGTCTACTTCTCCGAAGGCCGACTCGATGAGGCCACAGCTGCCCTCAACCGCTCCCGCGAATACACAGACCCACCCACCCCCGAATGGACAGCTGCGTGGTTCGGCGGGCTGATCAGCCGGCAACAGGGCCAGCTCAAGGACGCCGAGCTGGCGTTCCGCAGTATCCTCGACAACAACAACTCACCCGAGCGGGTGAAGCGCAAGTTCGACTTCAGCCTGGATGATGACGTGTGGCTGGAACTGGGCGGAGTGCTGTTCGACCAGGCTCGACAGATTCGGGGTGAGGAGCGGAAGGCCGAGCGCGAGGCCCTCATTCAAGAGTCGATCGTCGCCTACCAGCGCACTCTGAAGATCGATTCGGAAAGCTTCCGCGCCCACTACGGACTCAACCTGCTCTACACCCAACTCGGCGACGCGAAGCAGGCCGAGTACCACCACGAGATGCACGAGCGCTACAAGGACGATGACACCATCCGTGGCACCGCCATCCCCGCTGCCCGGGCCAAGTACCCCGCCGCCAATCACGCCGCCGAGCCACTGGTGATCTACCCGCTGCAACGCCCGGGGGCTCCGGAGTTGCCGTAGAGAGCGAGCAGAGCATCGCGAGTGGCGGTTTCTGCCGGAGTGGGACCGTGACTGCTGGTGAGGCTGACAGGACTGGCAAAAATGTTCGCCAGTCAGGGGATTGGTGTTCAAGCAGGGAATTCGAACGAGTCGAAACTGACGGTGCGATAAGAGAGCGTGACGATCAGGTACGGACGCACATCTGTCACCAATTTTACTCGGGGGAGTTGTCATGAATCTGCTGCCTGTTTGTTGGCGTCGTTCGATTTGTCGGTGCAGTGGGGTATTGTTGACCGGCGGTGCCCTGGCACTCGGGCTGGGGATGAATGAGGCTCATGCCCAGTTCCTAGGCCAGGACTTTGTGACCGGTAACGCTCAAGGGGCCACGGCGACGGGGCCGCAGTCCACCGCCATTGGTGATAGTGCTACGGCGAGCGGAAGCAACTCGATCGCACTCGGCCGGATTTCGTCCGCGAGCGGAAACTTCTCGACCGCAATCGGCACGAATTCGACCGCCAGCAATACCGACTCGACCGCTCTCGGTCAGTTGTCAGTGGCGAGTGGTGAAGCCTCGACCGCACTTGGTCGAGGTGCTAGGGCCAATAACCTCGCCTCGACCGCCGTCGGCGAGCAGTCGTTGGCCAGCGGGGCTCGATCGACCGCAGTCGGTGAGCTGTCCGAGGCAACCGGTGATGACTCGTCGGCCTTCGGTCAGAATTCCGAGGCCACCGGAAGTTCATCGACCGCACTCGGCGTGAATTCGACGGCCAGCGGAAACTTGTCGACAGCGCTTGGACACTCTTCGACAGCGAGCGGACTCGCCTCGATCGCCGTTGGCGATCTGTCGCAGGCCGTCGGCGTCCGCTCGACTGCCGTTGGCCAGTTATCAGAGGCAACAGGAGACGGCTCGACCGCCCTTGGCCAGTTATCAAGAGCAAGTGGTACAAACTCGGCCGCCATCGGCTCCGAAAGCAGAGCTGGCGGCAACCAATCGACCGCTCTCGGACACGCTGCCACCGCAAACTTCGCGAATTCCACCGCCATCGGTACTTTTGCGACCACAACCCGCGCCAATCAGATGTCCCTAGGAACCGCCACCAACACCTACACAGCGGCTGGCATCAATTCGGCAGCCAGTCTCGCGGCGCAAACCGGACCCACACGGATCGTGACCTCCGATGCGGGTGGCAACCTGGCCACGGTCGACCCCAATGCCATCGTGACCAACTCCTCCGCATTCCAGGGTCTGCAGTCCGATGTTCAGGATGCCACGGAGGGGGTGGCGATGGCCATCGCCTTGGGCGGCTCCGGATCGATCCTGCCGGATGGCAAGAATTACGCTGCCTCTTTGAACTATGGCAATTTCGGTGGTCAGAGTGCGATGAGCTTCAGCGGTGTCGGACGACTGAACGAAAGCATCTTCTTGAACGCGGGCGTCGGGACCGGATTGAACCAGGGCACTGTCGGGGGCCGGGCAGGCGTCACGTTCGCCTGGTGAGGCACGCGGGGAGGGCTTCCCAGCGAGGACAGACTTCCGAAGTCTCAGAAGACTTCGGAAGTCTTCGCATTCGTAGATCCAAGGAAGGATTGAGTGATGACGAACAATTCAGAGACCCAGCATCCATATCAATTGCCCATTCGTTCGATATTGGCCCCCTTCGTGACGGCATTCCTCGGGCTGCTGTTATTCGCCGGATCGTCGTCCCTGGCGAGGGCAGAGGCCCCCCCCGTGAAACTGACGGGAGAATCTCGCAATCTGGCAAATCTGTTGATTAAAAACGCCTTGATTTCGGTCAATCAGGGAAATCTGACCGGGAACTATACGGTCCTCCGCGATCTGGCCTCGCCGGGGTTTCGCCAACTCAATACGGCCTCTGACCTGGGAGTGATCTTTGGCAATCTGCGGCAGCAAAAGATCGACCTCTCCCCCATCGTGCTGCTGGAGCCGGTCATCACGGCGGCGAAGTTCTCCAAAGAGCATCAACAGCTGCGGTTCAAGGGGTATTTCCCCTCCGAGCCGGTGCAGATCCAGTTCGAGCTGATCTTTGAAGCGGCGAACCCTGGCGGGTGGATGATCCACGGGGTCTCGATCGGTACTGCGACTGTAGAAGCCCAGTCAAGTCCGGCAGAGGCGACCGATGAGGAGTCTGTCGAACAGATTCCCTCGGCCGCCACAACACCGCGCTCGAATGTGCGCCCGGCGAGTAACAGCAAGTCGGGACAGGTTCCGGCTCAAAGCGGCACTCGCCCGAGGTCAGCGACCCCCAATCGCGCTTCCGCCACCTCAACGGGGATGACGGACACACCGTGAGCCGAAAGGCGTGTCTCGGTCGATCGAGTTCAATAGCGAGCGATGATGCGTCGACACTTCACTGCGGCCCGTCGACGGCGGTCTTGATCCGGAAGAACCCTTTCCCGGCGGTGACGTAGAGCGTCTGTCGGTCGTTGCCGCCGCCGAAGCAGCAATTGGTCGGTAGCTCGGGGGTGGCGATGAAGGCCAGTTCTTTTCCGGTCGCGGGGTCGAAGACGGCGATGCCGAAACGTTTTTCGTTGCGGATGGCCGCGAAGATACGTCCCGCTTTGTCGGTACACATGCCATCGATGCCCGCGTGCTTGCCAAAGTCGACGATGATCCGGCGTTCGCCCAGCGTGCCGTCTTCCAGGATCGGGAAGGCGTTGAGCGTCATCCGCCAGGCGGCGAACTCGGAATTGCCGAGCAGCGGTTTGCCGTTGTTGGTCTCGGCCACGTAGAG
The DNA here is from genome assembly GCA_031431195.1 of Planctomycetota bacterium. Classification (GTDB taxonomy): domain Bacteria; phylum Planctomycetota; class Planctomycetia; order Planctomycetales; family Planctomycetaceae; genus TH-plancto1. The sequence goes on along the minus strand of JANPCU010000099.1, from coordinate 5,842 downwards.
GGTCTGCGCATCGGGAGAGACCGCCACGCCGTTGGGCTTGGTGATGTCGGTCGTGACCCGCGTGACCGAGTTGTCCTCGGGCTTCCAGAGGTAGACGCTCATCTGGTCGAGTTCGAGCGGCTCAGGCCCGACATAGAACGGGTCACTGAAGTAGACCCAGCCGCGCGGGTGAACATCGAGATCATTCGGGGCGTTGAATCGCTGGCCGTTGAATTTCTCGACGAGGGATTTCACCTTCCCGTCCGGGGTGATCTCGACGATCGCCCGCGCCCCGGCGTTGGCTCCACAGGCAGCGAGTAACCGCCCCTTCGCATCGAAGACCAGGCCGTTGCTCTTCTGGCTATCGGGGCAGTGGATCGAGGTCGTACCGGTCTGCGGGGCGAACTTCAGAATCTTCCCAGGCTTCACGTCGGCGATGTCACTGAAGTAGATCGAGCCATCGGGACTGAGGGCGGCCCCTTCGGTGAACTCGCCCTCGTTCCAGAGTTGTTCGAGCGGGGCCTCCACCGGAAAGATCGGCATGTCGGCGGCTCTCAACGTGGCGGAGAGGGCCAGTGAAGCGAGAGACAAGCAGAGCAACAATGAGCAACGCATGGAAGAATTCCTCAAGTGAACAGACACACCATTTAGCCGCGACGCGAAGGCTCTGCGAAGCGGAGCACGGAGTGACTCACCACACGGTCTGATTGCGACTGACGATTTCACTCAGACGGTTTCCGCGTCGGCTTTCGAGAAATCGACTTTGTCGTAGATCTCCATCACCGGAATCGAGATGCCGACGGAGTTCAGTGAGAGCTGAGCATCGATGCCTCGCGATTCCTTCAACGTCCACGTGTTGTCCGGGTTCCGCTGGAACCGCTCGACGAGAACCTCGGACTGCGAGACGAGGACATACTCTCGCAGCGATTCGATCTGGCGATAGTGGCCAAACTTCTGGCCACGGTCGTAAGCCTCGGTGCTGTCGGAAAGAACCTCAAACAGAACGGTCGGGTTGAGCACGACATCCTTTTGACCATCAGCGAGTTCCAGCGGCCCACACACAATGCTGGCGTCGGGATATGTGTAGAGTCCGGTGGGATGGACGAGGATCCGTAAGTCGCTGTTGTATGCGGTACAACGGGCACCTTTGAGTGCCTGTCTTAATTCCGCAGTCAGATTCGTTTGAATCAAGCTGTGCCGAGGCGAACCCCCGGCCATGGCAAATATCTCGCCCTGGAAATACGCACTGCGGTAATCCGCAGTGCGTTCCAGAGTGAGATACTCAGCCGGGGTGAACGTCTTGACTCGCGCGGGGAGGCCCATGAGATTCCTCGTTGATGACTGACACTCGATCTAGTTTAGCCGCGACGCGAAGGCTTTGCGAAGCGGAGCGCGGAGTCACTCACCACACAAGCATTGAATGCCGTCAGCGGATGTAACGCACCCGCGAAAAGTCTGGCACACGGACGTACGTGACCTGGCCGCCCAGGGCGATGCGACCGGGGCGCGATGGCAGATGCACCACGAACGGCTTCCCAATTAAGGATCGCTCCGGCACACCCGGCGATTCCCAACAGCGGCTGTCGACAGAGACCGGGCTGTTGTCGCCCAGGACAAAATACTCGTCATCCGCCAACGCGAACCGCTTGTCCCCAGCCTCATTCTTCGGGGTATAATAGACATCGCGGTAGAGCCGGATGTTGCGGACGGTGACTGCAGATCCCTTCGCTCCGAGACGAGCGACTCGTTCGACCCACGGAGCGGGAGGCTCCTCGGCATTTTCCGGGAGCGGAATCGGTGCCCCGAGTGGCTGTTCATCGATTCCAACGATCAATTGGCCATCAAAGACGGAAGCGGTGATCTGATGCGAGCCGGTACTCAGAGAACTGGGCAAGGCGACGGTCGCGACGACGGAGGGCAAGGTTTTCAACCGCACGTTCATTGTACGAGCTGCGAAGTCGAACACACAATCAACCTGAGTTCGCCCGTGAGCCAGCCGTGCAGTCAACTCGCCCGTACTCGGCACCTGCTCCAGTTCGAACTCCAGCATCACATCCGGGACGCGGTAGTTCGTGACCCCTTCGTATCGCTGGTTATAACCGTATTCGTCCGAGATCGGAGCGTAGTGCGAGCGGGTGTAGAGCTTGTTAATGGCCTTGTGAAATTCTGCGTCCGTCGTGCGACTGACCCAGCGATCTCGCTCTTCGGCGGGCAGTGCCCCCTGAAACGAGAGACGCTTTTTCTCGGTGTCGTAATCGAGGGAACTGAACTCGGCGGATGACTTCACCAAAGACTTCGGCCACTGGGCCAGCGCGACCTGGGTCCGATGCGTTCCACCCGCCACAACCCAGTGCCGGAACTCTAGCCAGTCGAGGGGGGCGGTGGGACTCGCACTGCCTCGGAAATCGAAGCCCACGGGCGTTTCCGACCAGCGGGTCTCGTCCTGCTCTGCCGACCAGCGCGGTCCCCAGTCCTCGTTCTCGGGATCGGGCTGGTGAGCGTGTTCGTCAACCAGAATCCGTGTGCCCAGTTGAGCGGGCAGAGACTTACGCTGTTGAATCCCGTTCGCGAAGACCTCGCCGTTTCGTAGTTCGATCGTCTCGCCCGGCAGCCCGACGGCCCGCTTGACGTACGCCTCTAAGGGGTCGCTCGGATTGCGGAAGACGATGACCTCCCAGCGATGCGGGTTCCGAAGCATGAAGGCATGCTTATTCACCAACAGCTGGTCCCCCTCGTTCTTGGGAAGGCCGTTCACAGTCAGCCCAGTGCGTCCGCAATTGGGACAGGCTGTGCCGGAGATACCATGCGGGTCACCAGCACTGGCCGAGGCCGTCGAGGTGATTGAAGAACTCCCCTCGGCTTCCGCGATCGACATCCCCTTCGCGAACTGATGCGAGCAGGTCGGGCACGTCACCTGCCGGTGATACCCGAGCAGGCAGGGAGCCATCGAACCCGTCGAAATCAGATACCCCTCGGCGGCGAACGTGCGGAAGATCAGCACGCTGACCGCGAGCAGCAGGAGGGCCTCGACCAGATGGCGAAACGCCGAGGTGGTGTTGGGCTCAGAATTGGGGAGATCCCCGTTCAACGGCATGATCCCATGAAGGGTCGGGTTGTGCGGCGTGAAACGACTGTGCCGATCTTACCCGTTCTTCCTATTGTAATGGAATCCAGACCTGTGACGATTTTTCTGAAGTCGGCCAAGGCATGAGGAAGCAAAATGTTTCCGCCACTCGGAATGGGGAAATCGGGTCACCGCTGCGACTCGTCTTCCGGCCTTGGGGCGAAAGAGCCCATTTCTCGCTCGCCCTGGATGAGGGGGGCTGACCGAATCTGCGGAGAGTCGTCCTTGAAGAGGTGGGATGGCTGTGGTAGACCACAGATAACACACGAGGAGGAGAGATCATGGAACTGCATAACCCGGTGGCGATCTGCACCGCTGCCAGCAACATCGAAGCCCACGAGATTGCCGAACTGCTGCTCGTCGCGGGCGTCGCGGCCCAGGTGGTCGAGGACAATTCGCAGGCTGGCGTCTGGATCGGGGGCTTGAACTCGGTTTTGCACAAACCGAAAGTGTGGGTCTCATCGAATGACCTGGAGGCCGCCACAGCTGTCGTCCGTGCATTTGAACAGCGGGCTCAGCAGCGAACTCTGACCCACCAGGTCCCAGTGGACCTCAACTCCGAGTGGATCGACGCCCGTTGCGACAAGTGCGGTACGGTGACGCGGTTCGCTCCGGCGGAGAAGGGGACGGTCGTCAACTGTCCGAGCTGTTATGGGTTTATGGATGTGGGCGGGGAGGTCGACTTCGATGACTGGAACGTGATCGAGCACGAAGGGGACGAGGCGGATCCCGACGCGGAAGTCAGCGACGAGGCACCGGAATGACTGGCCTCACTTTTCCCACTGTGGTCCTGGCGAGTCGGAACGCGAAGAAGAGCCGCGAGATTCGTGACCTGTTGGCACCTGTCGGCATCCCGCTGCAATCGGTGGCCGAATTTCCCGAGGCGCATGAGGTCGACGAGACGGGGACCACGTTTGCGGAGAACGCCGCGCTGAAAGCGACACAGATCGCCGTGGTGCTCAAACGCTGGACAATTGGCGAGGACAGCGGTCTGCGGGTGGATGCGTTGCAAGGATCGCCCGGAGTCTACTCCGCTCGCTACAGCGATCCCGGGGCGACCGACGAGCGGAACAACGCCAAACTGATCGCCGAGCTGGCGTCAGTCCCGCCCGAGCAGCGCGGGGCCGAGTACGTGTGCCATGTGGCGGTGGCGGACCCCACGGGGGTGGTACGGTTGAGCTTCGAGTCGACCTGTCGCGGGCGGATTATCGACACGGCTCGCGGGGCGAATGGGTTCGGCTACGACCCGTATTTTCTCGTGCGCGAGTTCCATCAGACGTTTGGCGAACTGAGCCCGCTGGTGAAGCAACAGATCAGCCACCGAGCGCGAGCCTTTCGTCGGTTGATCCCCGAATTGGTGCGGGTGCTTTCGGCGGAGTGATTGACTGGTCGAGTGAGTCGGAATGGATGTCTCGATGCCAAGTTAGACTCTTGATGATTTTGTTCCCCTGATTTTGTGAATCCCTGCTGGCTCCTTGGGAACCAGGCAGGAATCACAAAATCATGAACCACAAAATCAGGGGGAGTTCTGGCAGCGGGAACCGTCTGGATTCGCAAGTGGATTGGCGATCCACTCCTCTCGCATCTGGGCCGGACACCGTGCTGATCACGCGGGCAGGAACTCTTCCCACGGGCGGCGGAGGCGAGCGTAGTCTCGGGTCGGCAGGGCCACGGTTTCCCAGCGCGGGGAACGCTGCCGCATGACTTCGGCATAGTCGCGGACCCACACCGCATAGAAGGCGTAAGTCCGACCCGCGTACTCCCAGCGCTGCGGGTGCCAGGCGTACCAGCGCGGGTCGACGATCTCGTAGGCAAAGACGAACGCCGCGCGAAAGCGGTTGCCGAACACCTGTTCCCAACGCAGCAGCGACTCGACATCATCGGTGTCGGCCCAGCATTCCCAGCGTGTGCCGGTGTTTCCGCCGGTCGGAAACTTCCGCCCTTTGATGTCCAGTAATAACCGGTGCTCGCCCCCGTCGACGATAAAGTCCATCGACTTCAGGGAGACATCCGCCAGTTGAGCACGACGGGTTTCGTCGATGGCGACAAACGGTCGTCCCGTGGCAATCAGGTACGCCTCAAAGGCCACATCATAATGGTTCGACCGAATCGCCATGCCCACTCCGTTCGACTGACTGGCTTCGCTCACGTCAATGTTGATCATCGCTGAGAAGAGAAGGGACAGCAAGTCCTGGGGCTGGGAACTCTCGTCCTTGTGTACACCTGTTAAGAGCAGGCAGCCCCCCACAGAGCAGCCCTGGCCCACACCGAACTCACGACATCCGGCGGTGACACATCGAACGCCAGAGACAAGTGGAAATCACCGCAGAGGGCCCATCGCGGCGTAGCCGCGATCGAACAGGAATACCCCGAAGGATGGCCGCAAGAAACTCAAACAGCGCAAAACGGACGGTCCGTCTCTTTTGCGCTTGTCGAGTTTCTTGCGGCCAAGTCCTCGCGGTGTGGCCACCGAGGAGGTTTGGGAAAGTCGCTCGAAGTTTGCGCAGCGCACAAACATTCTCGGTGTCCACTCTCCGGTGAAGATCAGACCCCGATGATTGGTCCACAGATTTCACAGCGCAGCCGAGCTGTCATTGTCGAGGCCTGGGAATGAGGTCACGGACGATTCCCCGGCCATGTCATGCTCCCCCTTCGCGTCCTTGGCGAGCTTGGTGTTCCCGATTCTGACGGCCTCAAGGAACGGGAACTGAACACCAAGGCCGCGAAGGACGCGAAGAA
>JANPCU010000098.1:0-34085 GCA_031431195.1 Planctomycetota bacterium | reverse complement strand
GCGGTTCAAAGATGCTCGAAAAACGGCGCATCCTCGAAACCGTATCTTTGAACCGAGTCCTCGGCGACGTAACTCTAGTCCTGGAAAAGAGAAAGCCGTTTGACGAACTCGTCAAACGGCCTCAAATCCAGTTGAGTCGGGAGGAAGCCCACAGGTTTGAACCAATGGAGGCTCTGGCTGCGACATGCGTCCGCGAGTATCCCGCCGGTCGTCCGCCGCAACTGCGATTCCTGGCATGCCTTGTGAACGAACCGAGCGAGTCGTAGCGGTCCGAGACGACCACTCCGGCGGTTCAAAGCACGTTCGTCGTCCCTCGTTCTGGCCCCGAATGGGCTGCTCCCGGACCGAGAATCAATGGCCATCGAACCCCGAACCGAGTCCGATCGGTATCACGTGATACTGATCGGGGCCGTTTTCGGTGTCATCGGTATCACGATCGGTATCATCAGTATCATTTTCAGGGTCAGATCAGGGTCATTGCCCCGCCGATCGGTGTCATTTACAGGGTCATCGGTATCATTGAGACCGTGCTGCATGAGGTGTCGACCGACTTTGCGGCCTGCGACCTGGCTGTGGTCGGATTCCAGTGAACTGCTTCGTATCGGTTGAAATCAGTTGGTAGTGCCCGGCTCTGTCCGGAAGTTCCGATACCGACCCTACATGAAGAGACGATAATCAAACGATTCTGCGCCGAAGCGTTCCAGCAACGCGCCGATTTGTGCGATGCTTTTGGACGACTGGACCGTTGCGGGCAGTTGCGAGTAAAGATCACCCGAATTCCAATCCATCTTCGACAATCCGAGGATCTCGGTGGATAGCGACGACAAACTGGAAGTCCCAGCGTAGCGGCGCACCACAAGCGGGCCTGGAATCCGTCGCTTGCCTTGAAAGTAAGTCCAGTTCGGCTTCACAGCGTCAGTGGAACCATGCACCCACAACAGTGCTTCTCGGTCGGTGAGCCTCAAGGCAGTGCCACGGCGGACTGGGTAATTGTCTTCCGCGAATCCACCTTGAACGACTTTCGAGCTGAGGTATCTCAGACGAGACTCGTGGTTGATTTCGAGTAGTTCCAGTTCCCTCACGCCCTCAAGCCCGGCACGCAGTCCCTTGAGTTCATCAAAGCGAAACGGAAAGAGCTTATGCACGACCACCCGCTCAGGAAGTCTCTGCTGAGAGTCCCAAAACAGAGACCGGATCGTTTCTCCCATTCGGCGTGCATCATCGAACGACAGATACGGATTCCCTCCGCGTATCGTTGGATTCTCAATACGGCTGAGACGGAACTGCAAGCCTTGGCCGTGTGAGTTGTAAAGATGACTGCACCCCAACACGATCTGTTGCCCACGGGCTGCCTTGGTGTCGATGGCGTAGCCGAGCCCAACATAAGCAGAGTTTGCGTCTAACCCCTCCAACACCCACGGCGTACGCATTGCTTTGGCGTACAGCGCCAGTGAGAACCACCACCAGAATCGGCACTTGTCATAAATGTCCAGCTTTTCCTGTTTCAGAAATTGTGTCGAGATTCCACGCTGAACGGCATACGCCTTGACGAAGTCATGCACATCGAAGGCTTCATGTTCAGATTCAAACCCTCGCCAGCGATCCCAGCGTGCGGGAGTCAGAATCAATACAACTGAACGATCCGTTGTCGCAGCCGCTCGAATTGCATCGTTGATGTTTCTCGCAAGTTCACGGGCACCCGACTCCTGATCGCGTGAGGGATCGATCTCAGGCAGAGTGAACCAATTCACGTCGGTTCGCTTCGGTATCTGCAACGGCACCCGAAAAGCTTGCTCAAAGCCTGGGTATGGGACCAGATACTCTTCTTTATCCTGGCGTTGCGGACTCCACCGATTGTCGATGCCTGACAGGAATGCTTCGAGAATTCCCGATTCCGCTTTGGGACAGACGACCGAAATACGAATACGGTCGCTGTAGGGCTGTGACGACAAGGCTTGATCGAACGGACCTTTCGTCGCCAATCCGCGGAGCGGCATAACGTCGGCGTAGGCTCGTCCATTCGGCGCAGTTGCAAATAGCAGTCGCGGCTCTTCGCAAACCATTCCCCTGTGATGGACAAGCGGTTGCACATTCGGTGCAAGCTGGATCGATTGTCGATGCGGCATCGTAATTGCCGCGTACGCTGGCTTTGCGCTCAATGTAAACTCGAACGCAGCCGATGACGGTGGAAAGTCGTAGACTTCATCCGCTCCGGTTGGACATAGGAACTTTCTCCAAAAGTCCAAGTCGGCATTAAAGTCTTTATTGTGCTGATAACCGAGTAGCCGTTTGCGGATGTTGTCAGCATCCGCTTTGTCGTCATCCGAAGTCAGCGGAACGTGAAACGTCGGATCGATTGTCAAATAGACCCGTCCACCAATTGTGCGAAGAGCTACAACGATTGCTCGATGGACCTTGAACACTACGGCGTTCTCTCTCTCGGTCTTGACTGGTTGCGACTCCCAAAGTCGCCTCCGCCCGTCGGTTTCCAGTCCTCGTTTCGCAGCAATCGCCAGAACGAGCGATTGAAGCAGAAGAGAAGTTACTGCCCCGTCTTCAAACTGAAGGTCGCGCTCGCTCAGCGGAACACGCTGTATTTTACCTTTGACATTGCCGTCGAATGCCGTGCGAATTCCATCGAGCGTTCCGAGTGCGAGCACTTGCTTGAAAGGAACGGCGACGACCTTGTGGGGAGCTGCCATATCGGACAGCCATTGCCAGACTTTCTCGCTCGGCCATTCGACAAGGTCAAACGCGAATACTTCCGATGGACAACGAATGGGCAATGCGTTGCTTTTGAGAAGTCCAGTCGGAGCTGATTGGATACTTGCGAATGGCTCCCGTTTGGGGAGATCGTCTGAGTCGGCAGAGCCGATTATTGCCGTAGCACGCTTTCCGAGATCGCCTGCCACACACGTCATCGCCAGACGTGTCATCAGGTCGTCAAAGCTGGCACCAGGAACATAGAACGCGTCTCGTCCGACACATCTAGCCTTCTCGATCAATGCGGCCACTGCTGGGGAAGGTGAGTCGTCATAGCCGCACCAGTACACCTTGGTCGGTCCCGCAGTTGACCCGACCGCATCCTCAAGAGCGCGCATCAATGATGCGTCCCGCCCGCTGTATCCTGAGACGATAAGAGAATGTGTTTTCAACGTCTCGACAAGCGAACGCTTGAGTTGTTCTTCTTGCTTGCGAAGTTCGTCGGGAGTGTTGGCGAGGTTGTCGTAGCGGTAGTCGCCATGCAGCGACACGCAAAGAAGTTCTGATCGCGATGGTTGTCGAAAACTACGGTGCTGGCTGTCGATTCCAATCTCTACAGCGACAACACTCGTCGTTGCCGCAGCCTTGGCAACCAAGCCGTCAAAGTTCGTCGTCCACACGCTCTTGATGACTTGTGACTCGGCGAGAAGGCAAAGAAGCTGGTAACCGATGTGCGGTCGAGCTTCGCGAATCCACGGCTCAAAGAAACGCCGCCGGTCGTCAGCAATGGGATGGCATTTCTCGATGAAATATCCGTAATCGTCGCCTCCGTCAGCGGGCCAATAGCCGTTGGCTTTCAGCCAGCCGTCAATCCGCTTTCGCACAGAGGGGAGTGTGATTTCGGCGACATGATCTCGTAATGCCGGATTGTTGGTCACGAAGATGCTGCGCTTCCATTCGTTGACGCACGAGGAAGCAGTGGGAACGCCCGATGTGAGAGAAGCACCCGCACCTAAAACAAGTGCGTGCGGAGAATCCTTGTTGACGCCGATTGAGCGCGCAAATCCGTCGATGGTTAAGAGGGGCGTGTCCATCGACGTATGATACCGTAACTCACCGCAATCGAGTAATCCAATGCAATGGCGAGACTCGCTGAGCCTGCGATGCTGTCGATCAGATCGAGCTGAAACAGCGGACGATCCGCAATCGATTCCACGGCGTTCTGGCTGAATATTTCGGCCCGGAACAGCCCCGACTTCAGGTTGACCGCAGCGGGAGCCCCGGACTCATTCAGCACAATCGGCTCATCGCCGAGTTCATCGGGGGCTTGTTCGAAGACTTGACCGCCCCGGCAAGTTCGGTACTGTACTGACGTACCGATTCGAACTGCCACGATGGGCCAGTGGACTCCACAATGCGGCGACTTTCAGTCTTCAGCCTGTTCTCTGGGTGCGGTGGTCTCGATTTGGGCTTCAAGTCGCGCGGCTTTGAGTTGGCATACGCTTGCGACACTGACCCTGCTGCGGTTGACTGCTTCCGAAGAAACGTGGGCCCGCACGCCGTCGTTCGTTCTGTCGAATCGCAAGAATTCCGAGATGATCTCAAATCCATCGGCAAAATCGATGTTGTGCTTGGCGGATTCCCGTGCCAGGGTTTTTCTAAAGCTGGACCGAAGGTGGAATCTGACCCGCGAAACCTTCTGTACACGGAGATGAGAAATGCGGTTGCTCAGCTAGAGCCAGCCGTCTTTGTCGCTGAAAACGTGGATGGCATGTCGCAAAACTTCGGCGGAGTTTTCTTGAATCGGATCGTCAGCGAGTTTGGCGATTTGGGATACGCTGTCGATTTCAAGATTCTCCAAGCCGCTGAGTTCGGTGTTCCACAACACCGCCGTCGAATCTTTTTTGTCGGTGTTCGCAATTCGCTGAACAGAACATTCGAGTGGCCACAACCCACGCATCGAGTGGCTGCAAGAAATGGTGAATTCAAGGTTTCGAGCCACCCCACGCTTTGGGAAAGGCCGCATCGGAAGACAAGTCCCTCTGTCTCAATTGCGGACGCGATCGGGGATCTCCGAAGCCTTGGTGCCAGGATACCGGATCACGCAGTCACCAACGCTTGGCCGACAAAATACGAAGCGGTCTTTCAAGCCATCGGTCATGGCCAGAAGCTCTGCAATGTGCGTCACTCGGACACGTCCGTTTACACATGGATGATTCCCAAAGTCTTCGGTAAAGTTTCGCCCCGAGAGGTTGCGATTCTGGAGACGATCGCCAAGAACCGTCGTCACAAGATCTATGGTTCGATTCCCAATGGTAATCCGTTGAGTCGAGAATGTATTGAACAGTTGGCTTCAATTGAGAACGTATCTAGCGACATCTCGTCACTTCTAGGGAAGGGCTACTTGAAGCAGATCGGAGATCGGTACGACTTGAAAGGGGCAATGTTTTGCTCGGGGCTGTTCAAACGGCCACGGTGGGATGAAGCGTCTCCCACCGTTTTGACGAACTTCCACAATCCACGATACTTTCTGCACCCACTGGAGGACCGCCCGTTCTCTCTTCGTGAGTGTGCCAGGCTTCAGTCATTTCCCGACTCGTTCCAGATCGGGAGCGAGTCTGTCGATCTCGTGTCTGGATATCGGCTGATTGGAAATGCAGTGCCGCCAGCACTCTCCGGGTTGATCGCAGAGAGTGTTTACAACGTCATCACACAGAAGAGACGCCGAGAAGACCGCCATGAAGCTACCATACCCACGCTTGTCACTCGCTGATGCACTGGCCGAGTTTGACATCTGGATCACCCCTTCCACGGGCGAAATCAGGGACACTGAGCGATTCCAGCAAGAGTTGGATCGGGTCACAAAGGTCTTCGAAGTCATCGCCAAAGCGACTTCAGACTACCGCGACATAGACCACTGCGCGCCCGCTGCCATTGCCAGAACTGTCGCGTCCACCGTTGCTGGAAAAAGTGTGGCTGAGACGGTGGAGTTCCTGGAATCGTTTGCGGCAGTTCTATTCCTCGTGACTGGCAAGTCTGACAACAATGGCAAGTGCCAACTCCCGCTGCATCTCAGAGATTCGGCGGGATGGACCGAGTTCCCGTTCGTCCAGCGAGGTGTGTTGTCCTTCAAGCCAATTCCGCGAGAACTGAAGGCTGAGAAGTACATGAAGGTTGTCTCTGACCTTCAACACAACAAAGCTCATCAAGAAAAACTTCTGAACGAGTTTTGCAGGTATGTTCTCAGTGACGAGCGATATGTGGCCCAACTCTGGAGCATCGGCAAGAGCTTCGTGCTGATGAGAGAGCTGGGACGTGAGAAGGACTTGCTGACGCCCTTGGTGGTGTTCCAGGTTCGAGGATCTGTGTCAGCCTCCGGAGGGCATGGCCCCGAAGATATCCTGCGAGATCGATTGACGGAATGGGGCCTTGAGCGTGGTGTTGATTTCAACACTTCGGACGTTGTGATTTCACCGCCCACGAAGGGAGAGACTCGCACGAAAACACGAGCCTACGATTTCGTTTTACCCTACAGCACGCCCGGCTGGACTAAGCAAGTGTTCATCCAGTGCCAGTTTTACGCCGGGGATTCGGGGAGTGTCTCGCATAAGAATGTGGACCAAACCAGCACGTCACGAGTGTTCGTGACCCCGATTCACAACAATGCTCGCTTTGTCGAGTATCTCGATGGGGCCGGGTATTTCTCGTCTCTGAATGGTGATCTGAAGAGTCTGTTGTCGATGACCAACACGGCGTCCTTCTTCCAGATTCGGACCGCTCCCATCCGTTTGCGTCGTGAACTTCAGCAAATTGGTTTCCTGACGCCACTGGACGTGGAACATGGAATTCTGATTGCTGGAGGAGAAGTCGGGGCAGTCCAAAAGCACCTCATCCGTGAAGGCTACACCAAGGGGGAAATTGACCGCTGCATTCGGTCTGCCCTTTCAAGGGACGTGATCACAGGAAATGTGTCATCCCTCGCAATCCGTGATGATCGTCGGGTGCTGGCACGACGAATGCTCATCCTGGATACCATCTGTTGTCATGGTGTTCATCCCGATGGGCCACTAGCTGGCTATGTCTTCGCTCCGGGGAACGGCAGATTCAACGGAATGAAGATGGACGAACTCATTGCCAAGGTCATCGAAATCGCACCGTGCATTCGTCTCGATTGGGATTCCCCGACGAGACCATTGGAGGATTTGCGTTGGTTGTCTGAAATGGGATACACAATCTCAAGGTGAGTATCGCAGAAGCTGCGCATCCGCGAACTCGGGGAACAACTCGATGCCCATCGCCAGCGGCAACAGCAGTTGCATCCCGATCTGACGATGACTGGGATGTATAATGTCATGGAGAGACTGCGGGAGATCGAATCGACACCAAGAGCCGGAAGAGTCAGCGCCCGGAGTTCTGCGGACGTGGCGACTCGTGAGGCTCCGGGCGCTGACGCTTCCGATTCTCAAGCACAAATGCTGACGGCCAAGGAGTGGAAGATTCACGCTGATGGGCAAGTGTCGGTCCTCAAGCAGTTTCACGACGATCTGGATACCGCCTTGTTCGAGGTGTACGGCTGTCGCCAATCGAATGCGTGATGAATTCGTCACTCCGATTCCAGTGGAGGTATGATGCCCTACCAATGAATCGCCTCCCCGTTGGCCCTCAAGACGGGGGCCACTCCAACTTCAAAAAGATTCTTGACACCGCTCCCGGACATGATACATTTGAACACGTCACCCAAGCCGCACTTGTGCGGTGGAACCCAGCCTGTCGGCTCTGTCATGCCGGACATTGAAGCCACTTGGCAGGCACTTCTCGCGGGTTCTGACACGGTCGTTTGACCGATTCTCCAGTTCGCCGTCGTTGTTGAGCTGCGCTGAGTCTGCTTCAGAGAGTTCTGGAGTCTGACGTGATTGGGAAGCACATACCCCAACGCATCGAGTACCTCGCTGTCATTGGCGGTTTTCTCGATGGTCTGCGGATCACATTTCGCGGTGGGTTGAACTGTGTGATTGGAGCGAGAGGGACTGGCAAGACGACGGCTGTCGAGTTTGTCGGATACGCTCTCGACGCGCTGCCGAGCCGGGAGCATGCGACGGACGAGCGGAAGCGGATCGAGAACCTCGTTAAACGGAACCTGAACGGCGGGCGGATTGAGCTGGGGATTCGGGCCACGGATGGTACCGCGTATCGGGTCACCCGATCGTTCGGTGATGAGCCGATTGTGCTGGATGAGTCCGGGGCTCCCGCTGCGATCAATCTGAAGTCGGGGCTGTTCCGGGCGGAAATCTTCAGCCAAAACGCCGTGGAGTCGATCGCCGATCGTCCGCTGTATCAGCTCGATCTGATCGACAGCTTCGCGGGCTCGCAGATTGCCGAGATCTTCTCCCGCGAGCAGCATCTGGTCTCGACGCTCAAGGCGAATGCTCACCAGATCATTCCGCTGGAACGGGATGTGGCTGCGATTCAGGACGAGATGGCTGCACTGCCAGGCATCGAGACGAAACTGAAGGTCTACGGCGACTCGCCCGACGGGGCAAATGCCGAGATCAACGAGGCGCATCGCCTGAAGAGCGTACGCGATCGGGAGACTCGCTCATTGCAGCGACTGCGGGAACAGCTGGGGCAGTTTCAGGAAGCAGTCCGCTCTCAGATCGGCGGAATCGATTCCCGGACTGTTAACCTCTTTGACGCCGAGACGCTCAAGGGGCCGAATGGGGCGATCCTGCAGGAAGCGTTTCAGCAGGTCAAAGCCTGTTCCAAGGACGTGAATGCTCTGCTCGATCAGGCGGCACGACGCATTGATATAGTCGGCCAGACGATCACCGGGAAAGTGGATGTCATCGCTCAGAAGCACCGGGAACAGGAACTGGCCTTCCGATCGACGATCGAGAAACACAAACAGGCTCAGCAGCAGGCCGCCGAACGCACGGAACTCGAACGCCGCCGGAACCAGCTGCTCGCCCGGCATCATCAGCAGTCCGAGACGAACCAGCGGATCACGGAGCTGTATGCCCGGCGACGGGATCTGCTGGAACAGCTGTCCGATCTGCGGGACCAGCGGTTCGCCATCCGCAAGGCGGTCGCGGAACGGATCAATGCGGAACTGGCCCCGACGATCCGTGTCACGATCATGCAGTACGGCAATGCGGACGCCTATCGCCAGATGCTGGAGGCCAGGCTCAAGGGGATCGGGCTGCGGCAAGGCATTGTGGCGCAGAAAATCGCAGCTGCGATCCCACCCGCCGCTCTGACGGCGACCATTCGTAACCGCGATGCTGCTCAGTTGATCGACCGGGCGGAACTCAACAGCGAACAGGCCACCAAGACCGCGAGTACGCTGCTCGACCCCGAGTTCCTGTTCACGCTGGAGACGGTCGAACTCGACGACCAGCCGCTGATTGAACTCAAGGATGGCCAGGAGTACAAGGACACATCGTCGCTCTCCACCGGCCAGAAATGCACGACGATCCTGCCGATCCTGCTGATGGAAAGCGACAGCACACTGATCGTCGACCAGCCCGAAGACAACCTCGACAATCGGTTCATCTTCCAGACCGTGGTCGAGAGCCTCCGGCACGTGAAGGCCAAGCGGCAGCTGATTCTCGTGACTCACAACCCGAATATCCCGGTGCTGGGAGAGGCTGATCATGTCGTGGTGCTGGAGTCGGACGGAGCCAAGGGGCGAGTGACCCGGGAAGGGAACGTCGACCAATGTAAAACCGAGATCGTGACACTGCTGGAAGGGGGAACTGAGGCGTTTCGACGACGGGGGGAACGCTATGGTCAGTAGTGCAACAACCACACTCCCGGATTGGGCGGCGATTGCGCGGCGACTGGAAGCTGATCCGGATTCGATTCGCTGGCGTGACCGGGAATCGCTGCTGCTCAACCAATCGCAGGCATTTGGTTCACCGACTGATGAGATGCTGACCGTACTCGCGATCCTGGTCCGCGATGCGAAGTGGGAGGTACGCCAACGCGTGGCTGAGTTGCTCGACCGGTTGCCTGAAGAGAGTTTCGGCACCTTGGCAGCTCAGTTGAGTGAGGATCAGAACTCCTACGTGCGGAAGGCCGCCGAGCGGTCGCTCGATCGTCGCCGCAAGGGACAACAGACATCCTCGCGTCGTCGCCTAGTGCTCGGGGGAGTGGCTGACGACTATGAAATGATGGAGCGGCTGCACGGGACGTTGGCGACGAAGATGTCGCGGCAGATTGCCGAGCGGCTGTACGACGTTCTGGTGGGAGCCACGATCCACAACATGCGCGGGCTGTTGACGCCGGTCAGCGGGAGTGCCCAGACGTTGCTGAACCGCGTCGCAAGTGGGAAGGTGACGCCTGCCGAACTGCAGAAGCACCTGAAACGGATTGTCGATGCAACGGCGGACCTGAGCCAGCTGATGGACGATGTCCGCCGCTACTCGCAGCAGGTGCCCACCGAACGCCGCCGGGAACGACTGTCGTCCCTGGTCCATGAGGCCAGCGAGAATGCCAAGGCGTGTTTCACTAAAAGTGGGCATGACCCGAGCCTGATCTCCCTGCAAGTACACGTTCCGGACGAGGTCACGATTGATGCTTCCAAAGTTCATATCGTCGTGGCCTTCACGAACCTGATCCAGAATGCGCTGGATGGATTCCGGCCTCGGCTGGATCAGGACGGCCCGTTCTGGATCAACGTCCAGGCTCAAGTGACGCAGCCCGGACGGGTCGACATCGTGATCGAAGACAACGCTGTTGGGTTTGGTGCGGAAGACCTGCGTCAGATCCGACAGTTCATCCCGGGCCAGACCACCTTGAAACATGACGGGACAGGTTTCGGTCTGCCCACATCGAAGAGGTACATCGAGGCCCACGGTGGGTCTCTGGAGATTGACAGCCAGGAAGGCATTGGAACCCGAGTCAGCATGAAACTGCCGCTGACCGAAGACTGAGGACGTGACGCATGACGCGCGCACTGATTGTGGAAGATGATCCCCGAATCAGGGACACCGTCGTTGATGTGGTCGAATCACTCGGCCACACTCACGACACCGCTTCTTGCCAGGAAGCGGCCCGCAAGCTACTCAACGGGCATTCGTATGCGTACGCCCTGTTCGACCTGGAGATCCCGGTCAAGGAAGGCCGGAGCTTCCCACGGATCGAAAACGGGATCAACCTGCTGCGGGAAGCGATCGGCCAATTCGGCAAGCGGACGCCGGTCATCGTGATGACCGCTCACGGCAACGACGGCCCGCACCAGGGCGTCGACTGCATCAAGATGGGCGCAGCCGACTACATCCCCAAACCGTTCCCGATCCGAGGTCGCACGCTCGACAAGGCCATCCTCGAAGCCCTCGACAGGTCCGGCCAATCCGGCCCGAAGACGACCTTGGCAATGAAGCCGTCCGGTCCCCCGAGGCCGTTCAATGGCGGCAGCATGGTCCTGTCCAATCGCCGGGTCGAGATCTGCGGCGTCGACATCCCGATCAGCCAGCTGATGCACCAGATCCTGACGCTGCTGTCCGAGAAACGCCCCAACGGTCAATACGTGGCCCATGCCGGTTCGGACCTGACGGAACGGCTCGGTTCCGACTGCGGCCAGAACGGCATCGCCAGCCAAGTCCTGGAGTTCCGCAACAAAGTCGCCCAGCGGCTACTGGAAGAGGCCAACATCACCTGCGAGCGGACATCGATCATCGCCAGCGGTGGGCCAGGATATCGGTTGCAGGAGTGGATCACGATCGATTCTGGAAGCCGTGTCGTAGCGTGCGAAGTCGATTCACTTGCAGAATCCAAGTCTTCACAGAGCGAAGAACACGCTGTCCCTGACGATTCACCCGCCAACGATCTGAACGAACGTCAGCGCTGGGCACTCTCGCAATTGAAACAGGGCGTCCAACTCCAGATTCGTCACCTCATCGACCGCTTCGCCTGCTCATCCGCCACCGCCAAACGCGACCTTGCGGCGATGAAAGCTGCGGGCACGCTGCGGTTCGTTGGCTCTGCGAGAGCCGGATCCTACGTGATCAGGAAATGAACTGGGGTGTTGAACTCGGTTGGAAATGGTGGCGAGGGCTGGGGGGGAGTGCGGGGAATCGGGGGGCTCATCTTCAAGTTGTTTAAGCCGCTTGGCATCCTCGGACCTCATGCCGCCGTACTGGGCTCGCCAGCGATGCAATGTTTACCGCGCTGACCCCCAAACCATAGAACTGTGATGCCTCAGCTGGACTTCCCCACGATTCGTGGGGAAGTCCAAGCCTTGGGCGAGATACTTGGGGAAGCCCAATCGCTCACGCCTCATTTCCATAGACCCGAACCCTATCGCTCCTTACCATAGAGGTCCATAGAGGTGCGGTCGTGCAGCGTTCTCCCTGCGGATTGCCTTGCCGCTGAACTAAATCCAGATGTGAGCAAGAGGCCCACATGATGTCACCTCCAAATGGTCGGAAGTACCGAGAACAGCGATGACCATCCTCCCCTGCCCGAATTGCAAGACCAAAGTCATCCCAACTTCGGCTGGGGAATGTCCTGCCTGCCGCACGAAGCCCCACTGGCCTGAGATGACGGCCCAACCGGCACCCGAGAAAATTCCGATCTCGACTTCAAACGACTGCTCCAGCGATGGTGATCCAAGTTCAGTGCCAATGCAGCATGAACATAGTGCAGCCATGCTGCCTACTGAGGTGGCACATGCGGCAACTGCTGCGGAGATCGTATTGACGGCCTTAGCATGGATGATCTGGATCGTTCCTGGCGTTGTGTACGGCACTTTATGCCTCGTGAGTTCCAGGGAATACGGCAAAGAATTCTATGGCTGGTGGGGACTTATTCACATGATGGGATGCTGCATTCGGATGCAAGACTCCAAGCTGCCAGGCGGTGTGTGGGTGGTAATATGGTTCTCGCCGCTTATTTTCGTCATCGGAGCCTCGGAAATGTTCAATCTGCCTCCCGGCCATTCGTTCAATACTGATTTAGCCGATAGGCTAGCAGCGCAGAATGTAGAGATTGAATTGTCGATTCTTCGAGATCGCCAACTTCGCGATGAAGAGTGGGCTCTTGAAGGAAAGCTTCGCGCTTTGAAGCGCAGTCTTAAGTCAGAGCGGCTGGTTCCGGATCTCTTCTCTCTTGATGAGGCTCCAAAGGCTCCAAGGACACCTCGGGAGCATGAGGAGCATTTCGCGAGACAGCAAGAGTTAGAAAGAAGTCAGCAAGAGATAAAGAGAAACAAGGAATCCAATCGACCGATCAGGGAGGAGATCGCGAGAAAGCAACAAAAACTTCGAGAGATTCAATTGGAACGTGTCAAAATCCGCCTCCGAGTAGAGGTGCCGCCCAGCGACAATCAAGAAGCTCTTGAAGCTCCCGAGCCTTGAGCGACGCATCGAGTTGCCTGACCCCATTTTCTGCACCAGAGGTCTTGAGAGTCGCGGCGGTGGGGTTGCGAGGAGCCCGGTGGCTCGTCGGGGGGGCTGGAGCGGACAAGTCGGCAGACTCGCAGCATCGGCACGCTCTGTCCCGCAAGTCCCCCGCAACGAGTGGTAACTTCTGTGGCGGTCTGATACCCCAGAGTTCTGTTGGAAGTCCGTGGGTGAAGTCGTGGAAATACGCCTTCAGTCCTTCTGTGGTTCGTTTTGCTGTCTCGACTTTGGTGGGATTGCTCGGCCTCTGACCGACTTCACCCCATGTCTTTCAATCAGCTTGATGACGAAGCCATGATCTGAGGTCTGATCAGCATTGGCGATGATTCGCACCGTGAGGTCACCCTTCCCGCTGACCTCCGACAGAAGCAGCAACGTGCTTGACGGTGCAGCCGCAACAATCGCGATGTACTTGTCGAAGTCAATTTCTGGCGATCGCGAGTCTACCCCCTTCCAGGATGTCCAGAGCGTCTCGAAACCATCTTGGTCTGCGATGTACCCGAGCGCAGGGGCGTGGTGTGCAAGTGACGAGTCAATCCGTCCGTCCCAACTTGTCGAATGGTTGATGGTTGGTAGTTCATCCGTCGGAAAGCCATACAGCGGCCGATTCTCTGGCCATAATGACTGAGGGGGAAGAGGAGGAGGAAACGGAGAGGGAGGAGGGAGAGGGATGGATGGATTCCACCAAATCGGCGGTTCACCTTTCCATCGATCTTCCACGCTTTCTTCAAACGGAAGCAGGGTCGATGTCCATGAGGGGCGGCTACCGCCGTCATCGTTACTCGGCATCGTGACTGTCTTGAATCGATCGTGTTGCGTTTTGAGAGCCGTCACACAATGGTTGATCGCGCTCTGTAAAGAGTCATCTTTCAGCCCTTTCATTGATAATTCCTGGATTCGATCAAGAACGCCAGCATCCACAAGCATTTTCCGATCCGCTTCGTCCGACGAAGCGATCGACGAAAGGATCAATGCCGCTCGCATACGCAACTCTTCGGGTTCCGATTGGTTCCCAACCAATCCCGACAGGGCTTGGCCACAAGCGATGGGATGGTCAGTTGTCATCCGATGGGTTAGCAAGGCCATGCCCAATTGACCGAATGAGAACGACGATTGTTCACCCATCACGGGCTCGTATTTGAGGGTCATGACCATTTGTTCGAGGCCATCTCGGGCGGGATCGTCCGTCGACAGGCTATTCAGTTTGTCCTGCAACTCATCGATCTTCATTTCAATGGCTGCAATCTGGTCTTGAGTCTCTTTGGGTAACGATCTGCCCGTTTCCCGCAGATAGAGCGGAAGACACAGATCAATGTCTTGAGTTGCATTCCACAACCTGGACAACGCGACGGAGCGTATTTTGTGGTCCTTGTGGTCCGACAAACCTACCAGACGATCGGCATCGAAGAACGCGTGTGACAGCCGAACGAACAACTCGTCATCGGTGCGAATCTTGTCGAGCAACACTGGCACAGATCGCAATTCAAACGAGCGAAACATCCCCAACGTGGTAATGATGCCTTTGCGATCGAGATCCGGTGAATCAAGGGCTTCGACAAGTTCATGCGGTGCATGCAGATCACGATGATTCTTCAGTTGCTCGCCGATCCCCGATAGCGCGTACTCACGGAGGTCTCCATCTGAAGTGGGATCCGTGAGCACAACGACAAGTGCCTTCACGATGCATTCCGACGGTGGCAGTTTTCCCAACTGCCAAATGGCGTCTCTTCGTTCCGCCCAATTCTTGCTCTGTGAAATGGTCTGCAGCAGGGATCTGAGGTCGGGGGTCTCGTTCGCCATCGTCACATTGCATGTCAATGTGATAGCCAACGCCAAGATTGATTGCCGAAACATTGGGGGGCCTTTTCGCTGGTGGACTTCCGCGCGAATCGTGCGGGAGTCCAAGGGATTGATCGAGGTGTGAATCGCTTGCTATTTATCCACACGCATCGCCTGTTGAAATAATTCTTTCCCTGACGCAACGGCTTTCCTGGAAGCAGGTTATGTCGCCTGGTCGGCATCTAGCCGATAGGCGGGCTGCAAATCATTTGGCCGCATCCACAATTCTCTGCTCAGCTTCGTCCGCTAGAATCATCCCTGTTCCCCGCATCCGGAGAAATTCACCGGTTGTCGATGGTGGGAGCGCCGCGCTGCAAGATCTCGTCTGAACTTAGAAACCGGGGAACCCCCGCGCTGTCGAGGGTTTGCCCTGATCGGAGTTCGAAACTCCGAATCAAGTCGTCGGCCTCCTCCAAGCGAGAAGATGGGGCATTCCAGATCTCGCTGACTCCACCTTGAGTGTTGGAGCCCCAAGTAACGACCGTCCCGTCTCCCACTAGCCGGGCACCAAGTATTTTACTCGAAATTGTGGTTTCGAAGACCGCTAGTGGGTCGTTCAACTCTTTGTGCCACAGACTCACATCCCCCTCTGATCCCCAGGCGATCCACCTCTCGCCCTGATCCCATCTCCCCTGCGTGAACTTTGGATTTCGCAGAGTCTTCAGTGGAACGTCGCTGTCCAGGGCGAAATGAGTCTGAGCGCCGGTGTCATCCCATGTGATAAGTTGCGAGCCATCAGGACTGAACTGCATGGTAGGGACGTTGCCATCAATGGTCCAGGATCGTTCTTGCTTCAGGGTGTCGCCATGCACGGAATACAACCGCACCTTCTTCAAGGCGGTAAGCAGCGCGAGGTACTTCCCATCGGGGCTGAACACTGCAGATGTGGCGCTATTCATGAAACCCTGGATATCTTCTGGCCCCGGTTGGCGGTCTGGAGTCCACAAACAGACAATTCCCCCATCGGCTAAGCGATCAACGTCGTTCCTGAGAATGGCGACTGGCAACCCCTCAGGCGGAAGTGCGACACCCGCTTTGGCGATTAGTCCGTGGTATCGCAGCGCGCGGTTCCCAGCGAGCGCCTTATCGAAAGATTCCGGCTTTCCTCGCTGGGACGCGCGGACGGAACTAAACCCGTCGTTGCTTCCAGACCAAGAAATGATCCATCCGTCCGATTTTGAGACCGCGACGTCGCACACAACTCCAGGTTGAATCCATTCATCGCTGGGCTTGTCAAGTTGATCCCGGTCGCGGACCTGGACCGAGCCGTCGACGGACCATGAAAGAATCGCGAGGTCATCGAACGCAAACCTCGCGCCGACGATATTTCGCTTATGTTTGAATCGACCGATTTCTCGGCAAGCTTCGATGTCCCAGACGACGACGCTGGAGTTGTTGCCGAAACTCAGGAACGTCTTCTCAGCGGAGTCCACAGCGATTCCCCAGACTTCGCCGGGATGTCGTAGAGTTTCAATCAGACTTGAATCGACGGCATTCCAGATACGAATCACGCCATTCCTCCCGGCGGTGACAACGCGATTACGGCTGGGGAGGACTTCGGTTTGGATTATCTCCGAGGGAATTGGCTGCGAAAACATCGCTGCGAAAAGTCCCGATGGAGGATGGACGAAGCGCTGCGAGCGCGATCCATTGAGACGATAACGTACCGCCGTGGGATGAACGGAGGAAGTCACCGCGACAATCTCCGACTTCGTGAGAATCGTTCTGTTGGCACCTTGCTGTCGGATCGCGGCAATCAGGGCTCCCGAGTCGACATCCCAAGCTCGCACCACTCCCAGGTCTGATCGGGCAACGAGCGTCCGATCATCGTGAAAGAAAACATAGCTGCAACCGGTTGCATCGAACTCGGATCGCTCCTTCCATTGCGGTAGATCCCTTAGATCGATCTTTCCGTTTTTGTCAATGATCGCACACAACTTTCCGTTGGGCGAAAACGCCGCGCCGCTGATCGAAGCGAGGCCTTTGAGCTTGCCTCCCAGTCGTTTCTCAAGGTCACAAACGTAGACTCGACCATCTCTGTCGCAGAACAGGCAATGCCGCCCCTCAGCAATAGCGCAGAGAGTGAACCGTGTATTGAAGGGCATGTCTTTCCCAAAACGCTCGCCCGCGGAAAGATCAAAGAATCGGATCAGTCCTGCTTCCGAACAAGCCCAAGCCTCGTCGCGGCCATCGACGAATCCGGCCTCGAGAATTTCTCCATCCATGTCAAAGGACAATTCGGCCCCATCATTGAGATTCCACACCCTTAACAACGGATCGCGGGAAGCCCATGTGAGAACCCGTCGACCGTCGCGTGATGTCTTCGCGTCGACAATCCGGTCCGCGTGTTTTCCTGACCACAATACGGATGCATTTTCAACATCCCAGAGTCGCACAGAATTGTCAAAGCCCCATGTCAAGACTTGGTTCGGGTCGGCTCCCGGCGCAGCCTGGGGCCAGCGTGTCGAGGGGTGAGTCAAGGTTGCTAATAAACGCCGAGTCTGAGCATCCCAGACTTTGGCGGTGCCATCGAAAGACCAAGTTACCAACCGATCTCCCCGCGGGAATAACGCCGCGCCCAGGATTTCCTTGGAGTGCATCGGTATCCATTCCGGCAGATTCGAGTGGTCCCAGTAACATCCGCGACCGCTGCTATCGGCGAGGAAGATCAAGTCATCAGGGGGCTTCAACGCGATTGCAACGGTAATGGCGGAATGATTCGCTACGGCCCCGTTCGCCAGATCCAGACTCCCAGCAGCATAATCGGAAGCTGCGGCCAGATCGGGCCGGTCTGCCGCCTGCCAATGTCGGCACGCCGCCAGAAACTGAAGAATCGACCGCGTGCCATCCCCCGCGGTTCGGGCGTCAACGGCCGAACGCCACCGGACTTCGCCCTTTTCGAATTCAACGCGGCGGGAGTTCTCCGCCGCAAGCTTCTGGTTCGCCTCCGACATCCGGGCATTGACATTAGCCGCATCGGCACTGGTCTTGGCTTGGTGAGTGATCTCTCGAAGGTTTTCCTGCGTCGTTTGCAGGGACGCTCGCTCGTGGCGGGTCCAAAGTGTGCTTCCGACTAGGAGTGGCACCATAAGGCACAAGATACAGGCAATCGGATGTCGGCGGAAGAACAACCAACCACGTCGGCTGAGCGGAGTCCTTCCGAGGCGCTGCGAGAGCGGCCGATACGTCAGCCAGCGATCGAGCGCCTCGGACAATTCTGAATGTTCGCGTCGCCGAATGTCTAGAGCCTCACCGTTCGAGATGTTCCCATCAATAGGCGATCCAGCCGGTTGAAATCGGCACTGGGGGTCGATCCGCAGGCAGCTGCGGCATATTTCCGTCAGATCCGCATCGCCAAGCCAGGGTATGGATATGGGTTCGGCACGCACTTTTAACTGCTGAAATTGAGAGTAATAGGACGCAGTCTGTACCTTTGCATTCTTGCCACCTACACGAATCGGTAGCTCGCCAGTAACTAGCTGAGCGAGCATTACTCCCAATGCCCAAATGTCGGATGATGGCGAAATTGCCCCGAACTCACCGTTTGGATCGCACTGTTCTGGGGCCATATAGCCTGGCGTGCCCGTGATCTCGCCAGCATCGTCGATTGGCGAAGCCAGACCGAAATCGGAAATCTTTGTGCGAAAACCAAACCAGACATCGGTTTCGTCTTTGACAAGTAAGATGTTGGAGGGCTTCAGATCTCGATGGACGATTGGTGGCAGGATCCCCGCATTGTGGCGATGGATCACATCCATCGTCGCGGCGCATCGTCGCACAATTTCCGCTGCGTCGCGTGCTCGCAAGCTCTTACCGTGAGCCTGAATGTAAGCTTGCAGATCTCGGCAAGGAGCCTTCATGTTCTGAGGCATCAAGCCGGGAATGTACTCCGTGACGATATAGAACTGCCCCTCGTGTTCTCCAAAGCCATGAATGTCGAGCAGCCCCTCCGCAACACCAACAAGCTGAGACAAGACACTCGCCTCACGCCTGAACAACTCCATTGAAATGGGCGTGATGCGATCACGCCGGATGAATTTGACTGCTCTTCGCGGGCGATGAGGGTTTGCTGGCAGATGCATATCCTCTGCGACATACACCTTCCCCATTCCTCCCCGATCGACATATTCGAGAACGTGATACCTATTCCCCAGCATGGCTCCCACATGTTCTTGCCTCTCCCAGAAGTCGTCATCCGACCGTAGTCGATGCAGAAATGCGTCATGCTCGTCCATTGCAGCCCCATCACAATCGGACGTGTTCACCAGCCCACCAGCCGACATCTCCACCGGTCTTCGTCCGAAGGCACTTAAGAACCTTGGCCTTGGACTCCGCAGACTCACGCTCGACTTCCGGCAAAGACCTGTCTTCGGAGAAGAGTTCCTTGAGCAATTGGCAAATCTGTTTCGGAGTCAGTCCCTGCATCGCCATCGCCGTGTAAATGAATCTCTCGATGGGGTCCGTAACGACTGTGTCAATGCACTCTCGCCATGACTCATGCCATGCGATGTGCCTCTCCAGTTCAGCAAGTTCGTTCTGCTCTTTCGCGATCTTCCGTTCCTGCTCGGATTGAGACGCCTCTCGCTCTGCCTTTTCATTCTCAATGGCAGCCTGGTCTGGCGTGGGTTCTCGGGTATCGGCCAAGGCAATCAAGTCTGGTTCGCAATCCGACTTGAACATCTCATCGATTCGCTTACGACGTGCCTCGGCTTGCGATCTCAGATCGTCGATCATCCGAAACTTCAGCATGTAAGTGATCTGAGCCAGAAACGCTCCAGGGTGATGCCACACGAACTGTTTGTCGTTTGCCCATTCCAGCGTCGAGTCAAAAACGTCACGCCCACGCAGGAATGTGACCGGTTCGGAGACGCGAGAACCGCCGAGGACGTTGTAACTCTCAGAAAAGATGTGGTCGAGCTTCTCGATGTCGGGCCACAGGCATTCAAATGCCCGTCGCTTGGCCTCAAGATCGCCGCCTGTGGCCTTGTTGAGAAGAGCGGTCAGCGGGCCATCTTCATACGGCCTTCGTGTCGATTCAGACATTCGACAATCCTCCGGCGAGCCCGTCGCACAGACAGCTGTCGTTGCAGTCGGCTGCGTGCAAACATTCCTGGAATCACACGCTGTTTATGCTACCGCATTGCACTGGATCTGTCAGGTGATCCTCGCAAGAACAATGGACTTCCCCACGATTCGTGGGGAAGTCCACAATGTGCCAGAGTTCACGACGAACGGCGTTTGAAATCGACTGAACCCATGTGGACGAACCTATTGTCTTTCCGTTACGACAAACCTATTGTTTTTCCGTCGCATACGACGACGTTAGTGGATCCGCAATTCGGCGATTGCGATGGTTGCAGGCAAGCATCGAGAGGGACAAATGCATAGACACGATCTCGCCAAATCCCGACGAAAGAGCCGTGTGCAGGCGGTGAATGCAGAGAAGTCGCCGAACGCCAGTGTGTCGCATCTGTTTACCCTGGGATGTGTTACGGCGATCATAAATTGTTTTGAACTGTCTCGTTTGGTTCATTGACGGCGATTGGGTTGCAGTCAGCGAATCGTGCGTTGTGAGGGCAGACAACCTCGAACTGCTGGCACGATGCGATCCCGACCAGTAGCCAACCATCACACCAGGGACCGCCTTTCAGAAAGGTTTCCGATGTCAATGAGCCATGATCAAGCAATGCAGTTGTGGCGTAAAGTCTTCCCCCGCGCGTGGGTCGCTCTGCCAATCGTGGGGATCGCCGGGTTCCTCTATGCCATCGAGCCCCGTCAAACGCTGCCCACAACCGAACCTCCTCGGAACGTTGCCTCTCAGCCCAATACGTCTGCACCGACCGTTGATCTCGGTCGCAACATGCCGTCATCACAAACAGCGACGCTCAGCCTGAACTATCGAGGCCGACTGTTTGTGATCCAACGCGATGAGACGGTCGGAGGCCCCTCTCAGCATGGCACGGCCCGTTATTTGATGGAGCCGGCGCTGTTCTTCACACCTGCACCCCAACCGGTCGAGACCTTGCCCAAGTGGATTCATAAGATCGACACTGAGGCCGATGGGACGCTCAAATCAAAGGTGTCGGTCAAGCTCAAAGACAGCAATCTGCTTGACGCCGCAGCAGCGCTGATCGTATCAGCTGATGATTCGTATCTGATGCACGCTGCCAAGGAGCGAAACCAGGGTCGGCCGCTGACCGTGGTGGTGGATACGTTGCCGCTCAGCCGCTTTCGGATTGAGCTCATCGATTTGGGCCAGCCCAACGACGTTCCTCTCGCGGCTGCTGAGGCGGACGTTTCACGAGTGGCCGCCGAGGCGGACCTTTGGTTCGACTTATCACCGGCGACGCTTCAGCGAATCACGCACCTGCACCAGCGCGATCGTCTCGGTGTCCGTCCCTCCTACAGCTTTCCCAATACAGTCCTCTCACGGGCTCGGATCGCGAATTTTGGGCAGACCGGACTTCGGGACAAGCTGAACAGCTTCCTGAAGAACCGGAATCTCACCGGCAATGGCGACGTCACGCAGAACGATGTCAGCGACTTTCTTCGGGATGTGCAGACCGAGATCAACTCCGATCTGACGGGGGTTTCCGCTGAGTCCGTCGCGCTCTTGGTCAACCCGATCCTCAGTCAGGTCACTCAGCTCTTCGATCCCGTCCAGTCCGTTCCGTTTCTCCTTGGGACCAATACTGCCGACGAGCAGAAGTTCGCCGAGGCTCTTGGCGCTCTTGGATGGGTTAAGACCAGCGACAACACTTTCGAGAGTGTTCTTGAACGTTCTCAGTCAAACGGAAAGAGCTCTGGTGCAAGCGCGGGCGTGGAGGGCCAGCTCGGCGACGGCAAGAAGGGCGTCGGCGTCAAACTCGGCTTCGCCAACACGGATGAGCAGATCGCCGCGACGCTGCAACGAACCTCGATCTTAATGCAACAGGCGGCGACTCAACAGGGTTGGATGGCATCACGGGTCGAGAAATACAAGGTCCGTGACCACGGCGTCGAACTGACCAGCCGTTACACGGGGCAGGTCGCGATTGGCCTGGGAGAGGTCAATGGGCTGATTCCAGCGGGCGTGAACAGCATTCAACTGTTCCTGCCGGAGGGGATGGCGACGTGGAGCCGGGGATTCCAAGAAGGCCTGAAAAATATCCGCGACACGCAGGAAGCGGTTGCAAACGGATCTGTTGCGTCGAAATCCGCAATCGAATCGGTTGTGCGTCTCAACCAATCGGTCAAGGGGCTGCCGACTCTTCTCGCAACGCTTGATCGCTATAAGACGGCGATGACCTCCAGAGATGAAAAGGGGAAGTGCTTTTCCTATCTCGATGGAAAGATTGATGGTACACGTGAAGCGCTCACACTGCTCGTGAACCGGCATCGCGCAATTGACGGCGAAGAGGCTGCTGACATGGCCGGTCGGGGACCGGGTCATGTCAACCATATCGTAGCCGGTGATGACAATACACGGAAAGCATTTAAGGAAGAGCTCGCCGTGCTTATCACTGCGTGCGAAACGCTGCGGACGGAACTGAATGATCAACACAAATCGCTCGTCACTCGATCCACTGAGACAGGTACGGCTATCGAACTCGCGGCAAACGACGGACTCGACGCACAGATTCAGAGTCTGTTCCCGGCGAATCCAAGTTTCGCCCAACAAACACGGATCTCCGCGATCAGCACCCTGTTGATCGAGCGCGCCGAACTGCGGAAACAACTCTTCTCGCGGCTGATTTCCTTGAACCTACTACTATCCAAACTCGTGTCTGACGGAGACAACAAAGGAATCGTTCTCCGCGCTGTCCAGCGGATTGATGCTCGGCTGGGTGTCGAAAACCGCCATTCTTACTTCCGCGGCAAAGAGGTCGGTCTCAGTGAAGTCAAGGAGTGGTACTGCAACACTTCTGCTCGCCTTCACGACAAAGAAGAGGCCGAGGATCTTCGCAATTGGTTCAACGGCGAACATCTTCGGAATGCCGCCCGTGATATCGCAACGGCCGCAGGCGAAGTCGGAAAGCACAACGTGGCGACTTACTCGGCGGAGATCGAGAAAGAATTCGCTGAAGTCAACACGCTGATCTCAACAATTGAAGGCGAATCGTCGCAGATGGTCACTATCGCGATGCGGCTCGATAAGATCGAAGACCATCTGGAATCGTTGATCCAAAACCTCTTGACTTCGGTGGCGGCGAATTAGTGCATCGCGAGATGGGTGCCTCGTGTCGCACTTGGTCGAGGCACCCTGTTTCGCAAACTCGACGACCGCATCTCGCATCAACCGGTGAACTGGAAGCTACCAACAGCATCGCTGCGACGTTCACAGCAAACACTCCCACTTACACGCTCTCTTCTTGAACGGAAAGTGAATCTCATCATGACGCGATGGCCATTTCTCTACTCGGTATTGATCGTCGTTTGCGCGGGGACGACCAACGGTTTTGCCGAAGATCGTCCAACATATTTTGATGCTGCTCGGCGGCTAGAAGAACTCCAATACAGGTACCAGCATGCCGTCGATGTCAGAGATCTGGGCCGACGCCAAGCGCAGCAACAGCTCTTGCAGTCGCAGCGTGCCCAAGAGCTTCACATTTCAATCGAACAGAGGCTCGCTGCCGATCAGCGGCAACACGTAATCCATCAACAACGACTGTCTCTCAACGCTCAATCACGCCAGAGTCGTGAAGCCGCAGCTGAGCTTCGGGACCACAGTGCTCAACTCAGTGCAGGCATTCACTTTGCACGGAAGCAAATTCAGAGCGACATGGCCGCAAGGTTGGAATCTCTGACTGAAGCGCCCCTAGAACACGAAGACAATGGTGAATCCGGTGCGACCGTGTCGCGTACTGAAGCTCCAGCCCGACGACTCGACAAGTCAGCGGATGCGCAAAACACGCCAGCGTCACGTCACCAGGAGTCTCCGTTTCCTGGTTCTCCGACTCGTGCCAATGCTGCAACGCTTTTTGCAGACAGGACGCCTGTACCAATACCTGCGAGCAGAGTTCCCCCATCGACCGATGGGAAGATCAACGTAAGTGTCTCTGGTATGACGCCGGGGGCGAAACGCTTTGCCGATTACTTGGCAAAGCTTCCGGACCCACCGAATGCGACATATTTCACAGGACAACCTGTAAACGCCGATCGGCTTTCGCTCCCGTGGCCACAAGAAGTCGTTGCTATGAATGGAATCGATCCCATCATCTCGGACGCCGAGAACGGCCGCTTGAAGATAGTGGCGGGTACCCCTGTGATAGTGGGCTTCCCCGGCGCTAGTATTGCGGCGGGCCTGGGGCGTGCCTCGAAACTCTTTAGTCGAGTGCGTGCGCGGGTCGGAAATACGACACCGAGTGGAAAAGTCATTCACGTTACTACACAAGGAGTCGCATTACCACCGGGTCCCAGATATGCGATTCCAAAACGGTTCGTTCAGAATCCGCACCGGCCGGCAAGTTATGGGGTTTTGGACGAAAGAACAGGTAAGTTTGTCGAAAAACTCCGAATCGATCCTGCCACTCCACGAGGGAAGCCAGGACCAGAGCGCTCTCACTACCATCTCAATGGAGAGGATGCCCATTACGGTCCTGGTTTTTTTGATGATCCTGGGTTTCCAAAATAGCCGTCGGTGCAATGCTGAATTAGATACTCACGCCGCCCGGCATCCGCCCCGCGACCTTCAGCAAATCCGCCTTCACGTATACGATGTGATGCTCCCGGTGCCAATCGCTGGGGAAGAAGTTCTTGATTCGGTTGGGTTCGAACAGGATGGGGCTGTGGATGAACTTGGCTTGCTCGGGGCGGGTGTAGTACCAGAATGAGTTCGAGTTCCAGAAGCTGACGTGGGTCGGGTCTTGGAACGCGCCGCGGCCGTCGGTGCTGGGGGTGAGGGTGAGGAGCCAGCCGCCGGGGGTGAGGCTGCGGTGGGCTTCTTGCATGGTGTGGATGGGGTCGCGGAGGTGCTCAAGAGCGTCGTGGGCGCGGATGAGGCCGATCTCGCCATCGCCGAACGGCCAGCGTTGGTTGAGGTCATCTGTAATGTGGGCGTGGTGGAGGTCGACGGATTCGTATCCGGGGGCGGGGTTGAGGCCGCCGCAGAGGTCGATCTTGCGGAGAGAGTTGAGGTCGCACCAGCGTTCGACCATTGGGTAGATGTACTGGTCGTGGATGCTGAGCGTCTCGGTCTGGATGAACGCGTTCTGGTCGCCTCGACAGGTGTTGTTGGGGTGGAGGTGGTAGATGTAGAGGCAACGGTCGATGTGCTTCACGCGGCCGTGGATGTAGGTTCGGCAGAGCAGATCGTGGTCGTCGAGAACGGCTCGCGCGAGATCGTGACCGCCGATACGATGATAGAACGCAGAGCGCCAGGCTCGGACGTGGTTGGGGGCGAACCAGATCTTGGAGAATGACCAGGGGGACGGCTCGAAGGCGACGCACTCGAACTGGGGTTGGCCATCCCAGGTGAACGGACGATACCGCCATCCGAATTTCTCGTCGTATTTCCACGGCTTGCCGTCGTGGATCTCGCAGCTGTTGGAGTAGGCGAAGTCGACGCGCGGGTCGGAGAACGTGGCGGCCAGTTCGGCAAGGCAGTCGGGGGTGAGTTCGTCATCGTGGTCGACCTCGACCAGGACATCGCCTCGGCAAGCTTGGCAGGCGAACCGTTTCAGTTCTCCGATGTTCTGAGTCTGGCCGGTGTAGGGGACGATGCGGGCCTGCGGGAGGTCGACATGGATCTCGCCCGCGTCACCGTTGGGGACGATCACCCACTCGAAGTCAGTGAACGTCTGGTTGGCGATCGAGCGGGCCAGACGGGCGAGGAACTGTGGTTTATGTGTGGGCGTGAACAGAGACAGAAGCATGGATGACTCCAAAGCGGGGTGACAATAAGAAGGCCGCCGGAGAGCACCGGTGGCCGGAGAAGAAGCGAGTTACGAAGCGGCGCTGGACCAGAAGGCGTTATTCCGAAGCATCTGGTCGCGGGTCTTGCGGGGGAATCGGAAACCTCGGTGGCCCGCGCGGATACCGCTCAATGTGGCGATGACATATGGAGGGAGGTCGCCCTGAATACGGATGATGAGCTGATCCCGGTCGACAGCGGCTCCGATGAGGGACGGGAGCGGTGAGGTCACCGAGATCACTTCGATGGTGCCGGGGGCGCAGACTTCGATGAACCGGCAGTCGATCGCTTTGGTCGTTATCGGTCCCGTGATCGGAACACGGACCACGTCTTCGAATCTCACCTCCGGCGACTCGACGCAGAACAAAGCAACATATTCGCCCTCGCAGGGGACGATGGCCATTTTCATGCCGGGCATACCGGGAGAACCCTGTGGGCCTTGCGGGCCGGACATCCCCATCATTCCGGAGGAGCCCTGTGGGCCTTGTGGTCCCTGACTGCCGCCTTGACTCCCAGAGCTTCCTGCTGCGCCCTGCGGACCTTGAGGTCCCTGCATTCCCATGCCCTGCGAGCCCGGTGGACCCTGCGAGCCCGGTGGACCCTGCGGGCCTTGAGTTCCAAATCCCTGACTGCCCGGAACGCCCTGTGGTCCTTGGGCACCTTGCGGCCCCTGACTTCCACCTTGGCTGCCGGAAGATCCAGGTGCTCCCTGCGGTCCTTGCGGCCCCTGCATTCCCATGCCCTGCGAGCCCGGTGGACCTTGAGGGCCTTGAGTGCCGAACCCCTGGCTGCCAGAAGCGCCCTGCGGGCCTTGGGCACCTTGCGGTCCCTGGCTTCCACCTTGGCTGCCGGAAGATCCAGGCGGTCCTTGAGGACCCGTCATACCCATCATACCTGTTGAACCTTGCGCACCTTGCGGGCCTTGGCTTCCGCCGCTTTGGCTCCCCGGAGATCCTTGAGCACCTTGTGGTCCCTGAGGCCCTTGAGTTCCGAAGCCTTGGCTGCCGGTTGAGCCTTGAGATCCTTGCGGACCCTGGCCACCCGGAACACCCTGTGGTCCTTGAGGGCCAGTGCTGCCAGAACCTTGGCTTCCCGTTGAACCCTGCGAACCTTGTGGCCCCTGCGGTCCGGGAGTACCGATGCCGCTACCGCCTTGCGAGCCGGTCATGCCCTGCGGGCCTTGGCCTCCTTGCGATCCCTGATATCCCTGCGGCCCCTGACTACCTTGGTATCCCTGCTGTCCCTGATAGCCCTGCGAACCTTGATAGCCCTGTGGCCCTTGTGTTCCCGTCCCATTCGATCCGGGAATGCCTTGCGCCCCTTGGCTCCCAGGAAACCCTTGATACCCCTGCGGTCCATCAAATCCTTGAAACCCCTGATACCCTTGGTAGCCGCGTTCGCCCTGGTAGCCTTGATACCCTTGGTATCCCTGCGGTCCTTGATAGCCGGGAAATCCCTGATATCCCCGCGGGCCATCGAAGCCCTGATAACCTTGATAGCCTTGGGAACCTTGATCTCCCTGATACCCTTGTTCGCCTTGGGAGCCGGAGCAGTTGTCGCTGATCCAGCTGCAGTCGACATCGAGAGTACAGTTGCTGCCCAGCGTTAGGCCATTGCCCACGAGTTCGTCGCTGGCGACTTCGAGAGACTGACCGTTCCAATAAATCCCGCAGCCGACCGGGATATCGCCCCAGTCGACATCCAATGCACAGTTGGCTCCCGGAACCAGGCCATTCCCGGCGAGAGCGGTCGGGTTCACCTCGATCGCTTGATTGCCATCGAACTGCAACCCGCAACCGACCGAAACATCCAGCAGACAGCTGCTCCCGAGGACCAGCCCCTTCCCAGCCAGCTCGTCATGCGCGACTTCGATCGTGTAGTCATTCCCGGTCTGGGTGATATAGATTCCGCAGCCGTCGATCAGCTCGATCGCGGGGTCGCAGTGGTCTCGAATCCAATCACAATCGACGGCCAGATCGCACTCGCCTTCGCCGACCTTCAGGCCCGGCCCGATCAATGCAGCTCGTTCGACTCGCACATCGCCACCGGCATCCAGTGCCAGTCCGCATCCAGCAGCGACTTCGAGCGAGCAATTGTTCCCGATGGTCAGACCCGCCCCGGCCAACTCATCGTGCGCGACTTCGAGTTCGTTACCGCCGTTGATGAACAGCCCGCAGCCTGCCTTGATGTCGACCAGACAGCTGTTGTCGGTCTCGTCGCCTTCGAGACCCTTCCCGGCGATCGAGAACGGATTGACCTCAATCGCGCCGCTGCCATCGAGAGCGAACATCATCCCGCAGCCGAGATGGGCCCGCAGCGTGCAATCGGTCCCGTTCATCAATTCGAGACCGTTGCCCGCGAGCGTGTCGGCATCGACCATGATCTGATCGAAGTTGTACTTCAGGCCACAGCCCGCGTTAATCTCAATCCCGCAGGTGCCGACCGTCCGCAGCCCGCGCGAGTTGCCGACCAGATCGGCCGCGTCGATCGACACCGCGCCGTTGACCAGATTGATCCCACACCCGGTGTTCACCTGCAGCTCACAACCGCCTCCGGTGGAGAGACCGGCTCCGGCCAGTTGTGCGGGGGCCACATTGACCGACGCTCCATCGACGAAGATCCCGCAACCGGGTGCGACCGCCAGTCCGCAACTCCCGTGGGGAGTCAGGCCCGGCCCGGCGACCGTTAGAGCGTCAAGTTTCACTCCGCTCGCATCGACGATGATCCCGCAGGCGGGTTTGACTTCTAACTCGCAGCCAGCAGTTCCGGCTTGCAGTCCATTCCCGGCGATGTCTGCCACCTTCACCCGCAACTTCCCATCATCGGGGTCATTGGCATCATCCACTTTCTCCAGACCGCAGCCGGGGTCCGCAGCTGCCCCGCTTTGGAAGGGCCCGATGTCCCAATGCAGACTGAACGTATTCCAATTGGCCGAGACGAAGTCGTCTTTCTTCACGGCGGCGTAGGGGCTGTAAGCGGGAACGGTGATCTCGCGGGCATCGGCTCCGGCTCCGACGTTGAGCTTCACTTCACCGCCAGCTCCCTCCGGAATGTCATCGACGACATCGCCATGGAAGTACCATCCGCCGACCACGCCGTACCAGTGTTTGGCCTCGTGGGAGAAGTAGACATCGATCTTGTCCCCCGCGTCGACGGTGGCGGTCTTGCCGAAGGCCACGCCCCGAAACCCTTGGTCGCCGTACAGATCAATCTGCTTGTCGGTCCGCGCCCAGGCGTCGTCTTCATACTTGAGGAGCCAGGCTTGGGCGGGTTCGGTGTCTCCCTGTTTGAGAGTGTCGATCATCTCGGCCTTGCGGATGATCGGCTGGGCATCACCGAGGCGAACCACCGCCCACTTGTCGGCTCCCGTCCCCGGTTCCTTCCACAGGATCGTGGCCGATCCGCTGCCACCGGATTTCAGGAACCCAGTCTCCTCATGCTCGATCTCAGCGAACGTGTCGCTCTCTTCCTCGACATCGAGCCGGACCGGACTGACGCCGCTGATCACCGCCAGACCGATGCCGTCGACCGCCAGCGGCTCCAGCAAAATGCAAAACCGGCCGGGATGGTCCTCCTTGTCCGGGACCACGCCGACCAGCAGAATGTCGTTCTGGAATGTGTCGAGGTTGTCGGTGGGTGTGAAGATCGGACGGTCGATGCCCAGGATGTCGAACCGACCACGATCCTCACCGCTGGCGTTCTTGACCTTTACGATCCCGGACTGGCGGAACGTCGGCTGGGGATCACGGGAACGTGCCTGCTGCCGATTACGGAAATCCTGAGCTGCGTCGAGGAACGCATTAAACGTCTCGGCAGGGATACGCAGCGGCTGACCGGATTGGACTTTTTCCATGAGTGTGAGCTGAGATGAGAACTACGAACCAATCCCAAGTGAAGCAAAGCTGCTGGTCGGATAAACCTGCTCGACATACACCGCGATTGGCTTCTTCACCAGCACCTTGGCGGTCGTGTCTTCTGAGTCGGCGTACCGCACCCACAGGTATTCCCAGCCCTTCTTGTTGATCCCGGTGATCTGGCCGATGACGAGGCCGGTCGCGTTGGGGCTGGCCGCGAACTTGAATGTGATCTCCCAGTCCTCCTGCCCACGCTGCGTGCCGGAGGCTCCCAGGAACAGCACCTCGCCGGGGGCGAAACCTTTGAATCCGTCGCTGTTGACGGTCGCGGTCAGGAAGAACAGCGTCGCCTTGTACGCTCCGGTCACAGCTGCGGGGGCGAGGTGGTGGGTCTCGGAGAAGTTGTAGATCGGGACATAGATGTCGACCCCTTCGACGTTGTCCCCCGTCACGCCGATCGCTCCGCCAAAGTTCGGAGCGGTGTTGCCGGGGGCGGAGTAGCGGGCGCTAGTGCCTCGGCCTTGCGTGATATGCTGCGAGCCGCCACCGGTGTCGAACGAGAACGACGACTGGCCGGTCTCGGGCGGACTGGTCAGCCCGTACCGCACCGTCCCTTCCCAGGTGTCCCCGCCAATCCGCTCGATGTGCGACGATTGGCGAATCAGCCCGGAATACAACAACGGCGAACCAGCGACGAGGGCACTCTTGGCCTCGGTGTCGTCGTCCGTGCCTCGGATGATATACCGCAGATCAGTCGACGCCCCTTCCCCCTGCGTCCCTTCGCGGCTGTCCCATTTCTCGGCGACGGTGATTGGCATCGCAGTTCCTTACGCAGCGGGCCACTTCTTGAGAGGACAGGATTCGGAACGCCAGCGAGCCTTGGTCTTCAAACGGCACCCGCAGGTCCGTTCCTTGCACCGCAGCTTCTGCGGATCAAGTGACGGGCAGTTGGCACAGACCGAGAGGCGGGCGAGATAGACCTCGTCGTTCACATGCTTGCCGCCATCCGCTACGTGCTTCACGACGGCCTTACCGAAGTTGGCCGCCTTGCGAAGCAGACCGGGACCAGAGGGAGATGCGGTGTCAGTCATGGTTACCCGAACGTCAGCCCGCCGTGCTGGGCTTCTTGGAGGATGCGTTTGGTGTTCTTGGCGGTGTCTTCGGTGGCTTTGGCCGTGCGTTCGGCGGGGCCTTCCGAACCGAGGCCACGGGCTCCGAGGGCGTTGAACGTCCCTTTGACGCTGACCTTGTCCTGGCCGATCTGGCTGAGGAGATCGTCCATTCCGGTCAGATCCTGTTGGGCGCGACGCTGGCGATCGGGAGCGTTGGCGTCGGCCTGTTGCCGCTGCGTGGCTGCATCGGCGATCGCAGCTTCCCATTCCTGGCGAGCTTTGCGGAGTGCTTCTTCCGACGCCTGCAGGTCGTCCTGGTTTCGTTGCTGCCGAGCGGCGTGACTGTCGGCGGCCATCTGTCCGTTCTCACCTTGCGCAGCTTGTCGATCGGCCTCGACCTGGGCGAGCTGTTCCTGCTTCCGCTGATCGCGCTCACCGACTTGCTGGTTCCGCTGCTGATCGTTTGCGGCGTTCTGAGCGGCGAAGTTCTCGTCGAGAACTTTCGAGGCCGCCTCGACATCCAGGCTCGAATCGAACAGCTTCATCAGCCGCAGCACGCCCTTGCTGATGAAGTTCTGCGCGGTACTCCACCCCTTGGTCAGTGACGACGTGAACACCGTCCACGCATCGGCCAGGAACGCCGTCGTCTCAATCCATGCCGACTGCAACCCGGACCAAGCGTTGATCAGCACTCCGACGACGCCGTAGAACGCATCGGTCGCGACGCTGAGGAAGAACTCTTTGAACGCGGCCCAGTGTTCTTCCAGGAACGCGACGCCTTTCTGCCACTCCATCTTCAGCGTGAGCCACAGGATCTTCGCGGCCATCGACAGATCCCCAGCGGCCAGGGCATCCCCGATTCCCTGCCACGCGGTGAGGGCATCGGCCTTTAGCAACTGAAACTGGTCCGCCAGCCATTGCAGAGCTTCCGCCCCGAGTCCGGAGGCATACAGCAGATACCCGCCGAGTCCAACGATCGCGACTGACACGAGGCCAATCGGCGAGAGCAACGCAGCGATCACGGTGCCGATCGTTCCGAGAACCGCACCGACGCCGGTGATCAGCGAGGCCGCAATCCCGAACGCCGCTCCGACGCCGTAGACCAAAACTCCCAAAGCCAGGATCGCCGCCCCGGCTGCCATGACGCCTGCGACGATCTTGAACACGGTGACGATCAGCTGTTTGTTGTCGCGCACCCAGTCGGCGGTGACTTTCGCGACTTGGATCGCACTGAGGGCCCACTCCTGCAGCAGCGGCACGATCGCCATTCCCACCGCGAAGACGCCGCTCTTGATGACCTTCCACAGGTCGGAGAGCGTGTCGCCAAACTGCTCGGCGGCTTTGGCATCCTCAGTCCGAATCACCAGTCCCAGATCCCGGGCTTGCTTCCGTAGAGCCTGAATCCCCTTCGCTCCGTCCTGGAACATCGGGAGCAGCGAGGTGCCGGTCTTGCCAAACACTTCCATCGCCATCGCAGCCTTGATGGCTGGGTCCTGGATCTGTGAGATCCGGTCGGCCAGCAGCTCGAACTGCTTGTCCGGCGTGAGCCGCGACAGATCGGCCAGTGTCAGTCCGAGGCTGGAGAGCACCGACAGAGCCGACTCCGAGCCTTCCGCGACAGCCACCAAGAACTTCTGCAGCTTGCGGACGCCCCCTTCGAGGGTTTCCATGTCTGCCCCCGACTGTTCGGCGGCATAGCCCAGTTCCGACAGCGACTCCACCGAGATCCCGGTCCGGGCCGACATCTTCGCCAGTTGATCTCCGAGTTCGGCGAACACGTTCGTAGTCGCCAGCAGCGGAGCAATGGCAGCGGCTCCGAGACCGAAGATCTTGGTCCCGATCGACTGCACGCTGGCCCCGAACGCCTTCAGCCGCTTCTCCGCCGACCGCAGTCCGCGCACGAGTTTCGTATCGTCGGCGAACAGTTCGACGAACGCTCGGCCAGCGCGGATACCTTGAGCAGCGGCCATAGGAGAGTCGGGGGTCTGGAGACGGGAGTCGGGGGCAGGAAGGGAGGGGGCGGGAGCGAGGCATCAGCTGGAGTGCTGGCTCCCGACACCCGACTCACCTCACAAACACCGTCTTGAGGATCGAAATATCGACCTTGGGAACCGGTTCCTGCGGTCGAGTGCGGCGAGTGCCCGGATGGAAATCGCTCGGCTTGAACGGGCGGGTCTTCTTCGGATTGCGGTGCGTATTGGCTAGCATCGCCAGAACAGCTGCAGTGTGGTTCCACGCGTCGGTCTGCTTGGCATCCGCCATCCAGACCAGCTCTCGCAGCGTGAACGGGCCGGGAACTACGCCGATGACACCGGCGAGTTGCCAGATGAGCCGCCAGATGTCGACGTGGTGTTCAGAGCGGCGGCCATCTTGCGTTCCAGTTCGTCGCTCTCCAGCCGCTGGGTCGCGGTCTCGATGGCCATCCCCTCCAACCGCTTGAGCTTCACCAGCGCCTTGCGGAACACCGTCCGCCGGGCGCTCGGGAAAAAATCGACCAGTTCCTCCAGCAGGGCAGTCGTCGCATGATCGAGGACATCCCCGCCGAGAGCCTTGCCAAACTCCTCATCAGTGATGTTCTTCGCCTGGGCTTCCGGCTGAACCAAGGCAAACAGGATGTCGCACAGCAGCACCGGATCGGTCACCAGCCGCTCCAGAAGCTTGCCCTCGATGGCATCGAGCAGGTTGATGTCAAGCAGCGACCGCACGCGGCGGATCGCATCGACATTGATCGTGACGGTCCAGGTGCGACCGAGCATGTCATTGAACGTGTGCATGAAAAGAACTCTCACAGAGGACAATAAACCAAAGATGATCACCCGAGTCGTCGGCTTACGTGGTGACCATCCACTCGGGTGGGTGATCGCTGTAGGTCGGCTTGGCAGTGACGCTGACCTTGATCGCCTCTTCCAGCGGTTCAGATCGACTGAAATTGGTGATCGCCATCGCTGCTCGTAGCCCCTGCGATCCCGAAGTGCCAACCGGGCCATCCAGGACTGCGAACTCGACGGTGCCGTTGGTCAGGAACGCCGTGCGGATGGCGGTGAAGTCGTCATCGGCGGTGTCCCAGACCATCTCGAATTCGAGGCTGCCGTCCTTGAGCGTAGCGATCGTGGCCCGCCAGCCGCCGTTGCCGCGCGTGGTCACATCCGCCTCACCCGCTTCGAGACTGAGCGTCTGGTCTTTGACGTTCTTGTCCTCGTTCCAGGTCGGAGAGGCTTAGACCGACGTGTTGCGGTAGAGCCGGGCATCGAGACCGAGTTTCACAGACATGGGTGAGTCCAGAGAT
>JANPCU010000097.1:0-1609 GCA_031431195.1 Planctomycetota bacterium | reverse complement strand
GACAACCAATGGGCCTCTGTCACTCTGATCGCCAGCGGCCCGCGTTTCTCCACCTATGTCCACGGTTACGCCGTCGTCCACTGGGAAGACACTCGCCAGCCCGACCCGAACCCGCGCAAGGGCCTGCGCCTCGATGCCGGGCACTTCAGCCTGCAAGGCCACGACCCCGGCACCGACGCCTCGTTCAAAGCCATCACAGTCAGCGATCTGCCGTAGGCGAACGGTCAGACTTGTCTGACCCGTGGGATAGGCTTCCAGCCTGTCATCTTCCGCCAAACGACAGGCTGGAAGCCTATCCCACGGTCCACTTTCCCTGAACGCTGGCCGTAGGCCAACACATCCCGGCAGGGATGTCAGAAATACGCCGGTGGTTGAGCGCAGTAGGCGCAGGCCCACCATGCGTGACGTGTCTCATGAGTGCGATGGTGGGCCTGCGCCCAAAGCGGCTGGTCCCACCCTACGTCCTCGTATGAGTTGAGTAACTCTGAACCTTTCGGGATCCACACATGCCTGTCCTCTTCGGACTTCTGACCTGCTCATTACTCCTCCTCACATCACTCACCTTCGCAGCCCCCCCCGCCGACGACCACACCGACCCCACGTGGTATCGCACGGAGACCGGCGAGAAGCGGCCCGTGAAGACCGTTGAAGACTGGGCCATCCGGCGGCAAGCGATCCTCGCTGGAATGGAGCAGGTCATGGGGCCGCTCCCCGACCGGTCGAAATGGCCCGACGCTCAGGTCCGAGTACTGGACCGCACTGAACTCGAAGGAGGCATTCAGCGGCAGAAGATCCAGTTCATCACTGACTCCGCCGACCGTCCGGTCAAAGCGTGGGTCTTCCTCCCCCCGCCGACTCTTAAGACCGCCAGCCGCAAAGGCACCGACCGCCGCGCTGCGGTCTTATGCCTGCACCAGACGATTGGTATTGGCAAGGATGAACCAGCTGGCTTGGGCGGCAGTGCCAATCTGCACTACGCCCTCGAACTCGCCCAGCACGGGTTCGTGACTCTCGCTCACGACTACCCCAGCTTTGGTGAATATCCTTATTCATTCCCGCCCGAGCATGGTTACATCAGCGGTTCGATGAAAGCCATCTCCGACAACATGCGGGCCATTGATGTGCTGCAAGCGATCGAGCAGGTCGACCCGGAACGGATCGGCTGCATCGGTCATTCCCTCGGCGGGCACAACACGATGTTCACAGCTGTCTTTGATCTGCGGATCAAGGCCCTGGTCAGCAGTTGTGGCTTCACGCGGTTCCACAAGTATTACGACGGCAAACTCGCCGGTTGGACGAGTCCGCGTTACATGCCACGCATCACGAGCGATTTCCACAACAACCCGGATGAGGTGCCGTTCGACTTCCCGGAGATCGTCGCCGCGTTTGCACCGCGTCCGTTCCTCGCCTGTTCTCCGGTGCATGATGACAACTTCGAAGTCTCGGGTGTGCGCGACTCGATTGCAGCTGCACTGCCGATCTACCATCTCTTTGATGCGGAGCAACAGCTGCGAGCAGAGTACCCGGACAGTGCCCACGACTTCCCCCCGGAGACACACCAGGTGGCGTACGAGTTCCTGGGCGAAGCGCTCAATCAGCCCGCGAAGCC
>JANPCU010000096.1:0-36755 GCA_031431195.1 Planctomycetota bacterium | reverse complement strand
CGCCCGGGGCGCGGACGCTTCCGGCTCGGAGTTGGCCGCTGCCAGCAGAATTCCGCGACCCCACGATCCCGAGTGACAACATGACTCTCGAATCGGCTCTCCGAATCGCTCTGCTACTGATCGCCATCTTCAGCAGCCTACTGCCAGCGCTGCCTGCTTACGCGAGTGACCCTGCCCCCCCTCTCGCACGCCTTTTTGAAGAAGAGATATTGGCCGACAACGTGTTCGCGGTTCGGCAGCGCGCCCGATCACTGACCCCCGTGGCCCGATATGAGTTCCTTCGAGGCTGGACACTCCCAACGTCTGGATCGATTCGTCTGTTCTCTAAGCTGACCCCTGCCGAGCCCGTCCCGCCGATCCAGGATGAGCATCCCTTTGATCAGTCTCGGTTGCGTGTTGCTGCCGAGCAAGGACACCGGCGCGTGCTGATCGGCGGGAATCTGGTGTCGCCGGTCTATGATCTCATCGACACCGCTCAGCAGCTCAATCGGCTCGATGAGTTACGAGCAGAGATCCTGGCCCGCAAAGTGTCCGGGGAGATTCCCGAGCGCGGGCAGCTCTGTCTGCTGGCCTTGGTCGAGATGGCACGCGGCGATGAGCAGGCCGCAGCCATCGCGGCGGATCAGTTATTCGCCAGGCTGGTGACGGGAGCCTCGCCGAAGTTGATTGATCGAATGCCGGAAACGCTGTTCGTCTGGGCGGCTGCCGAACGGGGGATGTTGCTGATGGAGGCCGAGCGGTTTCTGGTGCCGATCTGGGACAATCAGATTCGGGTGGCCAAGAACAGCGGACCGGGCGAGTGGGATCGCATGATGCCTGTATTGCTGGGCCGCGTGCGCCACGCTCGCCAGTATGGCCTCCCAGCGACGCAGCCTTACAACAGCCCGATGCCGCTGGCCACTTGGCATGGGGCAACACGCAAGCACTCGTGGTCGATCGGCAGCGGTGTGCCAGCTGCGCACTGGCAACTCGTCGATCGAACGGCGGTATGCCTCTCCCGAAATGACGATGAGTTCCTACTCTTCGGGACACCCATGCGTGGTGACTTCACTGTTGAATGTCTTTGCACGGGGTATGGCTACCGGGACTCTCACCCCTCGGTCGCGGGGACCTGGATTGCG
The DNA here is from genome assembly GCA_031431195.1 of Planctomycetota bacterium. GTDB lineage: Bacteria > Planctomycetota > Planctomycetia > Planctomycetales > Planctomycetaceae > TH-plancto1. The sequence continues at coordinate 35,634 of JANPCU010000096.1, read as the reverse complement.
CCGGTCTACATGCAGCAGACGGTGGCCATCGGCGATGTGTTGACCGTGCGTCCCCAGATTCCGATCTCATCCAATCTGTCGCAACTGGATGACTTTGTTCGCTACCGCATCGAGGTTCGGGGTGGCGTCTGTTCGCGGTTCATCAACGGGCGTCTGATTCATACCGAGACATTGCCCGCAGAGCATGACCCCTGGGTGGCCATTCGTGTACCGAACTTCGGCCACGGTCATGTTCGCGATGTGCGGATCACCGGTTCGCCCACCATTCCCGAACGCATCACGCTCTCGGAGTTCAAGACCACTGCCTATGCCGAACCGCTTCCGCCGGGGCTGGCGTTCCGACCGATCAGCCAACTGCATGGCTGGATGCCTTGGCATGACGAGTTGTGGCAGGTCGAGCTGCAGTCATGGCAACTGGAGCAGGATGAGGCCGGGCAGACCGTGATCGTCGGTCGCCGCCAGCCGGAACACGCCGGAGTCGGCGACGAGCGACTCTTGAGGTATCACTGGCCCCTGGTCTGGGACAGCGAGGTGTCGTACGAATTCTTCTATCGCGAGGGCGCTTCACTGGTCCATCCGGCAATCGGGCGGAAGGCATTCCTGCTGAATCGAGGGGGTGTTCAAACGCACTGGATCTCGAATGGCGTCTGGGATCAATCGGCCCTCGATCCGCTGAACGCGACCCCTATTTCGGGAAGGCCAGAGACGCTGCCGCTGAAGCCCGACGCTTGGAATACCGCGTTACTCAGGCTCAAAGGCGATACGATCCACTTGCATCTGAATGGGGTCTCGGTCTCTCAATGCGACTTGGAACCAACGAACGACCGCACCTTCGGAGTCTACTACGACTGCGGTCACACCGAAGCCCGCATCCGGAACGTCGTCCTGCAGGGAGACTGGCCGAAGACGCTGCCGCCCGTCGATGAGCAGGAACTCCGGGGCACACAAATGGATGAGATCAACCTCGCTCGCGACAAACTGCCCGCGAAGTTTGACTTCGACTTCTCCCGGGCCACGCTCCCAGAACTGGAGAGTCAGTTCTTTGTGTCACGGAATAAAGCCGAGACTCCTGGGGATCTCCTCATGCAGCCCGATGGACTGCATGTGACTGCCAATGCCCCCGTTGGCAAATACGCGGCCATCATGGTCGGTGCGAAACTGCAAGTCGAGGGAGATTTCGATATCACCTCGCGGTTCGAGAACCTGCAATTGACACTGCCGGAATATGGATTCAGCGGCATCTATCATTGCCTCCTGTTTTCCAAACCCATTCCCCGGCAGTGCAACATGATTCGGTCGGTCGGACACTACAAGAATTTCCCACTCCGGCACGTCATCCAAACCGAGTTCTTCAAGACAGATCCCGCTCAAGGGGGGGCAACGTATCCCGGGGCGATCACCGAGGAGTGCTCTGCGGGACGCTTTCGCACCGTCCGTCGCGGCCAGACCCTCTCGTTCCTGGCCGCCACATTCGACTCCGACAGCTTTCAAGTTCTCCACTCCGAAGCAGTCACCGACGAGCCCCTGCATTTCAACGACATCCTGCTTCGCGCGAGTTGTTACTCACAAAGTGAGAACGAAGCCCAAGTCAGCGTGGTCTGGAAGGATCTCCAAGTGCGAGCGGACAAGATCGTCAATCGAAAAACCAACGCTCTGCCCACTCAGCTGGAACGCAAGTCGCCAGCCCAGCGTATTCCCCAATCCCCAGCTCAGTGACCCAGGAATCGGACAACGGTTATGGCAGGCCAGCAATACGCATCAGCGAATGAGTTTGTCGGCGTCCGGCCAGTGAACACTTCCCATAATTGACTATCACTCGCTTTATCGCATAATCAACCGTATCACGAGGCTGAATTAATTCCGGGAGTTGAGTCGAGATCGACAACTCCGACAATTCCCCATCACACTTCGCTGACACGGTAACCTGGCATGACTCTCACTCGACTCTGTTTGCTCGTGGCTTTCTGCGCCGCACCTGGACCCGCGAATGCCCAACAGGTGCTTCTGGAGGCCGAGCAGTTCGCGACGCTTGGCGGTTGGGATCTTGATCAGCAGTCGATGGACCAGATGGGTTCGCCGTATCTGTTGGCCCACGGACTCGGTACACCGGTCAAGGATGCCGTGACGCTGGCCCAGTTTCCCGAGAAGGGGACCTATCACGTCTGGGTGCGGACCCGCGATTGGGTCGCTCCCTGGAAGGTGCCGGGAGCGCCGGGGAAGTTTCAGGTTCTCGTGAACGGACAGCCGCTGATGCCCACCTTTGGCACGGTCGGTGAGGATTGGCACTGGCAAGATGGCGGCACCGTGGAGGTCGAGGTCGAAGCGACCGTGACGCTGCACGACCTCACTGGGTTCGAGGGCCGCTGCGACGCCATCGTCTTCAGCCGGGATGGGGAGTTCACTCCACCGAACAAGAACCCCGAAATGATGAGTTGGCGTCGCCAGCAACTCGGCCTCCAAGGCGAACCCGATGATGGCGGCGAGTTCGATCTGGTCGTCGTGGGCGGCGGTGTCGCCGGAACATCGGCAGCTGTATCCGCTGCTCGTAACGGGCTGACGGTGGCACTGATTCAGGATCGACCGGTTCTCGGGGGTAACGGCAGCAGTGAAGTACGAGTCTGGCCGGAAGGTCATACGCGCCAAAAGCCGTACTTCCACATCGGCGAGATCGTGGAGGAACTCTGCCCCCCGAAACGAGCGGGCATCGATGGCAATGCCAAGGGCGGCGCGATCTACGACGATGAGCGCAAGCTGCGAGTGGCGCAGGCGGAATCGCGGATCACGCTCATGCTGGAGCATCGGGTAAACGCTGCCGAGACGGTCGATCAGCGGATCGTCTCTGTCACCGCTCAAAACACGCGCAGTGCCCGGCGGGTGACGGTGCGCGGAAAACTTTTCGCAGACTGCACGGGGGATGGCACTGTCGGCTATCTGGCGGGAGCCGATTTCGAGATGTCGAACGAAGGGAACATGGGGGCGAGTAACTTGTGGAATGTCCTCGACCAAGCGGACAAGAACCAAGTCTTGAAGTGCGAGTGCAAGGACAAAGACGCGCTGACCACACAGTACGAGGCCGGGAAGATCGCTGCTCCGTTTCCGCGATTGGAGTGGGCTCTCGATCTCAGCGAGAAGCCGTTCCCCGGACGCAGCAATTCCAAGGGACAGTGGGGGAATACCCCGCTCAGCAACCTCGGGGGCTGGTTCTGGGAAAGCGGGTTCGACAAGGACCCGATCAACGACATCGAGCGGATTCGGGACCTCAACATGCGGGCGATGTATGGAGCCTGGGACACGCTCAAGAATATCGACAAGCAGTACCCGAACCACCGCCTGGGGTGGAGTGCGTTCATCGCGGGCAAGCGCGAGTCGCGCCGTCTGATGGGGGATGTCGTCCTGCGAGCCGATGACTTTCGTAGCGGCACCGAGTTCCCCGACGCCGCGTTTCCGAATACTTGGCACATCGACATCCATGTGCCCGACCCCCAGTTCGACAAGGGGTTGAAGGGGGACGAGTTCATTTCGGTCTGCACCACCGGCTCTCACTATTCCTACAAGGGACCATACTGGGCTCCGTACCGCTGCCTGTACAGCCGTAACATCAACAATCTGTTTATGGCGGGGCGCGATATCAGTGTCGAGCGCGAGGCTCTCGGGGCGACCCGCGTGATGCGGACGTGTGGCATGATGGGCGAAATTGTCGGCAAGGCCGCCTGGATCTGCGTACGGCATGATGTCTCACCGCGCGGGGTTTACGAGCATCACCTGCTGCTGCTCAAGGATCTGATGCAACTCCCCGGAGCCATGCGGCGCGAGACGCTCGACGGCCCGCTCACTTTGCCGCCCGGAGTGGTGGCTGCGACCGGACCCCCATTGCCGGGTCTCGATCCGGCCAAGCTGGAAGGTATCGTTGTGGACGACGAAGCCTCGGAACTCGCGGGGGACTGGTCGACGAAGGGGAGCTTGGCCGGTTACGTGGCCGAGGGCTACCGCTACTCCAGCGATCCGCAAGCGACAGCCCGGTTCCCCTTCTCGGTGACTCGGGCGGGTGAGTACGAAGTCCGCGTCGCTTGGCAACCGCACGAGAATCGAGCTAAGACCGCTGCGATTACGGTGTACAGTGCCGACGGGGAAAAGACAGTCAGTCTCGACCAAACCAAAGCCCCGACCGGGGAGAATGGTTTCCAGTCGATCGGGAAGTTCCGCTTTAACGAGAGCAAGAACTTTTCCGTCGTCTTTCGAGCAGCGGGATCGCAAGGAACCCTCCACATCGACGCAGTGCAACTGATACCTGCGAAGTAATCACCGAATCCAGGCCAGAGTCGCCCAAAATCATGACCGGTAGAGTGCCTTGTCTTGAGTTTGCAGGGGGCGACTCACTACGGTACACCGAGTGTCCTTCATCCGCATGGGAGGGCCGTGACATTGTCGACTCCTTGGGAACGCAACTCATGAACTCCACCATTTTTCAGGGTTGCATTCCAGCCCTGATGACCCCGTGCCAGGCAGATCGCACGCCGAACTTTCCCGCCTTGGTGAGGAAGGCCCAGGCCTTGATGAAAGCTGGCATGCAGGGAGTCGTGTACTGCGGCTCGATGGGAGATTGGCCACTGCTGACAGACGAGCAGCGCCAAGAAGGTGTTCGCCAACTGGCCGAAGCGGGAATCCCGGTCATCGTCGGCACGGGGGCGCAGAATACCGCGATTGCGGCCGCTCATGCGGCTCACGCGCAGCGTGTCGGAGCGAAGGGGCTGATGGTCATTCCCCGCGTGCTGTCGCGCGGAACATCTCCCGCCGCTCAGCGGGCTCACTTCGCCCGCGTGCTAGGAGCGGCTCCCCACTTGCCTGCGGTGATCTACAACAGCCCCTACTACGGGTTCGAGACCAAGGCCGATCTGTACTTTGATCTGCGGCGCGAGTTTCCGAATCTTGTCGGCTTCAAGGAGTTCGGCGGAGCGGATGCCTTGAGCTATGCGGCTGAGCACATCACTCATGCCGACAGCAACGTGCTACTGATGGCGGGCGTCGATACGCAGGTCTGCCATGGCTTCATCCGTTGCGGTGCCGTCGGTGCGATCACCGGAATCGGGAACTGCCTGCCGCGTGAGGTGCTGCACCTGATTTCGCTCTGCCAGCGAGCTGCGACCGGGGATGTCGCAGCCCGTAAACTGGCCCGCGAGTTAGAGGATGCCCTGGCGGATCTCTCGCTGTTTGACGAAGGGCCCGACCTGGTGCTGTACTACAAGTACTTGCTGGTGCTGCTCGGCGACAAAGAATACGAGCTGCACTTCAACGAATCGGACCGGCTCTCGCCCAGTCAGCAGCACTTTGCCGAGGCACATTTGAAGCTGTTCCAGTTGTGGTGGAACAACTGGCCGGGCAAGTCGTATTGCAGCTGAGCGCTTCGAAAGATTCAACGATCACGATGAGGAACCAACTGGTGCGCGAATCTCCGAGTCGGGCTGGCAAGAGCCACCGAATCGTCCCATTGCTTTTCGGGGTACTGATGGGGGCCTTGGTGGCTCGCACCGGCTCTGCCGAACCCGGCGGTGCGGCGATCACTGGAAACCATCCACTGACGCAGGTTCAGACGGGAGAGTTGCTGATCTCCGAGTTACGCTGTGCAGCCTGTCACGGTGGAGTCGAGCGAGTCCCCAATTTAGCGAAGGCCGCTCCAGATCTCGCTGAGGCCGGTGCGAGAATCTCGCCTGAGTACCTGCAACGGTTTCTGGTCTCTCCCTCTTCAGCCCACCCCGGGACCACGATGCCGGACGTGCTGGCATCGCGACCGGAGGCAGAGAGAGCTGGGATTGCGGAGGCGCTGACTCACTTTCTAATCGCACAGTCGAAGTCGGTCTTTCACACCGAGGTGGCTGTCCTGGCGGATCTCCCGAACGGCAAGGAGTTGTTTCACTCCGTCGGCTGTGTGGCCTGCCATGGTCCGCGAGAAGTCGTCGTCGAGACACCGCTCGAGAAGCGGAACGACGAGGATGATGAGGACCGGCCCGTCGTCCAGAAGAAAGTGTTCAAGCCGATCGCGGTCAACCTCGGGCATGTGGCGGCCAAGTACAGTGCGAAGTCTCTCAGCGAGTTTCTGTTTCAACCACTGAAGGTCAGAAGTTCCGGTCGCATGCCAGACATGAAGCTGACCCCCGTTGAGTCGCAAGCGATTGCCCGCTACCTGATCGGCGAGCAGCCACCATCACCCATAGCTTTTGTCCCTCAAGAATCACTCGTCGCGAAAGGCAAGCAGCACTTTCAGGAATTGAACTGCGCGGCGTGTCATGCGCTCAGTGGTATCCCCGCAGCTGCTCCGGTGATGTCGTTGAAGGGCGCTGACCTGATGCGAGGCTGCCTCTCGAATAACAGAGGCCGCGGTCCCCAGTTCCACCTCGTCGATGCACAGGTCGAAGCGATTCTGGCTGCACTCCGCGCTGAGCCTCAGACTGACTCGGACCAACTGGTCGTCGCCAAATCACTGACATCGTTTCGCTGTATCGCCTGTCACATTCGCGATGAGTATGGCGGCGTTCCCGAAGAGTACAGCTCGTTCTTTACGACGAGCGAGTTGAAGATGGGAGACGATGGTCGCATCCCGCCGCCGCTTACGCTGCTCGGGGCCAAGCTGCAACCAGCGTGGTTGAAGAAGGTGCTGTTCGATGCCGAAAGTGTTCGGCCCTATATGGCGACGCGCATGCCGCAGTACGGTACAGCCAATCTAGGTCATCTGCCAGAGGTCTTCGCCCGCCTGGATGTGCTGGAGAGCGTGGAGATGAACATCCCCAGCCCGGAGAGTGACACCGACAGTGAACGTGAACGCGAACGAACTCTTCGCAAGGCCGGTCAGGAGTTGCTCGGCGATAAAGGGCTGGGATGTATCAACTGTCATAACTTCAATGGCAAACCCGCCCCGGTCAACAAGGGGATTGACTTGATGACCAGCTATCAGCGGCTTCAACCGGGTTGGTTCAGCCGCTTCTGCCGGACCCCTGCTGCCTTCCGACCTCGGATCATCATGCCGACCGCGTGGCCCAATGGCGTGGCCTCACACAAGACGATTCTCGATGGAAACACCGACCAGCAGATCGAAGCCATCTGGTACTATCTGTCGCTGGGGACCTCCGCAGCTGATCCGTCCGGGATTCAAAGCGTGAGTTCAAAACTGTTGGTCAGCGACCAGGCCCGCACGTTTCGGGGCCGCAGCCGAGTCGCCGGATTTCGCGGGATCGCGGTCGGTTTGCCCGACAAGCTGAACTATGCGTTCAACGCCGAAACGGGAACGCTGTCGGCAGTCTGGCAGGGCGACTTCATCGGCGTCAACTGGAACGGTCAGGGGTCCGGAGATTTCAATCCAGCCAGCCAACCGATCGCGCTGGCACAGGATGTCTCGTTCGCTCAGTTGGCAGATGACAATGCGCCGTGGCCGCTGATGCCAGTCATGACGAAGGAGGCCAAGGTCAATCCGAACCCACTCTATCCGAAGAACGTGGGTTATCAGTTCGGAGGGTACTCCCTCGGCGAGGCCTCGATCCCCACGTTCATGTATCGCTGCGGGACGATAGAGATCGAGGATCGTTCGGTGGCGACTGGTCCAGAAGAGCAGCGATTACTGAAACGCGTGTTGCAGTTCGATTCTCCCACGCCACAAACCGTCTGGTTTCGCGTCCTCACCGGGGAGATCAGCTTGGAGTCGGAACGAGTCTATCGCAGTGATCGTTTGCGGCTGACGATTCCAGCGGTGGAGTTCAAGCTGCGGGATCTCTCTGACGAACCCAAACGAACCGAGTTGCTGCTTAGGCTGCAACTTCCCCCAGGCCGATCGACTCAGGAGTTGCTGTATGAACCTCTGGACAAGTAGTCGCTGGCGACTCGTCGGCCTGTTGATTCTGGCCATGTTGTGGGGACTGCGCACTCTCTCCGCTGAGGAAGTTGGCGATCGCTGGGGCACGGAGGAACGCGAACGCGAGTTCTATCCGATCGTCAACATTCCACTACCTCCCGAGACCGTCATCGAAGCCGGGGCGTTCGCGGTGCTGCCGGACAACCGCGTGGCCGTCGGGACACGGCACGGCGAGATCTATCTGATCGACGGCGTCGATGCCGCCAAGCCGACCCCCACGTTCCACCGCTTCGCGACCGGGCTAGACGAGATCTTCGGACTCGTCTGGAAGGACAATGCCCTTCGCGTCACTCAAAGCTGCGAATTGACTCGCGTCAGTGACTCGAACAACGATGGCGTGGCCGATCGCTTTGAGACGATCTCGGATGCCTGGGGCTACGCGAATTACCACGAGTACGCGTTCGGTTCCAAGCTCGACAAGGACGGGAACCAGTACGTCTCTCTCGGTCTTTCGGAGTCGTACTACTCGCACGCCCTCAACCGAGGCTTCATCATGCAGGTCTCCCCCGACGGCAAAACGACCGCCTTCGCCAGCGGACTGCGCAGCCCGGGTGGGATCGGGTTCGATGAGCATGGCTCGCTGCTCTATGTTGAAAGCCAGGGACCGTGGAACTGCTCGTGCAGTCTCAAAGCCGTCGCACCGAACAGCTTTCATGGCCACCCCGCCAGCTTCGAATGGTACAAGCATGCCCCCGAGCTCGGCCCGGTGCCAGAGCTGCCCAAGTCGGGCACTCGCATTGCGACCGAGAAGAATCGCGTCAAACAACTGGTGCCCTATGCCGTCATCTTTCCCTATATCCGCATGGGGCGGTCGATCACCGCGTTCAGTGTGAATCAGACGCAAGGGAAGTTTGGGCCGTTTGAGAATCAGATGTTCCTCGGCGACTACACGCTGTCGATCCTGATGCGGGCCACGACCGAGCAGGTCAACGGCGTCTGGCAAGGAGCGTGCTATCCGTTTCGCGAGGGCCTCTCGACCGGGATTCTGAATGTCGAGTTCACGCCCGGTGGCAAGCTGCTCTGCGGCGGGACAAACCGTGGCTGGCCGGTGCGAGGGATCAAGCCGTATGCACTGGAACGGCTCGAATGGAGTGGCAAGATGCCTTTCGAGATCAACCGTGTCACGATCGAGCCGGACGGGTTCAAGGTCACGTTCACCAAGCCCGTCGACCCGGCCACGGGTCGCTTGACGGACTCCTACTTGATCAAGGCGTTTACTCACCCCTACCACGGCGGCTATGGCGGGCCTGAGATCGAGGAGCATCAGCCCGGTGTGAAAGCGGTCTCACTGGCCGAAGATGGACTTTCAGCCACGATCACACTCCAGAAACTTGACCGGGGATTCGTCTACGAGCTTGATCTGGTACGCTTGCGCTCTCGTGACCAGGACGAGTTACTACATCGCAATGCGTTCTACACGGTCAATGAGATTCCGTCTCGATGAGTTGCTGATCTGCGACCGTCTCCCTCCTCCTTGCAGTTCCGCACACTAGGGCCATCGCTCATGCACTATCGATTCCTCATGGCGTTGTACTTGCTTGGATTGTGGACAGCATCAAACGGCATCTGCCATGCGGAGCCAGTATCACCGCCGTCTACTGTCCTGATCAAAAACGCCTACGTCTTTGATGGCAAGTCGGACAAGTCTGTTGGTCCAACATCCGTTTTGGTGGTAGGAAACACGATCACCAAGATCGCAGCTGACATTCCCGCGCCTGACAAGGCCACTCTCATCGATGCTGGCGGGCGGACGCTCATCCCGGGATTGATCGACAATCACGTTCATCTCTTCATGAATGGCAGCACACAAGCAGAGATGCTGGGAAGCGCCGATCAGCCTGAGAAGTTACATGAGGTGGCTGCCCAGCAGGCCGAGAAAATGTTGATGCGCGGTTTCACGGCGGTCCGAGATGTCGGGGGTCCGGTGTTCGAAGTGAAGAAATGGATCGATCAGGGGAAGAACGCTGGCCCACGGATCTACCCTTCCGGAGCGATTATTTCGCAAACCTCCGGACATGGCGACACGCGGCTCCCGAATGAGAGGTCTCGCCGGTTCTTTGGCGCTCCGTCCAAGGGTGAATTATTGGGAGCCAACTTCATCGCCGATGGTCGAGCGGACGTATTGACAGCGGTTCGCGAGAACCTGCGCTTTGGTGCCAGTCAGATCAAGGTGATGGCCGGTGGCGGAGCAGCCACAGTGTATGATCCGCTGGACGTGACCCAGTACACGTTCGACGAACTCCGGGCGGCGGTCGAAGCCGCTGACGATTGGGGCACCTACGTGACAGTTCATGCCTACACTCCGAAAGCGGTTCGACGCGCGGTTGAGGCCGGTGTCCTCTGTGTAGAGCACGGCCAGCTGCTCGACGAAGAGACGATCAAGTTCCTCGGCGAGAAGGGGGTCTGGCTGAGTCTGCAAGCGCTCGATCCCGCTCCTCCGACGGCGTCCCTGCTCGTCCAGCAGAAGAAACAAATGGTGGTCGACGGGACCGACCTCGCGTATCGGATGGCGAAGAAGTACAAGCTCAAACTCGCTTGGGGCACCGACATCATGTTTGATCCGGGATTGGCCGACAACCAGAGTACAGACATTCTGAAGCTCGATCGGTGGTTTACACCGCCCGAGATCATTCGCATGCTGACTCGCGACAACGCGGAACTCCTGGCCCTGTCCGGCATGCGGAACCCTTACCCCGGAAAACTGGGTGTGATCGAAGAGGGGGCGCTCGCCGACATGCTGCTGGTCGATGGCGATCCTCTCGCTCAACTCAAGCTGCTCGCTGACCCCCAGAAGAACCTGCTGGTGATCATCAAGGACGGTAAGATCTACAAGAACCTGTTGAAGTAAGCACGACCTCTTTAAGAACCGGATTCACTTCATGTTCCTGAAACACGCACTCTCTGCTTCGCTGGGATTGGCCCTGGGAACACTGGTTCTCTTCTCGACTGTGATCCAGCGGGTCAACGCCGCCGAACACCCGATTCCTGAAAGCCCGCTATGGCTGACGTACTTTGGCGAGAAGGGACCGGGGATCGGCAAGCACATCATCCTGATCGCAGCTGAGCAGGAGTACCGTAGCGAGTATTCCATGCCGATGCTGGCGAGGCTCCTGTCCCAGCATCACGGGTTTCACTGCACCGTGCTGTTCAGCCTGAACAAAGACAACGATGTCGACCCGACGCAGAAGATTCGCTGGGAGGACAAGACGGTGACCCATAACATTCCGGGGCTGGAGCATATCGGGAAGTGTGACCTGGTGATCATGTTCAGCCGACTACTCTCTTTGCCGCCGGAACAGCTGCAACACATTTATGACTACCTCGATTCCGGGAAGCCGATCATCGGAATTCGCACGGCCAACCATGGCTTCATCGAGTTCGACTACCGGAAGGACGGCAAGAAGATCGACTTCGGCGATGGAGTCCTCGGGGGGGCATTCCGAAGTCACCACGGACGCTGGCACCAAGACTCCACTCGCGGCCTCATCGTCGAAGAGAACACAGAGCATCCCGTTCTGAAAGGGGTCAAAGACATCTGGGGGCCTTCGGATGTCTACCGCACCTACAAGGAAGGTGGCAGTCTGCCCGAAGGTTGCCTGCCACTCGTGAACGGCCAACCGTTAATGGGCCGCAAGCACGACGATGCGGTGAATAACGAACTGATTCCGCTCCCGGTGGCGTGGGTGAAAACCTGGACCGGAAACACGGGGAAGTCCGCGCGGGTCTTCCACTCCACCATGGGGAGCGCTCAGGACTTTCAGAGCGAGGGTCTACGCCGCCTGGTCGTCAATGCGGCCTACTGGTGCCAACACATGGAAGCCGACATCGACGGTGCGTCCTGCATGGAGATCGTGGGCGAATACGATCCTCTCGAATGCGGGTTCGACTACAAGGAACTGAACATCGTGCCGAGGAAGCCGAGCTTTTTTCGATAGCAAGAATTCGATTTGCCACGCGCCCCTCCGAAATTCCAGATCCATAGCAAGCAGATCGTCAATGACTGCTCCAAGCCTCACGCCGTAGTCTCCTCGAATCAACATGGCCCCTCGGGGTCGCGGCTTGACTTCTCAACCGAGCCGATCTCGCCAGTGAGTTTGTCTCGGCCAATCAGCGACCACGTGTCGGGACCATCGGCACTGGCAGTCGCGAGTGCCGGAAGGCGACGGGCATCAACGGCCCTTGGGGATCTGCTCCCGACTTTCGCAAATACGGCGACGACATCCCGGTCTGTGATGCGGAGACGACTCGGCGGGATCTGGCAGGTGGGATCGTCATGGAATGGACCCGCAATGAGCCGACTCGCCCCGCGGATTCTCAGGCGATTCTCGACAACCAAGACATCGACATCGTCCACATCTCCAGGCCCAATCACTGGCATCCTCCGGCACGCAGGAGATCAACGTACCGATTCACGAACAGGTCGCCGTGACCTTCCAATCATCCGATGAAGAGGCCACCGAATGGGGCAAGGTGCTGAGCACTTTGAAAACTGGTGAGGCACTCTCCCAGTTCTATGAGATCTCAGTCCTACACCGTGTCCTGATCGATGAGGAACCGATTCCCGATTCGAAACGCTTGCGGGTTGCGGTCGACGAATTGATCCAGAAGAACTTCGTGTCCGACCTGTTTGTGTCGGCAGCTCGGTTAGATGAAGAGGCCGAGGAGATTCGATGGTCGTTGTTTCAGCCGCAGAGTCGGATGATTATCGGCGTGCAGGGGGAAGATGCTGATCTGCTCGCGCATGAGCTGGCCTCACTGCAATTTGATCCTCGCAAGATCAAGGATGAATGGTATTCCCGGCGGCGGAGACAAGTGGGGCACCGGCTCGTTGAATTGGAAAGTTGGTCCGATTCAAGTTCGACCTGTCCAGTTTCAGTCTTCGCGGTCAACGCGTCTCACTCCAGACCATCGAGCAAACTCCGCTGGCCCTTCGTGACCTTCTTGCGAGGGCGGGGCGGGGGGATTTGCAATGCTCCGGCGGCTTGGAGGGTGTCGAGGTTGACGAGTGAGCCGCCGCAGATTTTCTCCAGCAGTGCGGCCTGCTGCGGTTCGAGTTCGATCACCAGACCGAGGACATTCAGCAGGTCGATCAGGTCGGTGGTGTAGTCGGCGATCCAGTGGTCGGGTTGGATTTCGCCGAGCTTAGACGGGGGGCGGCGATCGCCCATGACGGGGCGGGTGCGGTCCTTTTGGCGATAACTGAACCAGTGCCTGAGGACGTGCTTGCCGGAGACTTCGTAGTTCCACATGGCCGGGGTCACGCCGTCGATGAACCCGCTGCCGATCAGCAGACGCTGCTGAGCCGGATCGTAGTCGATCGTCTCGGGCATCTGGTCGGGGGAGTCGGGGATGGCTTCAGGGACAGCACTAGCCCGTCATCATTGACTGTTTCATGCTCGACTGCAAGAATCTGTCTCGGTTCAAACGTACATCATGGTACAACTCTTTGAACGACTCGCGAGTTGACCTCCAGGTGCGTCCAAAGAGTAAGCACTGAACTACGGAGTCTTCGTAAACCCTTGTGACACCGGAAGATCGACGCTGTGGCAATCGAACACGCATTTGACATCGCATTTGTTGCCAAGTTGGCTTTGCGTGAGAAGCAAATTCAACAGAACTACCGCCCCATCATCGCTGTACACAAATGGTTCGCTCGGCGACCGGGATCGCTTTTCCGGGGGATCCTGCTTTCTGAATTCGGCGGGCGACCGCTGAATCAAACGTATTACCGTTCCCATAGTTTTGAAGGAATCACCATTGGCGATCCTTTTATGGGAGGAGGAACTCCTCTTCTTGAGGCCAACCGTGTCGGGTGCAATGTCGTCGGTACGGACATCAACCCGATGGCCACTTGGATCGTGCGAGAGGAGATAGATTCCCTTGACCTCGTAGCCTACGAGAAGACTGTTGGCGAACTGATGTCGTATTTGACTCGCGAGATCGGTGGCCTCTACAAGACCGTTTGTCCGATCACTGGACGGTTAGATGCTGATGTCAAGTATTTCCTCTGGGTCAAAACAGGCGCATGCACAGCATGCACAAAGCGTTTCGATCTCTTTCCGGGTTATATTGTCTCCGAAGATGCGCGCCATCCTGCCTTCGTACTTGTCTGCCCTGCATGCGGTGATCTGAAAGAAACTGCTGATCCTGAAAAGCCCGGCTCGTGTGCCTGTGGAACTCCTCTCACTGCTAAAGGCCCGGTGAAACGCAATAAATGCGAATGCCCGCACTGCGGACATATCAACACAGCTCCGTTCCACGGGGATGGGCCACCGACACACCGACTCTTCGCGATTGAGTATTCCAATCCCGATTTAAAAAAGCGTCCAGGCCGCCTGTTTAAGAAACCGGATACCGATGATCTTGCTCGTTTCAACGAGGCGCAGCGCGAATGGTCCAGCACGAAAGCCTCTTACGTCCCAGACGACCGAATTCCTAATGGCGATGAAACCAAACGTCTTCATCGTTGGGGCTACGAACGCTTTTTCGAACTCTTCAACCCCCGACAGCTGCTCTCGCTCGAAACTGCTGCTCGTTTCATCGCCACAATCAAGGATCAGCGAGTCCGCCGCGCCTTAGCCACGAATTTCTCTGACTTGCTGCGCTATCAGAATATGCTGTGTCGATATGACACGATGGCGCTCAAGTCGCTCGACGTGTTCTCGATACACGGCTTTCCCATTGGGTACGTGCAGGTCGAGTCCAACTTCCTTGGAATCAGAAACAGCAACAATCTCCCAGTCGGCTCAGGCGGTTGGGTTAACATCACCGAGAAATACGCGAAGGCAAAATGCTATTGCACCTCGCCATTCGAGGTCATCTTCGAGGGTAAGAAGAGGCGAACCGTGCATGTGGAAGGTGAATGGATAGGAGAGCGAAACTCTGAGTATCCTGATGCTCACGTCCGTACCGTGGACATCCGCTGCGAATCGGCAACGGAGATGAATCTGTCAAAGCACAGCCTTGATGCAGTTTTTACGGACCCTCCTTATTTCGGGATGGTTCAATATGGCGAGTTAATGCACTTCTGCTATGTATGGCTGCGAAAACTCATGGGCCATGAATTTCAGGGACTCGGGTTGAGTACGACATGCCACGCTGACGAACTTACGGGTAATCAAACGGCTGCTCGGGGCATCGCACAATTCGCCGAAGGGCTCGCTCGGGTTTATTCTCAGATGGCAGCAGCCCTCAAGCCCGGAGCGCCACTTGTCTTCACGTACCACCATAATAAGCAAGAGGCTTACTTGGCGGCTGGAATGGCGATTCTGGACGCTGGCCTAACGTGTTCTGCCTCCATTCCCTGTCCTGCTGAAATGGGTGGGTCGATCCACATTCATGGTACGGCATCATCGATCGTCGATACCGTCTTCGTCTGCCGCGACCATGGGACAGCACCGCGCGTCGGGCTCTTCGAAAATGCTACTCAGCTTGCTGAGATCCTGAGCCGAGAACTCGTCGAGCTTAGGATTGCTGGCATGAAGCCCACAACTGGAGACATCCGTTGCATCGCATTCGGGCACATTACCCGCATGGCGATATGGAACCTGCGGTCCAAATGGGATGTCAATCAGTCAACAGAACAGAAGCTGGCGTTTTTCCGAGCGACAATGGACGCCCTGACCACTGTCGATGAAGTGAAGGCTATCCTTGATGGAGAGCCAATCCCGCAGCCAGTGATTGAGAATGGACTCTTTGCCAGAAAAAAAATCAGGGAGCCACTCGATGCCGTCACGTTTTGAAATCGACTACAACGACCCTTCAGTCGCCTATGAGCCCCTTGTCGATGAGGTCTTCTCCGAGCTGAAATCCAGTTTCCTAGAGATGCCTCGCGGTGACGGATACATAGAATACGCGACATTCGAACGGGGATACCAGGCACTGAAGAGATCGACCAACGCATTTGTCACCGTTACGGCAATGACGGTTGAGGAGGCTGTCGTCGAAGCACCGATCTCGTTCATCGTCTTTCGAGCGATCCTCGGATTCACTCCGCCTGAGTGGGCGTATGTGACCACAGAAATAACGAGCGTTTCGGTCGATCAGGGTGCGGCTCGATCGATCGACCGCAGTATCAGGCTTCGTCCGCTCACTCCCAGACCTCTCCGGGGTACTCTCACTGACCAGCGAATTCGCGCCATGATTGACGCTGGCGTACGAACGTTACTGACTGGCGCTAACGACGAGGTTCCCTCACTCATTCATCGGCTCAACAAGGCTGATACTCGCGAGGGGCTCAAGAGTCTTCAACCCGTGGCCGACCTTGGAGTGCCTTATCCGGTGCTTCTCTATGAACGATTCCTCGGTCGCCCATTTGCCTCCCACCGCGATTCCGTGAGCGAACTCGTGGGCGAACTGGTGGAAGGTGCGATCAAAGATGTTCTTACTGCTGCAAAGGTCAGCTTTCGGGAGACCAAGCGAGCCGAGCGAATCCACGGATTCGATCAAGCTCCCGACTTCATCATCCCCGATGAGTTCAATCCAGTGGCTGTCATCGAAGCCAAGCTCACAGAGGACGATGGTACCGCACGAGACAAGGTGGCCCGTGTGCAACGCTTGCGCACATTGCGAGACGAAAGCGGCAGTCGCTACGACGTGATCGCTTGCATCGCGGGACGCGGCTTCAAGGTGCGTAGCGAAGACATGCGGCGGCTCCTTCAAGCGACTGATGGGAAAGTGTTCACCCTCTCCTCCATGCATTTGCTGATCGAAAACACTCGAATTCGAGAGTATCGTGTGAGATGATCGCTAGGCAGTCAGCCACTCGGATTTGTCGATGTAACTTCTCACAAGTCTTCACTCGAAATTGCGGCCTATTGCTGGGTGGCCTACCTCCCAGATCTCGGGCGACATGGTCCAGCCCGTCCGCGAGTCGGACTCCCCGCGCCCGAGCGATCAACAGACCGAAGGTCAGGGCCTGGGCATACCCGTCGGCGAAGACTTCATCCGTCGCATCCGGGAACAGCATCTTGCGCCAAGCGGTGGCCAGGGCCGTGAGCGAAGGACTGCCCGCTGCGAGATGCTCGGCCACCTCGTCCCGCAGGAAGCGGCACAAGCGGGCGGGTTGGGAGGCCAATTGTTGGGCGGTGCTTGGCGGCTGGGGTTCCCAGAGGAGGAAGTCGTTGAAGAGTTTGAGGAGCGTCTCGGGGGGCGAAGGGCTTTGGCCGCCGACTCGATCTCGCCCTCACACTGAATGAGTGCGACGAGTTCCCCGTCGTGCCACAGGCTGAACGCATTGCCATCCGTGTAGATCAGATTCGGCAGCGATTTGAGCTTGTCCCACTGGGCTTTGTCATGGGGGTCTTTGAAGCGTCGCGGGTCCGCCCCCTTGCCGGGGGCTTTGACTTCGATAAAGCCGACCAGCAGTTTGGCGCGCAAGACGGCGAAGTCGGGTCGGGTCTTCAGTTCGGAGATCTTCGTCTCACCGATCACATCCACCGACGCTCGCGGCAGCCCGAGCAGCTCGACGATCTCTCGAATCAGAATGTCCAGCGGGGTCCGGAGTTGCTCCTCGGGTTCTCCCGTCGCTCCGACGCTGGTGAGTTTTTTACGCACCGATTCGCCGAACGTACTGATCGCTGTTTCGAGAGTCAATTCGCGTTTCATCGCCCGCCTTTGGCTGGTGCTGCATCGGGACCGATCTTGGCCCAAGACCGTGAACAGACTAGCGATTTTCCCTGAATATGTGGAATGCTGATCTGTGGCCCGCAGCGTGTGAACGCAGCGACCCAGATCGGTTGACTGGGGAGTTGGACATTCACCGTGGATGTCGCACCGATTCGTTCCCACAGACCATCCGGCCTGAGCGACTGTCGCCCGTCGGGTGAGTCTCTGCTCTCATTGGAAAGAGAATTCCCGGCTGGTCACGCTGACACTCTGGCATCCAGACGCAAGCTGCGTCTGGTGCGAACGCTCGACCGTGTGCGTCACTGCGTCGATCGATGAATTCCTCACGACCACGCCGCTCTGCTGGACCTGCCTCGCGAAAGCGGTCAAGGTCCGGACCCAGCAAGAGCGGCCCCCGTCCCTGCCCGAGAAGGAGTCTCGTCCCCCCTGTCTCGGTGGTCCCAACAAATCGTGAGGCCAACCCCTGGACATTGATTTACTTCTACAACGTCTCGACCGCATCGAACACACCCTGCTGCGTCTGCTGGCCCAGCAAAAGGTCATTCAGGAGTTCTACTCGACGACTGACCTGGCCCGGATTCTCGGCCAGGCGGAGTTCATCGTCCGCGAATGGTGCCGTCACGGGTGGATCAAGGCCGAGAAACGCCCGTGCGGTCGGGGGAACTCCTCCACAAGAGTACTGAGAGGCTTGCCCGTCGGCAGTTCGACGACCGGACGCGGTTCCAGTTCGCCAGTCAGCGAATCCGCCACTTGCGACGGGTCGGGCAGCTGCGACTCGCCCCGCTCCAGCATCCCGATGCGGCGTTCCACCTTGGCGGTGATTGCTTCCGCCTCTCGAGGGTCCGTCAAATCGAGGAGCTTTTTGTAAGGGGCTCCGTTCAATCCAAAGACCAAGAGGAACCGTTGTCCCTTGTTTTCCAACCACGCCATGCTTCGACCTCCGCTCGACATTCTCGTCTGAACGGCAAGCGGCTCAGGTCCAACGTAAACCCAATTCTGCCCCCCCAATTTGCCCCCCAACGGCCTATGAACGGCCTGACCAACAAAAAAGGACTCACGGCAATTCGCCGTAAGTCCTTTCGCCACTTGGAGTGCCCACGACAGGACTTGAACCTGTACGTCATTACTGACACTAGCTCCTGAAGCTAGCGCGTCTGCCAATTCCGCCACGTGGGCTGCACGTCTCACCCATCGGCTGAGCCGAGGGTGGGGCGGGAATGATATTGCGGGGGGGCGTGCGATTCAACCAACCAATTGGGATGAGACCGGGATTTTGGGTGTCAAGCTCCGATTCTCGGGCCGATTTAGCACAAGCCGTAGGGTTTCCACAGCCTCTCCAGCTTGACTTTGATGAGGCATGTGACGATTCTGATGGATCGGCGGACTTCGATGAGATGGACGCTCCTGCCTGTTGTTCACGGGTGTTGGCACGTCGGGCAAGCTCGACGGCGATCAGGTCGTGATTTCCCCATCGGGTGGCCTGCTTGGACGCAATGTCTGAAGCGGGTTGCCGCCTGCCTTGCTGGAATCGATTCATGAGCCGGACTCCTCTCACGTGTTGGATGCTGGGTTTTGTTCTGGCTGGCTGGCTGTGTGGAACTCCACAGGGCGTGCGAGCGGATGATGTCCCGGCGACCCCGGCAGCCGCCCCCGCCGATGCGGCCGCCGTACCGGCTGAGAAGCCCGCCGAGCCGGTGGCCCCTCCAGCGCCGACCCCGGAGCAGAAGCTGGCCAACCAGAAGGCCCAGGCCGATTCCGCCCTTCAGCAGCGTGTCGCCGCGGAGCAGGCCACCGCAGCTGCAAATACCAAGCTCTCCGAGATCGAGCAACAACTTCTCAAGCTGAAACGCGAGATCGAACAGGCCACAAAGACTCTTACCGACACCGAGAAGGCCCTGGTCCCACAGACAGAAGCCCTCACCAAGGCCAACGAAGCCAAGGTCGCCGCTGATAAGGTCAACACTGATGCAGCGGCCGTACTCGTCGACGCCCAGAAGAAGGCCGAAGTGGCCAAGGTCGCCGCCGATGCCGCCACGAAAGTGGCCACGGATGCGGATGCCCTCGTGAAGACCATGACCACGACGATCGCGGCCGCGAAGCAGACGATGGCGACCGCCATGGCCAGCTTGCCGCAGATCGACCAGTCGCTGGTCGCAGTCCGGACCGAAGTCGGGGCTGCTCAGGGGGCGCTGACGGGAGCCCGCGATGGCTGGCTGGGGAAGCAGCGGCTGGTCGAGTCGACGCTCTTGGAGATGGGGCAGTGGGTCTCCTTCAATCGCGACATCGCCCCGGTCTTTCACCAGCGCTGCATCGCCTGCCACAACGCCCGCATGGCCAAGGGGCGGCTGAATATGGAGTCCTTCGCGACTCTCATGAAGGGCGGCGAGTCTGGACCCGCTGTGGAACCGGGTAAGGCGGACGGCAACCTGTGCAGCCAGATTAGTGATGGCTCGATGCCCAAGGACGCCGACCCGCTGGCCAAGGAGCAGATCGACTTGATCGCTAAGTGGGTCGCACTCGGATCGCAGCTCGACGCCGGGATCGACCCGAATGCTCCGCTGATCAAAATCATGCCCAAGCTCTCCCAGCCGATCTCGCCCGAGACCTACCCGATGGCGGTGCCGGTCACAGCTGTGGCCCTCAACGCGGATGCCTCGATCGTGGCGTCCTCGGGGTATCATGAGGTGCTGCTCTATAACCCGCTGGATGGGGTCATCATCCGGCGGATCACCAACGTCGCCGAGCGAGTGCATGACATCGCCTTCACTCCGGATGGGCAGCGGATCGCCATCGCCGGTGGCACGCCGGGGCAACTCGGCGAGGTGAAAGTCTTCAGCGTCGCGGACGGGGCCTTGCTGGCCGATCTGGTGACGGTCGATGACGCGGTCTTCTCGGTGGCCTTTAGCCCCGATGGAACGCGACTGGCATCGAGCGGAGCGGACCGCACGATCCGGGTGTTCGATGCCGCGACCTATGTCGAGCAGCTGGTCATCGAAGACCATGCCGACTGGGTGATGGATGTCGCGTGGTCGCCCGATGGGACCAAGCTGGCCAGTGCCAGCCGGGACAAAACGGCCAAGGTCTTCGACGCGAAAACCGGCGATGCCCAGACGACGTTCAACACCCACGGAGATGTGGTCTACACCGTCGGCTGGCTGAGCGATAACGCTCAGGTGGTCACGGGTGGTGCCGACAATCGCCTCCGCGTTTGGAAGTCAGCCGACGCCGCCCAGGTCCGCGAGATCGGCGGCTTCGGCGGAGCGGTCTTCCGGTTGCAGGTCCTGCCCGACAACCGCGTCTTCAGCTGCTCTGCCGACAAGACCGCCCGGTTACACAATGCCAATGACGCGGCCCAGATCAAGCAGTTCTTGGGACACGGGGACTGGGTCTACTCGCTCAGCTTCAGTCCGGTCAATCGCCTCGCCACCGGCAGCTACGATGGCGAAGTCCGCATCTGGAACACCGAGGACGGGGCGAGTTTGAAGAACTGGTACGCCGCACCGGGGTACGCGCCGCAAGTGGCGAAGTAGCAGCGGGCGGAAGGCGTCACTCGCCGGTCGCATACGACTCCAGATAGCCGCAGCGGGTGCAGCGGTAGCTCTGGATGGGATGCTGCTCTTTGTCGTTGATCTTGGTGCCCATCCAGAATGAAGGTTCCGGGGAGCCCGCGATCCAGCGAGACACTCCGCGTGCGCCGCCGTGGCCGATGTCGAGGGTGAAGCCTTCTTGCATCCGGCCTTGGCATTTCGGGCAGGCGTCGGGTGTGGTGGGCATGGAGATACACTGCTTGGAACTATTTGTGAATGAGGGAGGGCGTCGAAGCCATCTGCACGGGCACGTCGGAAACGTGCCCCACGGGGAGAGTGATCCCGAACTGGAACTCGGCCCCACCCGAGCGCCCGTCGCTGGCAGCCTTGATCGCAAAGATGGCTCCGATCGCCGCGACAATCGCTAGCACGAGTAGCGTGATTTTCACCCAGCTGTAGGGGCGTTCGCCCTGGACCTCGCCGGTGGCGGCGTTCACAAAGACGCGAAAGGTCTTGTCGTGGAAGCGGTAGGCCAGCATCCAGACCGGCAGCAGTAGATGCTTGAAGGTGATGGCGTCGTGGCGGGTCTTCAGGGAGTGAATCCGTTGCCGGTCGCCACCGATGCGGTGACGGGTATCGCTTTCAATGGCGACCTTCATCCGCTCGCGGGCCTCGTCGAATCCGGTGTCGAGCGTCACGTCGTAAGTCCGCGCGAACAGCCCGGCCAGCAGCTGTTGCGTGAACGGCGAGAGCCGCTCCATCGGCCACGGTTCGAGCTTGTCGACCAGCCCCAGTGGCAACCCATCGCAGGCACAGATCAATACATCATCAAAGAACCGCTGAAACTTCCCCGCAGCGGGATACCATCTGGTGCGAGTCTCTGTCCGGCGGTTTTTGCCCGACCCCACAGTGACAGTGTAGTCCTCGCCGCGTTCGCCGGAGTAGGCGTTGAAGGTGAGTGAATCGTACGTCCAGAACGGCAGGTAGAACCCGTCGAACTTGCCATCGATGCCGCGCCGCCGAAACTCGGTGGGAGCGAACCAGCGGGAGTTGATCCACTCCTTGAGGACGGACTGAGCGCGGTCCTTCTCGATCAGGAACGGCATCACCGCATCGACCGGAATGCGGTGCGTCGCGGTGTGGATGTTCTCGCGCTGAATGGCGGCATCGCACCACGGGCAGCTAGTGCTGGTGAGGGTGCCCTCGAACATGACGGTTCCGCCGCAGGACTCGCAGTGGAGTTCTTGGTTGCCCGCTTCGTCGTGGCGGCCTTGCTCATGCTGAGCCTCCAGACGCGAAAGGGCCGCGTGGTAATCCTGCTCCGCGACGGCGGCGTCTTCGCGGAGTTCAATCTCCTTCTGAAAACCGCAGTAGGGGCACTTCAGTTGTTGCTGGCCGATGCTGAATTCGAGGTCGGCCCCGCACGATTCGCAGGGGAAGACGCGGGCCTGGCCCTGGTCGGTGGTGCGTCCCGCGCGGTCCCGCTGGCCCTGGAGGGGGGCGTCTTCCGGCTCCTCGTCCTCGACCAAGCGGTAGGTCTCTTCGGAGTCGGATTGATCGGGCTCATCCGGCATCGGGGGGGTGTCCTGGTGTCGTGGGATAGGCTTCCAGCCTGTCATGAATTCGTGAGAGAAGACAGGCTGGAAGCCTATCCCACGGAATAACAGCGGCCCCCGAACCACGGGGTCGGGGGCCGCCAGATGTTCGCTGCATCGAGGCTCGACCTCACATACGCAGAGCGAGGCCGCGCGGATCAAAAATCATTGCCGACGTTCTCGCCTCCCTGGATCGTCGAGAGGGCCTCCACAACCTTCGGATCGATGTCCTTGGACAATATCCGCACCGAACCGTCCGCAAATGCAACGCAACATTTTCCAGGGGACGGCCCGCCGATGCCGTCTACGCCATTGAAGTACGGCTGTTGCGTGAAGGCACGAATTGTGGAGGCCCCGCCCTGTCCCCACGGCCCGGTGTAGCCGGTCGACTCGGCGACCATCATGGTGTTGGAGGTGCCATCGTGGATGTCCGCCATCCGCGTCTTGCGGTTGTATCCGAAGACCCCGGCGATCTTACTCGGGAGTTCGGCGGTCGGGCCTTCCTCAGTAATCCCCGCGATGCCGACGTAGTGGGTGGCCCCCGGTTCTGCCGACAGGCCGGGATTGAGATAGCTCGGGATCGTATTCATCAGCAACGGAGAGTTCGTCGCTGATTCGTGCCCCTCCTTCATGTCGATCTGGTTGTACAGCGGAGCCTGGTCCACGAAGGGCAGGATACTCACCATCCAACTGAGACGCTCCTCGACCTCCAGGTCATCGTTCTCCACCGTGCCCGCTGGAAAACCGTTGAACGTATCGTGATAGTTGTGCATCGCCAGCACGATCATCTTCAAGTTGTTCATCGACTGCGAGCGCCGAGCGGCTTCGCGAGCCTGCTGTACGGCGGGCAGCAGCAGGGCGATCAGCACTGCTGGCACCGCAACGCTCGCTGCTCCCCCGTCCCCACCGGGAATCGGCAGGCCGGGGACCGAGCTGGTCGTGCGGGTCGTCAGCCCGTTCTCATCCACGACTGAATAGGCCACGTTGGGGTAGAGCCATTGCGTCACCATTTCCGCTGGCGGCAGGTCGCTCATCTGGAAGATCACCGGCGGAGGGGTCTGCGGTTCCCCGTCAAAGTCAAAATTCCTGGCCTGACTGATCGCCACCTGAGCCGCCCCTGCGGCAATCGGAGCCAGCCCCACAATCATGCGATAGGTCGAGGTCGGGTCCACGATCGTCAGCCCCGTGAACGACTCCGGAATGGCGACTGTTGTTTCTTCCGGAAGGGTGGCCACGTCCCAAGACTCCAGTTCCCCCTGCACGCGCAGGTTGAAGGCCATCACCGGCTGGGGCGTGATCGAAACACACATCCACTGGTCACTGACCGAGATCGTGGGGGACAACCCGCCCTGGGGAATCTCAACGATGTAGGTCTTCGTGCCGTCTTTCTCTTTCATGACCCCCTTGGCATTTCCCTGCGAGACCTGGGGCAACATCTCGACGAGCAGTCGCTCGAGGGCGGTGTTCAGCTTTTCCGCATCCTGGACCTCCACCAGCAAGGCCGGAGCGATGCCAAACCCAGTCTGGGCTTCGTCGTTGTAAACGCAGGTCACATTTCCCAAGCCGGTGAGCAGATCGTCGATCACATCCATTCCCAACTGGTCCTTCGCCATGGCTCGCGCGGATTCGACATTCGCGGTGTCCGGCGACATGACCGCCTCCAGATCGACAGCGGTGTCGTACAGGGTCTGCACGGCCTGGGCACTGTCAAAGCTGTAGGCCATGAACGAACTCAGCTGCTGTGGCAGCGGCGGCAGATCCTTGAGCGTCATCGGCTCCTGATCAAGCAGCGACAGCAATCCGCGTCGCTCGCCCGGGGCATCGATTGAGGTCAGTGAGGTCAACGAGCGGTCCTTGATCCCCGCCTGCATCCCGATCGAATTCAGGTTATCCAGCCCGAGGACAATCAGCAGTTCCTGAACAGTCGTGGGCTTGTCTTGGTTCTGTGTCGGCACCGGCATGCCGCCGAAGATCACGCGCAAGGGGACCACGTTCAGCCACGCGAACGAGGTCATCTCGCTCTCGGTCGCCTGGCTGTATTTGGTCCACAGTGGATTGGCTGTGACGTTGGGAGTCTTCCCATCGGCGACCTCGATCGCCTGAGCGATGCCGTTGATCCCGACTGCGACGACAAGGTGTTTTCCTTCCGCCCACCAGCCGACTTCGACGCCGGGAGAGTCCGGAATGTCCATCCGCATGACCGACCGCTTGTCGATCGTTTTCTTTTCCGCCTTCAGCTGTCCGTTGCCTCCCAGCTGAACGATGCTTTCCAGGACTTTGCCGAGCGAGGCTCCCTCATGCAGGACGACCACGCCCCACGGCTGTGGCCCCTGGTCCCCCATTCCGGGTGAGACGGCGATGGAAAGGCCCTTCTCGGTGATGAACTTCACAGCATCCAGATACGGCTTAACGGGCAACGGACCGGCCATCCCCTTGGCCCGGTTGAAGGTCTTCTCGAAGGCTCCAACCAAGCCGCTTTTGTAGAGTGCATCGTACGCAGCTGTCTTCTTGAAGGCTTCCTCGTGCAGCAGCGAGCCGTCGACACGAACGAGCAGAACGCTGTCCTCGGGGAGCAGTGTCTCGGTGGCCACCGCAGCGGCGGCGGGCTTTCGAGTCTGCCCCTGTCCATACCCCCAGCCCATGCCGAGGCCGATCACGGCGACTAGCGCCACGAGAAACGACAAACGACGTGCGCGCATGCCAAACTCCCTTTTCAAAGTTGACCGGAGAACCGAACCCGACCCAGGCTCGCGCTCCCTCCGAGACTTGGCGTGAGATTACGCTGGCGAAGGGCGTTTTCGCAACTGCACCGCGCTGTTGGACGCTATCCTGAACCGATGTCCTCGCGTCTGTGTGTATCACAATACTTCACGCGGGACGGCTTGAGGCGTACGACTGACGTCCTCGTCCGTCGCTCTGCGAGGCTTTCCGCACGGACGGACGAGGACGTCCGTCCTACGAAATGCCTCAGTGCTCCCCGAGAGAAATATAAAATACTCTCACCACAGGTAAACAGAATGGCTTGCAGTGCCAAGGCAGCCATAGAAGTTCGAAGGAATAATTCTCCCTTCGCGACCTTCTGTTTAACTCCCACGAGGTAAACAGGTTGGCTTGGACCATCTCCCAAGTGGCGCTGCGAAGACTTCGGAAGTATGGCGCGGTACGAGGCTTACTTCATGGTGTTTTGAGTCTGGCGAATTGGCGACTGGGCATCGGCGTTGCCGTGCTTCATTTCGGTCCAGCCGGGAAGGATCGGATCGCGGAAGGGGTTCGACAGACCCCATTTGACGCCGACCTTGAGGGCACTTTGATCGAAGCTGTAGACAGTCTCTTTATTCCCAACGGGATCGAGAGTCCGGAGGTTCATCGGCAGAAACGTCTCGGGATCAAGGATGACATGCGCTTCTCGATACTCACGGCCCTCGTTCAACATTTTTGGGTTCGCGACGATATGAATTCCGGGACGCAGCTTCTTGCCATTCTTGCCCATGAGAGTGCCATCGGGGTTGTGGAATTCTCCGAACCGCATGTGGAAGCGTTGCATGGCATCCTCGGCCTTCATGCCGAAGATGAACGGCAACGGGCTGCGGGAGATGTTCTGCCCCTGGTTTTGCGGAGGAATCACGATGGAGTCGTACTGCTTGCTCAGCATGTCGAGAATGTAGATCTTCTTGCCCGTGCAGATCCATTTCGACTCTGGTCCGGCGATGACTTTAAAGGGGCGTCCTTCGGCATCAATTCGGCCTGCGGTCTTGGCTAAGAGAGTCTCGTCGGCGGGAGAGAAGTCGATCCGCCCCATGTCGGGATTCTGGAAGTAGACCTTGCCCACCGAACGAGTCTCTTTCGCGAAGACCATATCAAATTCGAACCGCGTGATCGGGCAGGAGAGTGACGTGATGTTCTTGGTATTATTTTCCCAGTCGAGGAGAACGGCCTTCATCTCTTCTGAGATCGGCTGAAAGATCACTTGTGCCTCTTCGCCCTCATCTCCGGCAGGCTGGGGAGCTGGTCCCTGCATAGCTCGCTGTTGCGGTCCAAATTGGCGCGGTCCAGCCTGCATCGGGGCAATGCCGGGATCGGTCGTTTCTGCCGATTCGTTGGGCATTCCGGCCCGACCGGCGGGTTCCCGGGCGATGCGCGGCAGGGTGGAGCGGGGCGGAGCTTCCTCCATCGCGGGGATTGACGACTTTTTCGCCGGTGGCCTGGGGCTGCCCGTCGCGGGGCGGGGGCTGGGAGTTTGTGCCCAGGCAATCTGGGCCCCCCAGCAGAGGCTCAGACAGGCAATAAACAGGGAGTTGATGCGATGTGGCACCGACGGATCCTTCCACGGAGTGCAGCCGAACGGCGAGCCCACGGTGAGGTGAGCCCGTGTCTCGGGATGCGGGCATCCTTGCCCGTCCGACACGGCGAACGGCCAGAAATCACATCCTAGCAGTACAAGCCGAAACGCCTCCAGAGGGATTTCCGAGAAGTGAGGCATTGTGAGTGCGAGACGCACTTTGTCATCCGATTCGTGCAGCCGGTCACGGATGGCCGAAATCATCACCACCTGAGAGTCCCTGGGAATGGAAACGCAGAGGTCGGGGAGGACGCGGAGGAAGGCATTCCTTCCGAACTCCGCGCCCTCCGCACTGCAAACGATGGAAGCCCGCGCGTGCTGAGAGAAATTTCAGAGGCCTCTTGTGCCGCCCGCCGATGAAGCTCTCTCTTCTTCGCGTCCTTCGCGTCCTTGGTGTTCAGTTCCGGTTCCTTGAGGCCGTCAGAATCGGGAACACCAAGCTCGCCAAGGACGCGAAGGGGGAGCATGACATGGCCGGGGAATCGTCCGTGACCTCATTCCTGTGTCTCGACAATGACAGCTCGCCTGCGCTGTGAAATCTGTGGACCAATCATCGGGGTCTGATCTTCACCGGAGAGTGGACACCGAGAATGTTTGTGCGCTGCGCAAACTTCGAGCGACTTTCCCAAACCTCCTCGGTGGCCACACGGCGAGGACCTGGCCGCAAGAAACTCGACAAGCGCAAAAGAGGACGGACCGTCCGTTTTGCGCTGTTTGAGTTTCTTGCGGCCATCCTTCGGGGCATTCGTGTTCGATCGCGGCTACGCCGCGCTGGCCCTCTGCGTTTTAATCTTCTCGCGTCGAGAAATGAGACATTTGGTCGTCGCCACGTTCGCCAGAACGTGGGCGTATTGGCTCGCGGACCCGCCCTCTGGCGAGGGGCAGCGACGTCTCATTTTGGGCCGCGTGAAGTTTACATCAGGCCCAGCCTCTGTCATTCAGAGTCTGGAGGACCAGATGTCGGCGGTTTCGCCTTGATCCGTTTCACGACGTTGATCAATTCATCCAGCTTGGACAAGAACTTCGAGACATCCCGACCCGCCATCGGTCGGGGTCCGCCAGTGATCGCACCCGTTTGGCGCAGACCGTCGAACAGGTCGCGCATGGCGAGCGTCTCGCCAATGTCCGCATCGGTGAAGACCCGCCCCTTGGGATCGAGGACGCGCGCTTGCTTCGCCACGCAGCGCGCCGCCAGCGGGATATCCGAAGTCACCACGATATCGCCCAGTCCCGATTGCTCGGCGATCCAATCATCCACGATATTCAGCCCCACCTCACTGCGCACGACCAGTTCGATGAGCGGGCTGTTGGGGACTCGCATCCAGTTGTTGGCGACGACTTTGACCGGCATCTTGTAACGCAAGGCCACACGATAGATCTCGTCTTTGACGGGACACGCATCGGCATCAATGTAGATCGTCAGCATACGCTTTCCCTTGCTCAAACAGATGCACAGCGGTCCGCCCACTGATCGTCTCGCTGCGAAGGAGTTCCGCGACAATCAACTCGACAGCTTTCCAGTTCTCGGGTTGAGACAGCATGTGCTCGACCTTGGACAGCAACCGCTTCTGCAATCGCTCCACGTGTCGCTCACCGGCCCGTTGAGTGGCCAATCGCTTCACCATTTGCAAATCCCGCGCTGCCCCGTCCCAGGCATACTGCCCCGTGTGTCGCGCCTCGGCGGCCAGCCCCGCTAGCGAGATTAAAATCTCTCGTTCGAGCCAATCTTCGCTGGGCCGAGTCCGTCCCTTTTGAAACTCACAGCGGCCCAGAGTATCCAGTTTAGGCAAGACGCTCACCCGTTGGACCGACCGGCCCAGTACCAGCGCGATCACCGCATGCCCCGCCTCGTGATAAGCTGTCGCTTCCGGGTTCATCAGGGACATCGGCTTTCAAAGAGTCTGAGGGCGGAGGAGACTCGCACTGAGGTCTCGGAGGTGGATCTTATCAGGAAATCGTCATGGATGCGGCAGAGCCCATGCGCGCCCCTGACAGCTGAATGGCTTCATCTGCATCTCTCGTTACCGAGTGGCGTGCATGTGTCCCACAATAGCCGCAGCGTCCCGCAGAGTGGGCCTGTACCCGTGGGTCTGTTCGAACTGCTTCAAAGCGTCGCCGATCACGATCGGATCGGACACAGTGCCTCCCGTCATACCGACCAGGTATCCAATCTGATACGAATTCGTGGGATCGATCAGATCGTCCTGCGAGGAAATGCGGGCTGCCGCGGGTGAGGCGTGAGCAAAGATCAGCCAGCAAAAGAATAGGCTGGCTCCAAACCCAATCATGATTTGGATGAGCAGTGACATGGTGTATGTCTCTCCAGGGGAGGGGGGACGACACCACCTTGAACGAGTAAAAGTTCCGGATAGATCACACGAATCCACGGGATCGTGGAAGTTATCCAGTACGCCCGCCCTCGCCCTGCAACTGGAGTGAATGTCGCAACAATCAGTTGCTTGACTGCGGCAACGGCGATTTGAACAGAGTGGTGCGGCACGACGGATGAGTGATCTGATGCGCATCACCCCGAGTGCCCCGTCAAGGCTTGGAATTCGGGTTGAGCCCTGCTTGGCGGGAGGTGAACCCGAATTCCAAGACGTGACGGGGCATTCGGGATCTTTCAGAATTGGTCTTCAGTTATACTTCACACGGCGAGATTGAGGCGTACGACGGACGTCCTCGTCCGTCGCTCCTCGGTGTCCTCTACACGGACGGACGAGGACGTCCGTCCTACGAAATGTCTCATTTCTCACCGCGCGAAGTATAAATATGCGGATGGAGAGGGGATTGGAACACGAATCTTCACTGATCCGATTCGAAGCGAATTCTGTTCCGATTCGTGTCGATCAGTGCCGATTCGTGTTCCACTTTTCCGGACTGAACACGAATTATGAAACTGCTCTCATTCAGCTGAGCAGTATGAACTGGGCGGGAGGGAGCTTGAGACAGCCATTACTTCGCGGGCAGCGTAATCCACAGCTGTTGAGTGACGGCCTTCACGCCCTCGATCGGGGCTGTGGCCCGACGAACTAAGTCGGGTCCGGTCGTTCGCCCGATGATCTGTATCGGTCCCCGTGCCGCAGCTGCGTCAGCGGCGACAGAGAGTTTCAGGGCGACAGCTTTGGCAGTATCGCCCTCGGGCTTAGACTCGACTGGTTCGAACGTGACACCTGCGGGGAGTCCCTCGACGGTGAATTGAATCGGGACATTCAGACCGGTCAGACGGTTGATGGTGACGGGGATTTCGAGTGGCTTCGCGTGATCCAGGGTGAAGCGATTGCCCCCCACTGAGAGTTCCAGATCGGGAACCTCGGGCTGAAGAGTGAGCGCGTAGAAGTGCCACTCGCTCCCGGCCTGGTAACGGTCGGACACCTCGACGGTATAGTTGTCATCCACAGGGATGACGATGTTGAAGTCGGGGTCGACCAGTCCTCCGGCGTCATCCTGAACGGTGACGACCTCCCCCGTCGAATTGAGGAACCGCACAACCGGGTCTAGCGGGGATCCGAGCGGATTGGTCGTGGTCCGGAAGCGTAGGTTTTGTCCCTTCATGCCGAAGAACTGGTAGCGATCAATATCTCCGGGGGCTTCGATGGTGCCGGTTACGGACGACGGTATGGTCAACATCTGCACGGCGGCGGCGTCTTCGATCACCACAGTGTCATTCGACACGGGCAGGTGATCGATCGAAAACGTGCTGGCGGCGGGGATGCCGTTGGAGAAGGAGGAGAGTCGTAGTGTCGGGAGATCGCCGGTCAGAGAGAGCTTCTCAGCGGGTAAGTTCCAGCCGCGCGGGGTCACTTCACCAGCTTGCTGGAGGAGTGGGACAACGTGATGGATGACAGGCCCTGTCGTCAACAAGAGCCGGTAGATGTCGTTGGCTCCCCCAGCATATTGGATCGTGGAATCGGGGGCTGACGGAAACGTGAAGAGGCGGATCAGCCATGTGCCATGGGCTGGGGCCGTCCAGACGATCTGCGGGTCGTTCGCCAGCCAGTCATCGTTCTGCTCGATGACGAAACCCTGGGTGTCCACGAGTTGCAGCACCGCATCCATCGGCGATGGCAGCGTGCGGTTGGCCTCGACGGAAGCGACCAGTGTTTCGCCCGCCTGAAGTGTCACGGCAAAGGTGTCGAGCTCACCACCCTTGTGCAGCGAGCCGTTGACGATCACGGGTAAGGCCGAAACTCTTTGCGCCTCATTGGTCGCATTATTCGGCTCGACCTCGGTGATTTCGGGC
This sequence comes from Planctomycetota bacterium, assembly GCA_031431195.1. Lineage (GTDB taxonomy): Bacteria > Planctomycetota > Planctomycetia > Planctomycetales > Planctomycetaceae > TH-plancto1. The sequence continues at coordinate 4,406 of JANPCU010000096.1, read as the reverse complement.
AATGTGCCGATCACGAAGGGCCGCAGATCACTGGCCCCCTCGGCGTTGTGCCAGCGGAGCCAGGCGACCCCGGGGCGAGCGTCCGCTGTGGCGGCAAACGTGAACTCATCGGGTTTCTCGGTCGCCTGGATCGACAAGTCGGGACGGTCGGTCCAGACCTCTACGGGAGCCGTCCCGACCGTTCCCTGCAACTTGACCATCACGGATTGCCCGGCCTGCACGCCCGCTGGAAAGAGTGCTGTGACAGCGGGGACTTCGGCAGTCACCAAGTGCGGATCGAGGAGCAGGCTCAACCATGCAAGAGCGATCCACCACGACATTTTCGGAACAGGAAATTGATGGGACATCAATGGAGAAACCCTCGGGCCGCGCATCGAGAACTAGCCATCCTAGCCCGTGTTGCTCAATCATGCCAGCAGGATCATCGTCGCTGCAAAATGCAGAAACGCCAAGTCGTTGCGGGAGGTTTTCTCGTAGCGAGTGGCGATCCGGCGGCACTGTTTCAGCGTCCCGAACAGGCGTTCGATCGGGTTGCGTTACGGGTCCAGATGCTGGTCGTACTCACGTTGTACGTTGCGGTTCTTCTGCTGCGGGATCACCGCCTCGGCTCCCGACTTCTCGATGACTTTGTTGCCGTCGTAGTACGGGAGTCCCCCGGCCCTCGATGATATGACTGAGGCGGGCATCGCTGAGAGCTGCGGTCAATGGTGGCTTGTCGGTCGGAATGTCGAGTACGGATGGGATGGCAAGCACGACTTGTGCATCACAGACGGCGGTCGTGAAGGCCAAGCTGGTGGCAAGCGAATCCTATTCGATGAGCGGGAGTGGTCGTTTGACGTGTGCAGCCTGTCAGAGTCTGCCAGCGTAACCAGCCGGGAGCGGGCCAAGGATCAGGCGAAGCGAGCCAAGGAAGAAAGGAAGTTGAATCAGGTTCGACAGAGAATCATCTCGGCGTGTCGAAACGAAAAGAAGCCCCAGTCACGCACTCGCATCCGAGATGCTTCCGGGCAGTCTGGAGTTATACTTCGCGCGGGGAGACATCAGACATTTCGTCGGACGGACATCCTTGTCCGTCCGTGTGGAACACCTCGGGGAGCGACGGACGAGGACGTCCGTCGTACGTCTCCATCTGGCCCGCGTGAAGTAGAGCTTCGGTCGTGCGTTCTCCGAACTGGTTCCGGAACAAACGCTCTTGCCGCTCACGAACTAACACGACAGCGCACGGTTGTCGTTTACTCGGGCGCGGTTGGTCAATGGGGTAGCCGAGGTCGGTGAGGACTTGGCGGCGGGTTTTCGTGTGCGAGGTGTGGGCTGGGGCGTTGCGGCGTTGGCGGTACTGCAGGGTGAGTCCGCAGTATGACCCCGCAGCAACAGTCGATGCACGTGCGATTGCAATCGCACTTCATCCCACTCATCACTCGCCAGAAACTCCTGCAACGTGCGCGGCTTCATCCCCGCCGCCAAGGCCATCGGCTCCACACTCTTCCGCGGCAACTCCCCCAGCTGCCCCCGCACATAGGTCGCCACTTTGCCGCGCGCCTCCGACCGCCCAAAGCAGTCCCGAAACTAGTCCATATATACGTAATTATATTCGTCTATATACTCGGCCAAAATAGGCCCCTCTGACATCAATTCCTCAGCGGTCATCCTTGACCTCCTTCCCCCAAAAGCCCCCGCACCTTCACGACTCGCGAGTCGTAGAATCTTTTGCGATTTTTGATCGTGCGCTGTCGTGTTAGCAGCGGAGGTCCTGCACGATGTCCCACCCCTTCCGCGGGACCTGCACCGGCAAACCAACCACCAAACTCCCCCGCGCCACCTTCCACCCACCCGACCGCAGAACTCGTTGGATGTCCAAAGTCAAAACCGACAAGCCGACAATCTCATGGTGCAAAAGTTCGGCCGTGGAGGACTAGGGCAACTGACCCGCCGGGAACCCGGTAACTCTTGTGACCCGCCCGCTACACTCGATCAACCAAGCCAGCTTGAGGATTGCCCTCTGAACCTCTTGCGGTAATATGGTCCAAACTGCACTGACTTCCGCACCGCCATACGCAAAACCCCACTATTCCTTGAATAATGGGGTGTCTCAGTCGCGGAACGGCATGAGCGACAATTGGCGATGTCGCTCCGCGTCTCGCATCCCGCACGACCTACTGGAATTGAATGCACGAAGATTCCCTTTTGAGATCCTCATCGCGCGAGCCGGTGATCCTGCGCATGTCGCGTGATCTAGTCCGTACGGTCAAGCGCGGCCACCCGTGGGTGTATGCCGAGGGGCTGCGAACCCTGCCGCCTGCTCCTGCGGGGTCATGGGCGATCTTGCAGGACAATACCAAGGGGCGCGAGGTCGCTCGCGGCTACTACGACCCGCAATGCCCGATCGCGTTCCGAGCCTGCGAACTCGACGAGAAGCCGCTGAATGATGATTGGGCGCGTCGCCGTATCGACCGCGCCATCCAGTGGCGCAAACGGTCGCTGTCTGCCGACACCACGGGCTATCGGCTCCTGCACGGCGAGGGCGACAACGTCCCCGGACTAGTCGTTGATCTCTACGGCCCATACGCCGTGATGCAGCTCGACGGAGCCGGGCCGAGTGGGTTCTGGAACGCTAGCGGGATCGCGGCGTACCTTGCCCAGATATTGTCGTTAGAGGGCGTGTGGCTGCGGTCGCGCGATCGCGGGGCTACGGGGACTCTGCTACACGGGTCATTGCCCCCCGAGAACATCGCCCGCTTCCTGGAACACGGCATCCAGTGGACCGCCGACATCGTGAAGGGCCAGAAGACCGGGTTCTTCCTCGACCAGCGCGAGAACCGCCGCCTGATTCGTGACCTCTCCCAGAACCAGCGGGTACTGAACCTGTTCGCGTACACCGGCGGGTTCTCGGTCGCAGCGGGGCTCGGGGGGGCGAAGCATGTCACCAGCGTCGACCTCGCCAAACCCGCGATCGCGATGGCCCAGTCGCACTGGGAACTCAACGGCCTCGCCCCCGCTCAGCACGCCGGATTTGCCGAGGACGTGTTCGAGTTCCTCGCAGCCGCCCAAGCCCGCCGGGAACTCTGGGACATCGTGATTTGCGACCCGCCCTCGTTCGCGCCTTCGGAGTCGTCCGTGCCGCAGGCCATCGCCGCCTACCGCAAGCTGATCGCCGCCAGTGCCAAGGCGACCCAGCGCGGCGGCCTGCTAGCCACAGCCTCCTGCTCCAGCCACATCCCCGAGTCGACCTTCCTGGAAATCAACGAGGAAGCCGTCTCCGAAGCCCGCCGCCGAGGCACCGTCCTGAGCATCACCAGCCAGCCCTGGGACCACCCCGCCCCGCTGGTCTGCCCAGAGTTCCGCTACCTGAAATTCGTGTTGATGCGATTGGAGTAAGGGACACTCACACGAAACACCCCATCGCCAAACTTCCGAAGTCTTCCGAGACTTCGGAAGTTTTCGCACGGCACCGACCCGCACGACTCTGCCGATCCTCCGCCCCTGGCTGCAAATTCCGTCACAAGCCCCCGTCCATTTCCGGCTCCGCGCTTGACGATCTTCGAAATGCGGCATAATGTTCCGTTCTCGGTGCCTCGCGTACCGATCACGCTCCTGTAGCTCAGTTGGTTAGAGCGCATCCTTGACATGGATGAGGTCGCAGATTCGAGTTCTGCCAGGTGCATTCCCCATCCCCCGCTCGCAAACCCTGCGATGCGGGGTTTTTTACTGGGTTCGGCGGGGTTTCTTCACCCATGCCAGTCGGTTCGGCATTCTGCGTTGTGATGACTGGAATGGGCAGGACTGTTCTCCGATTGCCGACAGTTGGTACAAGTGATCCGGGCAAGGTGAGTGTGGGTAGCCTTTCCACGGCCTTCCACAGCGTGTGTGCCTCAGGAAAGTCGGTGATATTTCTGTCTGGCGGGGGGAGGATGGTGTTTAGCGAGCCGGAAGGCCTCGAACGGAGTGGCTTTGGGCGGCTCGCGGGGTTGTCCAGGGAGGATGAAATCAGGCGTGCGTTACCGGAGATTAAATTGACGCCGGAGCAGGCGGACGAGGCGGAGCAGATCGCGGACATCTTGTCCGCCAAGGCGCAGGCGACGGTGCGGTACTTGTCGCAGCTGATGGCGAGCCAGGCGAACCGGCAGCTCTTCGGGGAGACGGAGTTTTTGATGCGAGATGCGGTGCATCGGTGGGGAGCGGATGGGATCGACATCGCACTCCACGATCGCAACTGTGTGAGATAATTCGCTTCGCGAAACAGGTTATCAAGAGACGTGCATCGTGTGTCCGAGCTGTGGCGAAGAAGCCAAGTTCGTGAGCGATACTTCACGCGGGAATCCATGAGACATTTCGTAGGACGGACGTCTTCGTCCGTCCGTGTGGAACACCTCGGGGAGCGACGGACGAGGACGTCCGTCGTACATCTC